>NZ_JAAGLN010000362.1 GCF_010548145.1 Streptomyces sp. SID10853
GGCCGCTGGGATTCGGGCCTGCGCGATTCGGGCCGGGCGGGCTCCGGCCGCACGGAATCCGGCCGCGCGGGCTCCTGCCGGGTGGATTCCGGGATGTCGACCCTGCGGCCGTGGTCGGAGACCAGGGTCGGCTGACCGGGTTTGCGGCGCCTGGGCAGTCCGACGGGGCCGGCGGCGGGCCGGGTGGCGCTCCGGGGCGCCGCTGCTTCGTCGGGCGTCTGCTGGTGCTGGTCGGGTGCCGGCGCCACCGCGCGGTGGCGGAAGATCCCGCCCGGTGTGCTGTCCTCGTCGTCGGCCAGGTCACCGCTGTCGTCGAACGTCAACGAGTCCACGGGCGGCTCCAGTTCGACAGGACCGTCGATCACGGAGACCGGTGTCCGCCCGGCGGCCGGCACCGGCGCGAGCCCGGAGCGCGAGCCGTTCCGGTGCCCGGACCGCCGGTCCGCGCGGAAACCGGCGCCGTCGGGTCCTGATCCGGCGGCCGTGGTTTCCGCGTCCGGGGTGTCGTCGAGGTCGGACGCGTCGGTGAGCAGCGCCACCGGGATGAAGATGACCGCGGTGGTGCCGCCGTACGGCGAGGGCTGGAGCGAGACCCGCACGTTCTGCCGCTGCGCGAGCCTGCTCACCACGAAGAGGCCGAGCCGGTCGGTGTCCGACAGCTCGAACTCGGGGGTCTCGGCGAGCCGGAGGTTGGCGTCGAGCAGCGCGTCGGCCGCGATTCCGAGTCCGCGGTCGTGGATCTCCAGGGTGAAGCCGTTGGCGACGCGCTCGCCCAGTACCTGCACCGCTGTGTGCGGCGGCGAGAACACCGTGGCGTTCTCCAGGAGTTCGGCGATGAGGTGGGTGAGGTCGGCGACAGCGGGGCCGCCGACCCCGATCCTCGGCAGCCGCCGTACCTCGATCCGTTCGTAGTCCTCGACCTCGGCGACCGCCGCGCGTACGACGTCCATCAGCTGGACGGGCTTGCGCCACTGCCGGGACGGGGAGGCCCCGGAGAGGATCACCAGGCCCTCGGCGTGCCGGCGCATACGGGTCGTGAGGTGGTCGAGGCGGAACAGGTCGGCGAGCTCCTCGGTGTCCTCCGTACGCCGTTCCATGCTGTCGAGCAGCGTCAGCTGGCGGTGCAGCAGGACCTGGTTGCGGCGGGCGAGGTTCACGAAGACATCGGAGACCCCGCGGCGCAGATCGGCCTGGCGCACAGCGGCTTCGACCGCCGCGCGCTGCACGGTGTTGAGGGCCAGGCCGACCTGGCCGACCTCGTCCTTCGCGTACTCCAGGCGGGGCGCCTCGGTCTCTATGTCGACCTGTTCCCCGGCTGCGAGCCGGCGCATCACGGCGGGCAGCCGCACCCCGGAGACCTCGTGCGCCTCCTTGCGCAGCCGGCTGAGGTCGCGGATGAGTTCGCGTCCGATGCGTACGGACACCACGAGGGACACCAGCAGTCCGCCGATGCCGAGCAGCGCGGCGATCCCCGCCTTGGCGAAGACGCCGACGACCGCGGGCTTCACCCGGCCCTGGAAGTCCTCGCGGGCCCGGGTGTCCAGCGTGTCGAGATGGCTGAGGGTGCGGCCGGCGTCGGTGCTCCAGCGGGAGGCTGAGCCGGTGATGGTGGAGCTGCCGGGGTTCTTGCTGATCGCCGTCGACTCGGCGGTGCGTACCGGGATGGTCGCGGGGCCGCTCCAGTACGCGTTGAACGCGTCACCGCCCTGGCCCGGCAGCGAGGGCAGGCTGACCGTGTAGTACATCTTTCGGGCCGTGACGAGGTCCGAGATGTCGCGCAGGTCGTGGGGGTCGAGCCGTCCCGATGTGAGGGCGGAGCCGAGGAGGGCGTCCTCACGCGAGAGGGACTCGCGGGCCCTGGAGATACCGACGAGGCCGCGGGCCTCCTTGTCGAGGCCGGAGTTCTGCAGGGTGGGCAGGCCGGCAAGGAAGTCGAGGACCTGGTCGCAGAGCCGGTTGTACTGGTCGTACGCCTCGCGGCGGGTCACCTCGTGGTTCCCTGCGTTCTGGCGCAGCGAGCCGAGGCCGGCGAACCCGTCGAGGACGGTGCTCAGCTGGCGTCCGGACTTCCCGCCCAGCGCGGAGCGCGCGTCGCTCCGCCCGGAGCTGCCGCGCAGCCCGGCCACGGCCGCGTCGGTCTTCTCGCGCTGGGTCCGCAGGGCGGACTGGATGTCGGACGCTCCGGGATCGACCAGCTGCCGCAGAGTCAGGGAACGTTCCTGCTGGACCTCCCGGAGGGAGTCGACCAGCGGATGCGCCACACTCTTGTAGACGGTTCCCGTGCGCATCAGTTGCAGGGCGTCCCGGCCGGTGAGATAGACGGAGAACGTCCAGATCGCCGTCAACGCGACAAGTGGGACCAGCAACAGCGCCACGATCTTCCTGCGGATGGACTTCCCGCGAAAGCGCATGGCCTCCCCCAGCTCAACCCCGCCCCGCGGGGGTGGTGTTCCGTCAACAAACGGCGTGAGCCTACTACTGCCGCACAGGCAACTCGAAGAGACGTCCGGACTATTTTCAGCCTCTCACAGGGGAGTTGATCATGCGATGTCCCGGTATCCCAGCAGATCGTCTTCCCTGATCCGGTGAGATAACCCCGGCAGGACGGCACTTTCCACCCCTGCGCAGATGGCTGGAATTCTATGGACGGCGGGAATCTTTGACGGGAGTTGTTCGTCATTGCGTACGAGGGGCGCACCACGGGCGGGGACGCTTGAACCGACCCAAGCCGGGCATCCGTTCTGGAGTCGGACAGCGCCGAGGCGTGAAGGTCGAGGGTGAAGTGAGCATGGCCATCGAAGAGGGCGAGGCCCCCCTGCGGACACTGTGGGTCGAGGAGCCGGTCGGGCGGTACCGGCTGCCGGATCCGGTGCGTGGGAGCGCGGTGCGTGCCGTGCTCATCGTGTCCGTGACGCTGATACAGGCGGTGACGGCTTTCCTGTCCACCGTGGCGGGCTCCTGGCTGGCCTTCCCGATGGTGCTGAGCAGTGTGGCGAGTACGGTCGTCGCGACCTGGGCGGTGCTGGACGTCTGGATCACCCGCCAGGTGTGGAACCAGCGGCACGGCGTGACGTCCTCCCCCAGCAGTACGGCCCGTCGGCTCCGCAAGGAGCGCCGGGCGGCACGGCGTGCGGCCCGCCGCCAGGAGCACGACCACGACGCCGAGCGAATACCCGCCACCAACCGCACCACCCGGCTGTCGCCCCAGCCCTGAGCGGCTCGCCCCAGCCCAGCTCGGCCCTGCCCTGCCCTGAGCGGCTTGGCCCTGCCCTGAGCGGCTCAGGCCGTCCGGTCGCCCTCGACCGGCTGGGCGCTCTGGACCGGCTCGGCTCGTTTGAACATCCGGGTCGCCGTGATCTCGCCGTGCACCTGCTCCCCGCCCGGGTCCTGCTGCGGGAGACCCGGCCGCAGATGCTCCTCCACACTGATGTACTTCAGCCCTGCCCTGAGGTCCGCGTCATTGCGCAACCTGATGACCAGGGGGAATTCGGCGAGCGCCGTGGTGTCGAACAGCCCCGTCGTATAGAGCAGCTGGACGCCGAGAGCGTCCGAGACCGCACGCTGGAGCTCCAGCAGATAGGTGGCGTTGGCCCGGCCGATCGGGTTGTCGAGGAAGAGCGTGCCGGCGTGCCGGTGCTTGTCGCGGCCCCGGTCGTTGCTGCGCAGGGCGGCCATCGTGCAGTAGAGGGCGATCGCGGCGGTGAGCAGCTGTCCGCCGGAGAAGACGTCGCCCATCTGCCCGACGGGGACCCGCTCGGCCCGCAGTACGGCGTCCGGCTTGAGGATCTCGACGGCCACCCCCTTGGGTTCGAGCGCCGCGTGCACGGCGCGCAGCAGCAGCGACATCCCGTCCCTGCGCAGATCCGAGTTCTTCTTCAGGGCCGCGCTGGTCGCCTCGTCGATGACGTCGCCGAGCCGTTCGGCGAGGGTGGCCTGGTCCGGCTCGTCGAAGCGGATCCGCAGGAACTCCTGGCCCGACCACTCTCCGAGGCCCTCGGGCAGCCGGGAGAGCCGCTGGGCGGAGCGCAGTGTGGTGAGCGCGGACTCCACCAGGCCGCGCAGCCGGTCGACGATCGAGTCGCGGTTGCGCTCCAGTTGCTCCAGCTCGTCGGTGAGCACCCGCAGCCGGGGGGCGAAGGCCGCCGCCCACTTCTCGGCGTGCTCGGGCAGCGCGGCGGCGGGCAGTTCGCGGATCTGCTGGCGAGCCGGGGTGCGGACCTGCTCGAAGCGGGTGGCGTTGGCATGCCGTACGAGGATGTCGCTCGCCTCCCGCACCGCCGACTCGGCGGCCGACAGGTCACCGGCGCAGCCGCGCAGTGAGCGGCGGGCCTCGGCGGCCGACTCGCGGGCCTCCTCCTGGCTGCCGGGGTACGGCTCGGGCGGCGCGGAGTCCGTGCTCTCGTCGTCCTGGTGCGGGTCGCGGAGCAGGTCCCGCAGCAGGGCCGCCGATTCGTCGAAGCCGCCTGCTGCCTCCTCCGAGGCCCGGTGGGCGCGGAGCAGTTCGGCGTGGGCGGCGCGGGAGGTCTCCAACGCGTCGGTGCGGGAGCCCAGTTCGGCGGTGGCGGTGCGCAGCAGGGCCTGTGCGGCGTCCGCGTCGGCCGGGGCCAGTTCGCCGGGCAGTTCGGTGTGCGCGTCCGCGCCGTCCGCGGGGGCCAGCCGCTCGGCCTCGCCGCGCAGCCGGCCGAGCTGTTCG
>NZ_JAAGLN010000363.1 GCF_010548145.1 Streptomyces sp. SID10853
CGCTGCCCGCGCTGAACACCCCGCGGCTCTCGTCGGTTTCGACGGTGATGCCCGCGCCGAGGAACCGCACCACCCCCGCGCGGGACAGCGCGAGGAGCCGGCGCAGCCGCGGCCCCGGCGGGCCGGACGCCAGATAGCTGAAGAACCCGTGCCAGCGGGCGCCGCCCTCCCCGGTGTCGCCGAGCCGGGTCAACTGCCCGTAGACCGACAGCAGTCCGAGGAAGACCGCCAGGTCCGGGCTGTACTCCGGGTCGTGGCGGCGGGTGAGGTCGGCCTCGATGTAGCCGCGCAGGCTCTCCTGGAGCGCGTCCATGGAGTCATGGCGTACGCCGTCCAGCGGCCGGTCGAGCGCCGCGGGGTCGAAGCGGTCGGCGGGGTCGGGCACGGCGTCCTCGGCCAGCGCCGCCAGCTCCGCTCCGGTGGCGGCCGCGGCGTACTTCTCCTCGAAGACCGGCCAGTCGACGGTGGTGCGCCCGGGGTGGACGGTGAAGAGCCGGTGGTAGTGGGCGTATCCGAGCTCCCGGTCGATGAGCGGCCGTACGTCGCGCTCGAAGTCGACCGGGCCCGGCCCGGCGAGCAACGCGTCCACCTGCTCGGGTCCGAAGAAGCGCGGCAGCGGCGGGCGTTCGCCGGTCCAGGTGTAGCCGATCTTGGAGTGGTACGGCACACCGCGCCGCGATCCGACGTACAGGACCGGCTCCCGCCCGGACGGCAGATACTCCCCCCGCGCGTCGTACCGGCCGCCGCGCCCCTCGGTGAGGAGCACCATCAGGTCGACGAAGGCGAGGCCGAATCCGCGGACGACGACCGGTTCGCCGGCGCCGAGCACCGACAGATCGCTGTCCGCGGTGAAGGCGGGCGGCAGATGGACGAGCCCGTGCCGCTGGGCGAACCGGGCCAGTTCCCGCTGCTCCTCGTCGGGGTCGGCGTCCAGGTGGCCGATGGTGAGCACCACCAGTTCGGCGACGACCGGCTCGGCCTCCCCTTCCAGCCACACCTGCTGGCGGCCGTCGCGCGGGCCGCTGATCCGTACCGCGCGGGTGCGGTGCTCGCGCACCGTGGAGCCCGGCGGCAGCGCGGCCACGGCCTCCTCGTACACCCAGCGCAGATAGCCGCCCTGCGCCTGTCTGCTGGGGAAGGACTGCGGGTCGGCCCCCGCCCACCGGGCGAAGTCGGGGCCCGGGCGTACGGGCCCTTCCAGGGGCTGCGCGGAGTCGTCGGTGAACATCGTGACGTCGGACGCCATGGAGTTCATCCAGAGCAGCGGGGACTGGTCCCGCCGCCATATCCGTCCGCCGCCCGGCGGGTACGGGTCGATCAGATGGATGTCGAGCGGCCGGTTCCCGTACAGCTCAGGGGCGTTGGCGGCGAGCCGCTCCAGGAATCCGGTGCCGCGCGGGCCTGCTCCGACCACCGCCACGGACGCCCTCACCGGGCACCGCGCGCGTAGTACCGCTCGATGTAGTGCTGGCCCGCGCTGAGCACCGAGGTGACGAGCGCGTACCAGATGGTGGCGACGAGCAGCAGCGGGATGACCTGGTAGGTGCGGTGGTAGACGAGCTGCACGGAGTAGAGCAGGTCCTGGACGGCAATGACGGAGACGATCGACGTGCCCTTGAGCGTGCCGATGAGCATGTTCCCGGCGGGCGGCACGATCGAGCGCATGGCCTGCGGCAGGACGATCCGCCACAGCCTGCGCCACCGGCCGAGCCCGAGCGACTCGGCCGCCTCGATCTGGCCGCGTCCGACGGAGAGGATGCCGCCGCGTACGACCTCGGCCGCGTACGCGGCCTCGTGCAGGGTCAGTCCGACGATGGCGACGGTGACCGGGCCGAGGAGGTTGACGGTCTTGACGCCGAGGATCTGCGGATAGAGCGCTCCGATGTTGAACCAGAACAGCAGCTGCA
Source organism: Streptomyces sp. SID10853 (assembly GCF_010548145.1). Classification (GTDB taxonomy): domain Bacteria; phylum Actinomycetota; class Actinomycetes; order Streptomycetales; family Streptomycetaceae; genus Streptomyces. The sequence goes on from NZ_JAAGLN010000363.1 coordinate 1,908, forward strand.
CCAGGATCGGTGTCGACCTGAAGAGCCAGATGTATCCCCAGCCGACCGCGCGCAGCACGGGGTTGGCGGACATCCGCATGACGGCGAGCAGGGTGCCGAGGGCGAAACCGAGCACCATGACGGCGGCGGTGAGCCAGAGGGTCAGGCCGAGTCCGCGCAGGACGGCGGTGGTGGCGAAGTAGTCACCGACGACGCCCCACTGGAAGGCGTCGTTGCGGACGACGGAGGTGAGGGCGCCGGCGAGCAGCACCAGGACCACCGCGGCTGCCGCCCACTGGCCGGTGCGGCGGACCGGCACGATGCGCGGCACCGGGTCGTCGTCCCCGGGCGGTGCCAGGGAGAGCTGAGGAAGAGTGTCTGACGACGCGGACATGAGAAGGCTCCGTGGATGCTGAGATCGAACACGGTGATGCCTTCACGCGGTGCAGCGCGGACCGAGCCCCTCAGCACGGTCCGTTGCTGAGATTACGGCGCTGGTTCTGTGCGCTGTCAAGGGTGTCCACACTGTGGGCGTTACGTCTCAGGGTCTGTCGTCAAAGTGCCGTCGTCGCCCGAAGGGCGGCCGCGCGGGGTCTGGTGCGTGCGATCGCAAGGCGCCGAAATGGTCTCGTGGCGGAGCTACTAGGGCATTTCGGCAACGCCGCGAGCGTGCGTGCCAGACCCCGCGCGGCAGGCGGCACTTTGACGACAGACCCCAGGGCAGTTGACGGGGAAACGGATGCCTGTTCCACTTGGGCCATGCATCCGCAGCAGTGGCTGGTCACACGCTCCCACATCGACTTCGGTCGAGTGTGGTCCTCTTCCTGTTGAGCTGACCCCCGCGCCTTCTCGCTGCGCGTTCTTCCGCTGCGCGTCTCTTCGCGTATCGCCCCCGCTCTCGCTCCAGTGCCCTGTTCCCCGGGCCCCTTTTCACGCGATCCCGTCCGGCGCCCGCGCCGCGGTGTCGCGCTGATCACTCACGTCTTCACCCGCGCAGCGCCTTCCTCACCCCTCCCCTCGCCTTTCCTCGCTCCCCCTCTCCGTCACCTCTCTGTTCCTTCGCTGCCCCCGTTTCCCGTGGGCTCTTCTGGAGTGTCCGACGTCATGAGCAAGACCCGAAGAGGCGCCGCCTCAGCCCTGATCACCGCGGCCGCCCTGGCCCTGACGGCCTGCGGCTCGGGCGACCCGGCGACCACGGGCAGCGGTGCGAAGTCCGTGGCGAAGCCGGCCGCGCTCCCGACCCGCGACGTGGTGTCGGACATCCGCCCCGACCCGGCGGCTGTCGCGCTGCTCCCCGCCGCGGTACGGAAAGGGGGCACGCTGACCCTGGCCACCGCGGTCGGCGGGGCGCCGCCCGGCACCAGTTATCTGCCCGACGGCAAGACCATGGTGGGCCAGGACATCGACTTCGCGGACGCCGCCGCGAAGACGCTCGGCCTGCGGCTCAAGCGCGAGGCCGCCGGCTTCGAGACGATTCTGCCCGCGCTCGACAGCGGCAAATTCGACCTGGGCGTGGGCAATTTCGGGGTGACGGACGAGCGCCGCAAGGTGATCGACTTCGTCACGTACATCAATGACGGCCAGGGCTTCGCCGTACGCCAGGACAGCAAGCTGGGCAAGGTCACCGATCTGAAGCAGCTGTGCGGCCTGAATGTGGCGACCGGCGCCGGCACCACGTTCGAGGCGACACTCGCCGCGGCGAAGAAGGAGTGCGCGGCGGCGGGAAAGAAGGACTACAAGGTCCAGACGTACGCGGACAGCGCCGCGCTCTGGGGCTCGCTCCAGCAGGGCCGCAGCGATGTGGTGATGTCGACGATCAACGGTCTGCGCTTCGCCGTACGCCAGCAGCCGGGGCTGCGGTTCCTCAATGAGTTCCACCGCCTCGATGTGGGGTTCGCCTTCAAGAAGGGGACCCCGCTGGCCCGCGCCTTCCAGGCCGCGGTGAACCGGCTGATCAAGGACGGTACGTACGAGCGCATCCTGAAGAAGTGGGGCACCGTGCCGTCCGGCCTCAAGGAGTCGCGGATCTCACCGCCGGAGATCAAGTAGCCCTGCCGGGCAGCACTGTACGGAGGTCAGCAGCCGTCGCAGGGGCAGCAGCAGTCGCACCCGCTGCAGTCGCAGCAGTCACCGCAGTCGCAGCAGTCGCCACAGTCGCAGTCGCAGTCGTTGCAGCAGCCCTCGCGCTTACGGCCCGACCAGGGGCCCTCGAACTCGGAGGCACAGCAGGCCCGGCAGGTGCAGCAGAGCCCGGCGGCGACCGCACAGCCCGCCAGGAAGCCCCGCTTGGGATGCCGCCCCGGCCCGCCATGGCCACCATGACCGCCCCGTCCGTCGCGGTCGTCGCGGTCGTCGCGGTCGTCGCGGTCCGGGGCCTCGGGGTCGAATCCCGGCGGCGGCGGGCCGAAGGGACCGGGCGCCCCGTGGCTGCAGCTGCCGCCGAACGCCCGGTCGACCGAGCGCCTGAGTTCATGGGCGAGCAGCACATGCGCCAGCCGGCCGTCCGCGAATTCGGCGTCGCGCAGCGCGAGCCGGATCCCGTGCAGTGCGTCGTCGCAGAGCCGGCGGGCCTCTTCCAGGGAGGTGCCGGTCGCGGCCAGCGGGTTCCAGGCACCCGACGCGGCGTCAGCTTCCCTGTCCTCCACGGCGTCCAGCAGATGGGCCAGCCGTCCGAAGAGCCGGCCGGCCTCGGCGAGCGGCGGCGCGTTCCCGGGGCGTCCGGCGAGTACCGCGGTGTGCGCGAAGGCCGCGGCGGTGGCGGTCTCGGTCGGGTCGGTGACGGTGAGCAGGCGCGTGCCG
>NZ_JAAGLN010000364.1 GCF_010548145.1 Streptomyces sp. SID10853
CGGCCGGTGTCGCGGGGGCCCCGGGACCGCGCAGGGCAGCCGGGACCGGAACCCCCGCGGTTCAGGGGCTGTCCGGGTGCTCTCGTCCGGTTCAGGCCGGGTCCGTCCGGACGGCGAGGCCCCGGACCCGGGCGGGGGCCGGCCGGCACGAGGGGCGGCCGGCCCGGGTCACTCAGACGTAGTCCTGGTACTTCTCCAGGTAGCGCACCGGCTTGGACAGCGCGTCGCGGCGGAACGGGTCGCCGAGCTCACGGGTGCACATGATCTCGATGACCGTGGTGCGGCCCTCGTTCATCTGGGCGTCGACGGCCTTCTGCAGCGCGGGGCCGACGTCGGAGAGCTTCTCCACGACGATGCCGTCGGCGCCCATGGCCTCGGCGATCGCGGCGAAGCTCTCGTTCTCCAGCTCTCCCGCGACGAAGCGCCGGTTGTAGAAGTCGACCTGGTTCTTCTTCTCCGCGCCCCACTGGCGGTTGTGGAAGACGACGGCGGTGACGGGGATGTCGTGCCGTACGGCGGTCATGATCTCGCCCATGCTCATGCCCCAGGCGCCGTCCCCCGCGTACGAGATCGCCGGGCGGTCCATGGCCGCGGCCTTGGCACCGATGATGGTCGGCAGGGCGTAGCCGCAATTGCCGAAGCTCATCGGCGCGAAGAAGGAGCGGGGCTCCTCGAAGCGGAGATAACTGTTGGCGACGGAGTTGATGTTGCCGATGTCGGTGGAGACCATGACGCGCGGCGGCATGGCGCGCTCCAGCTCCCGCAGCACCTCGCGCGGGTGCAGCCAGTCGCCCTCCTCTTCCTCCTGCTCGGCGATCATGTCGAGGCTGAAGGGGTCCTTCTCGTGGGTCCAGGCGCTGAGCTCTTCCTCCCACGCGTCCTGCTCGGCCTTCATGGTCGCGGCCCGCTGCTCGCGGGTGGCGTCGCAGTCCAGGGTGCGGCCTTCGAGCCGCTCGGTGAGTGCGGCCGCCGCGTCCTTGGCGTCGCCGCAGATGCCGACGGTGATCTTCTTGACCAGGCCGAGCATCTTGTGGTCGGCGTCGATCTGGATGATCTTCGCGTTCTTCGGCCAGTAGTCCATGCCGTGCTGGGGCAGGGTGCCGAACGGGCCGAGACGGGAGCCGAGCGCGACCACGACATCGGCCTTGGCGATCAGCTTCATCGCGGCCTTGGAGCCCTGGTAGCCCAGCGGCCCGCACCACTGCGGGTGGCTCGCGGGGAACGAGTCGTTGTGCAGATAGCTGTTGACGACCGGGGCGCCGAGCCGCTCGGCGAGCGCCTTGCACTGGTCGACGCCGTCGGCCATGACGACGCCGCCGCCGGAGATGATGACCGGGAACTCGGCGGTGGCCAGCAGTTCGGCGGCCTCGTTCAGGCTCTTCTCGCCGCCCGCGCCGCGGTCCAGCCGGTTCGGCCGCGGGATCTCGGTGTTGATGTCGCCGTAGAAGTAGTCGCGCGGGATGTTCAGCTGCGTCGGGCCGATCTCCGACATGGCCCGGTCGAAGGCGCGGCCGGTGAACTCGGCCATGCGGTTCGGGTTGTTCACATGGGCCTGGTACTTGGTGAACTCCTGGAACATCGGCAGCTGGTTGGCCTCCTGGAAGCCGCCCAGGCCCATGCCCATGGTGCCGGTCTCGGGGGTCACGATGACGACGGGGCTGTGTGCCCAGTACGCGGCCGCGATGGCGGTGACGCAGTTGCTGATGCCGGGGCCGTTCTGGCCGATGACGACCCCGTGCCGACCGCTGACCCGGGCGTATCCGTCGGCCATGTGGGCGGCGCCCTGCTCGTGGACGACGGGCACCAGACGGATGCCGGCCGGGGCGAAGATGTCCATGGCATCCATGAACGCCGAGCCCATGATGCCGAAGATATCGGTGACGTCATTGGCCACCATCGTCTCGACGAACGCCTCCGACGGCGTCATCCGCTGCGGGCCTGCCGCGACAGTACGGCTGGTGTCCGCGGGGTTCTCGCTCATGGTTCCACTCCTTCAGCACACCGGATCTCATAAAGAATCGGTACGTGGCGTTCCTGAAATCAGGATCTGAGTGGACCATAGGGACCCGATTGCACTCCGTCAACGGTAGGTTCCGAAAATCGATACCTGTTACGCTAGTTTCCGGAATTTGGACCGACCTGGAGCTACCGTGGACCTGTCACGCGCATCCGACCCCGCCGCGCTCAACGGCGATACGCCGACCATGCGGCTCTTCGCGCTGCTCGAACTGATCGCTTCCAAGGACCAGTTGGTCTCGCTCCAGGGCCTGGTCGAGGAGACCGGCATGCCCAAACCGACGCTGCACCGCATGCTGCAGCAGCTGGAGAGCGCCGGCCTGCTCATCCGCCAGAGCGACGGCAGGCATTACGGCACCGGATCGCGGCTGCGCAAGCTCGCGGAGAACCTGCTGCTCAACGCCACCCACCACGGCGCACGCCACGCGGTGCTGCGCAGCCTGGTGGACGAACTGGGCGAGAGCTGCAACATCACCACGCTCTCGGGCAACGAGGTGGTCTATCTCGACCGGGTGGAGACCCCCGAGCCGCTGCGCTTCTATCTGACCGCCGGTTCCCGGGTGCCCGCCCACTGCTCGGCCAGCGGCAAGATGATCCTCTCCCAGATGCTCCCGGCGCAGCGGCGCAAGCTGCTCGCCCACGCACCGCTCAAGCGGTGCACCCCCAACACCGTGACCGATCTCGACGCTCTGGAGGAGGAGTTCCGGCGCGTGCGCCGCGACGGATTCTCCCTGGACGACGAGGAGTTCCTGCCCGGCCTGGTCTGCGTGGCGGTTCTCGTACCGAGCGAGGGCGCCCGTTCCAACATGTGCGTCGCCGTCCAGGCACCCGCCGTACGGCTCACCGCGGACAAGGCCCTGCAGGTCCTGCCCGCGCTCCAGCGCGCCGCGGCGGCGATCAGCCGCATCGAGGCGGAGGGAACGCCGGAAGGCTCCACCGACTCCCCCTGACGAAGGGAATTTCCCCCATGACGACCTGTACCGCGACCGCGGGCCCCACCGACGGCGCGGCATCGGCCGAGTCCGCTCCCCCGGCGCCCGGACCCGACATCACACTGGCCGTGAAGGACGTCTTCGGCATCGAATCGCCGCTCACGGTCCCCGCGTTCGCCGAACCGTCCGAGCACGTGCCCGAGACCGATCCCGCCTACCGCTTCAACCCCGATGTGACCCTGGCACTGCTGGCCGGTTTCACCCACAACCGGCGGGTCCTGGTCCAGGGGCTGCACGGCACCGGCAAGTCCACCCATATCGAGCAGGTGGCCGCCCGGCTCAACTGGCCCTGCGTACGCGTCAATCTGGATGGCCACCTCAGCCGCCTCGACCTCGTCGGCAAGGACGCGGTGGTGCTGCGCGAAGGCCGCCAGGTGACCGCGTTCCAGGAAGGCATCATCCCCTGGGCGCTGCGCCGGCCGGTCGCCCTGATCCTGGACGAGTACGACGCGGGGCGCCCGGACGTCATGTTCATCATCCAGCGCCTGCTGGAACGCGAGGGCCGTTTCACCCTGCTCGACCAGAACACGGTGCTGCGCCCGCACCCGCAGTTCCGGCTGTTCGCCACGGCGAACACCGTGGGCCTGGGCAATCTCAACGGGCTCTACCACGGGGCGCAGCGCCTCAACCACGCCCAGATCGACCGCTGGAACATCGTGGCCGCCCTCAACTACCTGCCCGCCGAAGAGGAAGCGGCCATCGTTCGGGCGCGGGTCCCGGCGTTCGCCGACGGGGCGGGGCGCGAGCTGGTGACCGCGATGGTGGCGGTCGCCTCGCTGACGCGTGCGGGGTTCCGCGCGGGCGACCTGTCGACGCTGATGTCGCCCCGTACGGTCATCACCTGGGCGGAGAACACCGAGATCTTCGGCGACAGCGCCGCCGCGTTCCGGCTGTCGTTCCTCAACCGCTGCGACGAGGACGAACGCCCTGTCGTGGCCGAGTACTTCCAGCGCTGCTTCGGCCGGGAGGCGGAGGAGCCGGGACGGGCGCCGGGGCACGGACCGCTCGCGGGCGAGCCGGTCCGGGGCGCCTGACATGGGCGGCACCCAGGCCGCGGTCCGTCACCGGCAACGTGTCCAGGAGCTGTGCGGTGCGGCGGTCCGCGCCCTCAGCGGCGTACCGGACCTGCACTTCAGGGGCGGGCGGCCGCACCGCGGACAGCAGGCGCTCCCGGTGTTCGCACCGCACCTCTACCCCTCGGCGCAGGACGACTTCGGCTCCTTCCGTGGTGCGGCGGACGGCCTTGCGCTGCGGCTCGCCCACTCCGACCAGGAGTTGCACCGGCGGCTGCGCCCTGACGACCGGACGGCGCGGCTGGTCTTCGAGATGCTGGAGCAGTTCAGGGCCGAGTCGCTGGCGCCCGCGCACCTGCCGGGGGTGGCGCGCAACCTCCAGCACCGGCACGAGCAGTGGTCGCTGGCCTTCCACCACTCGGGGCTGACCGAGACGGCGAGCGGTCTGCTCCTCCATACGGTCGCGCAGGTGTGCCGGGCCAGGATCACCGGGCGCCCGGTCGTCGAGGAGACCGAGGACGCCATCGAGGCCACCCGCGGCGCCCTGGCCCCGGTGATCGGCCACCAGCTGGCGGGGCTGCGCAGGGACCGCGGCGACCAGGCCGGGTTCGCGGTGCACGCCCTGGCGATCGCGCACGCCGTGGCGGAGATGACCGCCTCCGCC
>NZ_JAAGLN010000365.1 GCF_010548145.1 Streptomyces sp. SID10853
CGGCCGGCCGGCCCGGGTGAGGGCACCGCGTACGCCGTCAACTGGGCCGCCGACGCCGACGCGCTGCTGGTCGTGGGCCGCACGGACACCGCACTCGGCCACGCCAGCCTGCTGCGCGTCCCGCTGCACGGCGGCGCAGACGTCGACCTCACCGCCGGACTCGACCGCAATGTGATGCCCGGCGGCCCCGGCTACCCGGGCGCGCTGCCCCAACCGGCCGCCGGCGGAAGCCGTTTGCTGCTCTGTCTGCGTGAACGCGGCTGCACCCATGTGTACGCGATGGACGCCGACGGAGGCGATGCCCGCCCGCTCGTCGGCGGCGCGGGCCGCGTCGTCTCCGGCCTGTCCACCGCGGTTGACACCGCCGCCTTCGTGCTGGCGACCCCCACCTCGTACGGCGAGATCGTGACCGTCGAGCTGTCCACCGGGCGCGAGCAGGTGCTCACCCGGCACGGGGCGGCGCTGGGCGAGGTGGAGCTGCTGGCCCCGCAGGAGCGGGAGTTCACCGTGTCCGACGGCACCACGGTGCACGGCTGGCTGCTGCGCGACCCGGCCGTCACCGGCCCCACGCCGCTGCTGCTCGACATCCACGGCGGCCCGCACAACGCCTGGAACGGGGCGGCCGACCCCTTCCACCCGTACCACCAGGTGCTGGCGGCACGCGGCTGGTCGGTGCTGCTGCTCAACCCCCGTGGCAGCGACGGCTACGGCGCGGCGTTCTTCACCGCCGCACGCGGGGCATGGGGCGCGGCCGACGCGCCGGACTTCCTCGAACCGCTCGACACCCTGGTCGCCGAAGGGACCGCCGACCCCCGGCGGCTGGCCGTGGCCGGCTACAGCTACGGCGGCTTCATGACCTGCTACCTGACCAGCCGTGACAACCGCTTCGCCGCCGCCGTCGCCGGTGGCGTGGTCAGCGACCTCACCAGCATGTGCGGCACCAGCGACCAGGCCCATCCGCTGGCTGCGACCGAACTGGGCGGGGAGCCGTGGGAGAACCGTGAGCGCTACGCCGAACTCTCCCCGTACGCACGGGTGGAGCACGTCCGCACCCCGACGCTGGTGGTGCACGGCGCGGCCGACGAGCGCTGCCCGGTCGGGCAGGCCGAGCAGTGGTTCACCGCGCTGAGGGTGCGGGGTGTCCCCGCCCGGCTGGTGCTCTACCCGGGCGGCTCGCACCTGTTCCTGCTCGACGGGCCGCCCTCGCACCGGGCCGACCTCGCCCGCCGCGTCGTCGACTGGGTGGAGTGCCACGCGGGGTCCGGGGCAGGGTCCGGGCGTACGGCCCGTGCCCCGCTGGACGCCGCGCACTGGGAGGCCAGGCTCGGCGAGCTGGCGGCCAGGCACCGGGTGCCGGGCGCGGTCCTGGGCATATCACGTGGCGGCGAACTCGCCCTGGCCGCCTGCGGTGTGCTCAACAAGAACACGGGCGTCAGGGCCACCGAGGACTCGCTCTTCCAGATCGGGTCCCTCACCAAGGTGTGGACCGCCACCCTGATCATGCAACTCGTCGAGGAGGGGAAGCTCGACCTCGACGCCCCGGTCAGCGATGTCCTCCCCGAGCTGCGGCTGTCCGACCCGCGCGCGCTGGAGCAGCTGACCGTACGGCATCTGCTCACCCACACCAGCGGCATCGACGGCGACATCTTCACCGACACCGGCCGCGGTGACGACTGCCTCCAGGGGTATGTGGACCAACTGATCACGGCGGCGCAGATCCATCCGCCGGGGGTGACGTTCTCGTACTGCAACTCGGGCTTCGTGCTGGCCGGCCGGATCGTCGAGAAGCTCACCGGCATGAGCTGGGACAGCGCCGTCAAGGAGCGGCTCTGCTCACCGCTCGGCCTCACCCACACCGTCACGCTGCCCGAGGAGGCGCTGCGCTTCCGTACCGCGATGGGGCACGACGCCGAGGGCGGTCAGGACCCCAGGCCGGTCCCGGTGTGGGGCCTGCCCCGCTCGGCAGGACCGGCCGGACTGATCACCGCGTCGGCCGCCGACGTACTGGCCTTCGCCCGGATGCACCTCGCCGGTGGCACCACCGCCGACGGCACCCGTGTCCTGTCGGAGCGGGCCGCACACGCGATGACCGAGAAGCAGGTCGACCTGCCGGACGTGCACACACTCGGGGACTCCTGGGGGCTCGGCTGGATCCGCTTCGACGCGGACGGCCACCGGATGCTCGGACATGACGGCAACACCATCGGCCAGTCGGCGTTCCTGCGGCTGCTGCCGGAACAGGACCTCGCCGTCACCCTCCTCACCAACGGCGGGAGCACCCACGACCTCTACCTCGAACTCTTCACGGAGATCTTCGCCGAGCTGGCCGGGGTCACCCTGCCGCAGCCGCTCCAGCCCCCGGCCACCCCGGCGCCGGTCGATGCCGGCCGCCACCTCGGCCGGTACGAACGGGCCGGTGCGCGCATCGAGATCATCGAGGACGCCGACGGATCCCGCACCGAAGGACCGCGCACCGACGGATCTCGCAGGGCGGGGCCGCGCACCGCAGGGCTACGGCTGCGCCACACCGTGACGGGCCCGCTCGCCGATCTGGTACCCGAGACGGTGCAGGAGGCCGGCCTGGTGCCCGTGACCGACGACCTCTTCGTCGTCATGCTGCCCGGCAGCCGGTCATGGACCCCCGTGACCTTCTACACCCCGGCGACCGGTGAGCCGTATGTGCACTTCGGTGTCCGCGCCACCCCGAAGGTGTCCTGACATGCCTGACCTACCTGAGGGGAAGGGACCGCACGGCATGCGAATGCCTCACGAGCACATCCCCGTCGCTCTGTTCGAGCGCCGGCTGCCCGCCATGATCGACGACATCGGGCGCCTCGTCCGCACGGAGTCGCCGTCCGCCGACCTCGCCGCCGTGGCCCGCAGCGCCAATGCGGTCGCCGCGACCGCCGCACCGTACCTGGGCACCGGGCCCGAGCTGATCACTCTCGACGGCCGCACGCATCTGCGCTGGCGGCTGGGGAGCGGCCCCCGGCGCCTGCTGCTGCTCGGCCACCACGACACGGTGTGGCCCATCGGCTCACTGGACACCCACCCGTTCACCGTCCTGGACGGAGTGCTCCGCGGGCCCGGCTGCTTCGACATGAAGGCCGGACTCGTCATGGCCTTCCACGCCATCGCCGCACTCGGCGCCGGAGCCGCGGCCGGGACGACCCTCCTGATCACCGGCGACGAGGAGATCGGCTCGCCGTCGTCGCGGGAGCTGATCGAGTCCGAGGCGGCCGGCTGCGCCGCGGCGCTGGTCCTGGAGGCGTCCGCCGACGGCGGCGCGCTGAAGACCGAACGCAAAGGGGTTTCCCTGTACGGGATACAGGTCGGCGGCCGGGCCGCCCACGCGGGCCTGGAGCCGCACCGCGGGGTGAACGCGGGCATCGAGACCGCCCACCAGATACTCGCCGTCGCCGCCCTGTCCGACCCCGGCGGCGGCACCACGGTCACCCCGACCCGGGTGACCGCGGGGACCACCGCCAACACCGTCCCCGCCCACAGCCGGTTCTCCGTCGACGTCCGGGTGCGCGACGTCGCGGAACAGACCCGGGTGGACACCGCTCTCCACGGGCTGCGGCCCGTGCTCGACGGCGCGACCGTCGAGGTGACCGGCGGCCCCAACCGCCCGCCCCTGCCGCACAGCGCGTCGGACGCGCTCTACCGCCGCGCCGCCCGGCTGGCCGGAGAGCTGGGCCTCGCCCCGCTCACGGCCGCAGCCGTGGGCGGAGCGTCGGACGGCAACTTCACCGCGGGTGCGGGTGTGCCGACCCTGGACGGGCTCGGCGCGGTGGGCGGCGGAGCGCACGCCGCCGACGAACCTGTGGTCGTCAGCGAACTCCCGCGTCGCACCGCGCTGTTGGCGGCGCTCATCGCCGGTCTGCTCGCCGAGTACCCGCGGCCGGCACGCGACAGCGACACGGCGACGACCGGCGGGAGCACCCGATGACGGACATGCCGGCCGCCACCCCGTGCGTACGGGAGACCGGGCACGGGACCCTGGCGGACGCGCTGACGGCGGCCGGCGCCGCGGCGCACCGGGCGGGCTGCCAGGTACGGCCGATCAGCTCCCTGCCGGATCTGGAGGCCGCCTGCCGCCTCTTCGAGGGCGTCTGGAAACCGGCCGGTGAGAACGCCCTGGCGACCACCGAGTTGCTGCGGGCGATGGACAAGGCGGGCAGCTATGTCGCGGCCGCCTTCGACACGGACGCGGGCGGCGAGCCGGCCGGCGCCTGTATCGGCTTCTTCGGCCCGCCGCCCGACGGCGCACTGCACAGCCACATCGCGGGAGTCTCGGCCCGGATGCGCGGCCGCAGCGTCGGCTTCGCCCTCAAGACGCACCAGCGCTCCTGGGCGCTCCAGCGGGGCGCGGCGCAGGTGTCCTGGACCTTCGACCCGCTGGTGCGGCGCAACGCCTACTTCAACATCGGCAAGCTGGCCGCCCGGCCCGTGCAGTACCTGCCCAACTTCGACGGCCCGATGAACGACGGCATCAACGGCCCCGACGACACCGACCGGCTGCTCGTGGAGTGGCAGCTGGCCGCCCCCGAGGTCGCCGCGGCCTGCCACGGCCACCGCCGGATCACC
>NZ_JAAGLN010000366.1 GCF_010548145.1 Streptomyces sp. SID10853
CCGGGCGCTCCGGGAGCCGGCCGCCGTGGGTGCGCAGCAGCCGGGCGACGGCGAGCCGCAGCAGGCTGCCGGCGGCCAGCCCGTTGCCCTGCTCGGCCGCGCGGTGCACTCCGACGACGAGCTGTGCGGCCCGTGGATCACCGACGACGGGCGATGTGAAACCGACCGGTCCTCTCAGGGTGCTGAGGTCGGCGGCGACCTCGGCGATCAGTGCGGCGTGCGGATAGAGCGTGCGGTAGATCCAGCCCTCGGGCACTCCGGCGAATCCGGTGTGCGCGGTGTCGGGGTTGACGAGGGCCAGCTCCCCCACCCCTGCCCTGACCAGCTGGTCGCGGTGGCGGAACGCCTCGACGCCATGGGTGATCGCGGCGATGACGAACGACTCGTGGGTGTGCCGGGGGAAGGACTTGCTGATGTAGCGGGCGTGCAGCAGATCGACGCCCGGCAGCTCGTCGAGCCGCCAGTGCCGTGCCCGCTCCTCGTCACCCGGCGCTGCTGCCGCCCATGGCTCCATGCCTCCATTGTTTCCCCTGGTCCGGGCGGTTGTCAGTGGTGGAGTGCACGATGGGGACATGGTGACGTCAGCGCTCGACTCCTTCTCCCCCGCTACCCGCGGCTGGTTCACGGGGGCCTTCACCGCGCCCACCCCGGCCCAGGACGGTGCCTGGCGGGCGATCGGGGCCGGGTCCGATGTGCTGGTCGTGGCCCCGACCGGCTCGGGCAAGACGCTCGCCGCGTTCCTGGCCGCCCTCGACCAGCTGGCGTCGGCGCCGCCGCCCGCCGATGCCAGGAAGCGCTGCCGGGTCCTGTACGTCTCCCCGCTCAAGGCGCTCGCCGTGGACGTCGAGCGCAATCTCCGCAGCCCGCTCACCGGTATCCGCCAGGAGTCGGTGCGGCTGGGACTGCCGGAGCCCGATCTGCGGGTCGGTATCCGCTCGGGTGACACCCCCGCCGGGGAGCGGCGCTCGATGGCGCTCCGGCCGCCGGACATCCTGATCACCACCCCCGAGTCGCTGTTCCTGATGCTGACCTCATCGGCGCGCGAGGCGCTGGCGGGCGTGGAGACAGTGATCCTGGACGAGGTGCACGCCGTCGCGGGCACCAAGCGGGGTGCGCATCTCGCGGTGTCCCTGGAGCGGCTGGACGAGCTGTTGCCGCGCCCGGCCCGCCGTATCGGGCTGTCCGCGACGGTCAGGCCGGTGGACGAGATCGCCCGCTATCTCTCACCGCAGCGCAAGGCCGAGATCGTGCAGCCGCCCTCGGGCAAGGAATTCGACCTGTCGGTGGTCGTCCCCGTCGAGGACCTCGGTGAGCTGGGCGGTTCACCGGCCTCCGACACGGACCCGGACAAGGCGGAGAAGCCGTCCATCTGGCCACACGTCGAGGAGCGCATCGCCGACCTGGTCCAGGCACACCGCTCGACGATCGTCTTCGCCAACTCCCGCCGCCTGGCGGAGCGCCTGTGCAACAGGCTGAACGAGATCGCGTACGAGCGGGCCACCGGCGAGGTCATGCCGGAGGCGCACTCCCCCGCCGAGGTGATGGCCGAGTCGGGCGCGGCCAAGGGGGCGCCCGCCCTGCTGGCCCGCGCGCACCACGGCTCGGTGTCCAAGGAGCAGCGCGCCCAGGTCGAGGAGGATCTGAAGGCGGGCCGGCTGCCCGCCGTGGTGGCCACATCCAGCCTTGAGCTGGGGATCGACATGGGGGCGGTCGATCTGGTCGTCCAGGTCGAGTCACCGCCTTCGGTGGCCTCCGGCCTCCAGCGGGTCGGGCGCGCGGGACACCAGGTGGGCGCCGTCTCCACGGGTGTGGTCTTCCCCAAGTACCGCGGGGACCTGGTGCAGGCCGCCGTGGTGACCGAGCGGATGCGGACCGGCTCGATCGAGGCGCTGCGGATCCCGTCGAACCCGCTGGATGTGCTGGCCCAGCAGCTGGTCGCCATGGTGGCGCTCGACAGCTGGCAGGCCGACGACCTGCTGGCGGTGGTGCGCCGGGCCGCGCCCTTCGCCGCGCTTCCGGAGTCCGCCTTCACGGCGGTCCTGGACATGCTCGCCGGACGCTATCCGTCGGACGCCTTCGCGGAGCTGCGCCCGCGCGTGGTGTGGGACCGCATCGCCGGTACGGTCACGGGCCGCCCAGGGGCGCAGCGCCTCGCCGTCACATCCGGCGGCACCATCCCCGACCGCGGGCTCTTCGGCGTCTTCCTCGCCGGGGCCGACCCCAAGAAGGGCGGGGGGCGTGTCGGTGAGCTGGACGAGGAGATGGTCTACGAGTCCAGGGTGGGCGACGTCTTCACCCTCGGCACCACGTCCTGGCGCATCGAGGACATCACCCGCGACCGGGTGCTGGTCACCCCGGCCCCCGGGGTGCCGGGCCGGCTGCCGTTCTGGAAGGGCGACCAGCTGGGCCGCCCGCTCGAACTGGGCCGTGCCGTGGGCGCGTTCCTCCGCGAGGTGGGCGGGCTCGCCCCGGACGACGCGAGACTGCGGCTGCTCGCCGCCGGGCTGGACGCCTGGGCAGCCGACAACGTCCTCTCCTATCTGGACGAGCAGCGCCGGGCCTGCGGCCATGTCCCGGACGACCGGACCATCGTCGTCGAACGGTTCCGTGACGAGCTGGGCGACTGGCGGGTGGTGGTGCACTCCCCGTTCGGCGCGCAGGTGCACGCGCCCTGGGCCCTCGCGCTCGGCGCCAAGCTCTCCGAGCGGTACGGGATGGACGCCCAGGTCATGCACGCCGACGACGGGATCGTGCTGCGGCTCCCCGACGCCGACCTGATGGGCCTCGATCTGCTGGACGCCGATCCGGCCGCCCCGGGCGTCGAGTACGACACCGAACAGGCCCCGCTCGGGGCGGCCGATGTGGCCTTCGACAAGGGTGAGATCAATCAGATCGTCACCGATCAGGTGGGCAGCTCGGCCCTGTTCGCCTCCCGCTTCCGGGAGTGCGCCGCGCGCGCCCTGCTCCTGCCGCGCCGCAGCCCGGGCAAGCGGACACCTCTGTGGCAGCAGCGCCAGCGTGCCTCCCAGCTCCTCCAGGTCGCGAGCGAGTTCGGCTCGTTCCCCATCGTCCTCGAAGCCGTCCGTGAGTGCCTCCAGGACGTGTTCGACGTACCGGGCCTCACCGAGCTGATGGGCGACATCGAGTCGCGCCGCGTCCGGCTCGTCGAAGTCACCACGGCCGAGCCCTCGCCGTTCGCCCGCTCGCTCCTCTTCGGCTATGTCGCCCAGTTCCTGTACGAGGGCGACTCGCCGCTGGCGGAGCGGCGGGCGGCGGCCCTCTCGCTGGACTCCCGGCTGCTTGCCGAGCTGCTGGGCCGGGCCGAACTGCGCGAGTTGCTGGACGCCGATGTGCTGGAAGAGCTGGAGCGCGAGCTCCAGTGGCTGACGGACGACCGGCGGGTCAAGGACGCCGAGGGGGTCGCGGACCGGCTGCGGCTGCTGGGCCCGCTGACGGACGCCGAGCTGGCCGAGCGCGGGGCCGAGCCGCACTGGGCGCCGGAGCTGGCGGCGTCCCGCCGCGCCATCCGGGTCCGTATCGCGGGCACCGACCACTGGGCGGCGATCGAGGACGCGGGCAGGCTGCGAGACGCGCTCGGCACCGCGCTGCCGGTGGGCGTGCCCGAGGCGTTCACCGAGCCGGTCAAGGATCCGCTCGGCGATCTGCTGTCCCGCTTCGCCCGCACGCACGGCCCGTTCACCTCGTCGACGGCAGCGGCACGCTTCGGTCTGGGCAGCGCGGTCACGGACGGCGCGCTGCAGCGGCTCGCCGGCGCCGGCCGGGTCGTCCAGGGCGAGTTCCATCCCTCGGGCATCGGCCAGGAGTGGTGCGACGCCACAGTGCTGCGCAGGCTCCGCCGCCGCTCCCTCGCGGCGCTGCGCGAGGAACTCGAACCGGTTCCGCCCGAGGCCCTCGCCTCGTTCCTCCCCCAGTGGCAGCATCTCGGCGCCGGCGGCCTGCGCGGCATCGACGGTCTGGCCCGCGCCATCGAGCAGCTCCAGGGGGCGCCCGTCCCCGCCTCCGCGCTGGAGAGACTGGTCCTGCCCGCGAGGGTGTCCGGCTACACCCCGGCCCTCCTGGACGAACTCACCACCACCGGTGAGGTCGTCTGGGCGGGCGCGGGCGCCCTTCCGGGCAAGGACGGCTGGATCTCCCTCTTCCTGGCGGACAGCGCACCGCTGCTCGTCCCGCCGCCGCACCCACTGGAACTGAGCGCGCTGCACGAGTCCGTGCTCCAGGCCCTCTCCCCCGGCTACGGCCTCTTCTTCCGCCAGCTCAAGGACCACGTCCAGGCCACCACCCACCCGGACTGCACAGATCCCCAACTGGCCGACGCCATCTGGGACCTGGCCTGGTCGGGCCGGCTGACCAACGACACCCTGGCCCCGCTCCGCGCCCTCCTCGGCTCGGGCCGGACAGCCGGCTCCACCGCCCACCGCGCCCGCCGGACGGTCCCGCGCGGGCGGTACGGCTCACTCACCACGGGAGCGCGCCCCGTCTCCCGGACCGGGCCGCCGACCGTGGCGGGCCGCTGGTCCGTGCTCCCGGCC
>NZ_JAAGLN010000367.1 GCF_010548145.1 Streptomyces sp. SID10853
GTCGACCGGCTGCGGGCCGCGAGCCCCGACTTCCGCCGGCTCTGGGCCGACCACGAGGTGGCGGTCAGACGAGCCGACCGCAAGACGCTGCTGCACCCGCGGGTGGGCCGTCTGCTGATGGACTGCGAGACCCTGGTCACCCCCGACCAGGGCCAGCAGCTGCTGGTACTCACCCCGGCGGACACCGAGACACGCGAGCGGCTGGAACTGCTGCGGGTGCTGGGCGTCCAGGAATTCCCCACGGGCCCGCCGGGCCCGACGAGCACCCCGGCACGGTGAAGCGGCCGCCTCCGGGGCAGGAATCTGGCGGCGACAGGCCGTTCCAGACAGCGGCGCCAGGTAGCGGCCCGGGCCTGCCAGGCCAATTACCTTGAGACGCTGGGGCACTTGGGCAGCCGGGGCGGACCGGGCCGTCGTGGACAGGGCAGTCGGCATGGCGCTGGACGGACTGTCGCCACGGCGCTCCGAGTAGCCACCCGGCCCGGCGCCCACTGGCCGGCCGCGATGAGCCGCCCGAGGACGCCGCGGACGGGGCGGCGGTGACCGCGGTGGCATCGTCAGCCGGGCCGGAGCGGAGCGCGTCGAGCCACAGTGAGACGTGCGCGGCCAGGACAGGGCGCCCGGCAGGGGAGCGCGAGTTCGAAGCGCCCATCGGATCCGGCCCCACCAGTACCGACCGCCGGTAGCGTGATCGGTATGACATCCGAGGGCGGGACGGCAGAGGGCGAAGCTCTCAACGGCGGCATGGCGAACGCGGGCGCGGTCTCCCGCCGCGGTGCCCTGGTGGAACGCCCGGCGCCGCCCACCGCGCACGCCCTTCACGCCCACCTCCGCGCGCTCGATGCGCAGGGCTTCGACGCGGCTCCGACCCCGGTCCGGCTCACCGCGGACGGCCGCGAGCAGCTGACCTACATCCCCGGGGACGTTGCGCTGCCGCCGTTTCCTCGCTGGGTGATGACGGAGACCGCTCTGCGTTCGGTGGGCAGCCTGCTACGGCGCCTGCACGACGCCGGCTCAGCCATCGCTGTCGACACCCGCGCCGCGTGGCCCCGGGCTCTGGCCGACCCGGAGGGAGGAACGGTGCTGTGCCACAACGACGTCTGCCCGGAGAACGTCGTCTTCCGTGACGGCCGTGCCACGGCGCTGATCGATTTCGATCTTGCGGCGCCGGGACGACCCCTGTGGGATGTCGCCATGACCGCCCGCTACTGGGCCCCTGCGCTGGATCCCGAGTCGGCGGCAGCCCTCCACCCGCCCGGGCTGGACGTCCCGAAGCGACTGCGACTCCTCGCCGACAGTTACGGCCTCTCCCCGCAGCAGCGCACTGAGCTCCCCGGAGTCATCGAGCAGGCCACCGCATCCTGCCGGGCCTTCGTCGCCGGCCGGGTGGCCGACGGCGATCCCGTCTACACACGGGTACTGTCCGAGCGCGGTGGCTGGCGACGGTGGGACCGCATTCAGGAGTGGCTCGCGGCCCACCGAGAGGTGTTCACGGCGGGCCTGCTGGACTGACCGGCCCGGAGGCCGAAGAACAAGCTCAGGCCCCGGGCCCCGGGCCCCGGGCATCAGGTCTCATCCCTGCAGAAACGCCAGTGTGCGGTCGAGCAGCAGGGCAGCCGCATCCGGGTCGTACGACGCGAGCGTGCTGTCGGCGAAGTAGTGCTGGTCACCCGGGTAGAGGAACAACTCGGCCTGCTCGGCCGACGCGACGAGCGACCGGGCCGCGTCGATGTCGCCCTCGCCGGCGAAGACCGGGTCGGCGTCCATGCCGTGCACCTGCGCCGGAACATTGGGCGGCCAGGCCGGGCTGAACTCCGTGACCGGGACACACGCGTAGTACAGCAGTGCCCCGCGCGCTCCGGGCCGGGTCTGCGCCAGCTTCTGTGCCGGGAGTACGCCCACGGAGAAGCCGGCGTAGACGAGGTCCGCGGGCAGGTCCTCCACGGCACGGGTGCCGCGCCCGATCACCTCGCCGAACCCGATCTGCCCGATGTAGCCCATGCCCTGGTCCAGGGTGTTGAACGTCCGGCCTTCGAAGAGGTCGGGCGTGTGCACCGTGTGCCCGGCCCGGCGCAGCGTCCCGGCGAATCCGGTGACTCCGGGGGTGAGCCCCAGGGCGTGATGGAACAGCACAACGTCGGTCATCCCAGCCTCCAGCAGTGACCTGTCCGGCTCATGGTCCATGAGGCTAGCGGACGGTGCCGCTGCCGGTCCTGGCCTCCGCAGCGCCCCGGTCCCTGGTCCGTTCGGCCCCCTGCCCGCCATTTCGTGTGGTCGATTCAGTTCTGTCGCGGTTTGCTGTGGTAGCGGGGTCGCTGTCGTGGCACGGCGCACCGGGCCGGGCCGGCCCAGGTCGTCGGCGGGCAGGTGTACGGGCCGCGCCGTGGAGGAGATCGCCGCGTACGGCCGGAAAGGGCTCAGGATGCATACCGACAAGCTCGGCATCTATCTGAACGACCACCTCATGGGGGCCACCTTCGGCGTCGGAATCGCACGGCGCATCGCCCGCCAGAACCGGCACTCGGTCCGGGGCCCGGACCTGCAGCGCATCGCCGAGGAGATCGCCGAGGACCGCGAGGCGCTCCTCGGGCTCATGGGGACACTCGGGGTGCCCGCGCGCCGCTACAAGATCTACGGGGGCTGGGCAGCCGAGAGGCTGGGACGCCTGAAACCGAACGGCGCTCTGTACCGGCGCTCCGGGCTGAGCACCTTCATCGAGCTGGAGACCCTGCGGCTCGGGATCGAGGGGAAGAGCCTGATCTGGGGCACTCTGCTCGTGGTGGCCTCCCACGACCCACGTCTGGACACCTCCCGGCTCGGTGAACTTCTGGAGCGGGCCCGAAGACAGATCGCCACGCTGGAGACGATGCGCCGCTCGGCGGCCGAGGTCATTTTCGCCGATGACGTACGCGACACCAGTGCCGACAGCGGCTGAGACAGGCAGCCATGCGCCCGACTGAAGGAACCGAACGAGAGGTAGCCATGGACGACGGCGAGCTCGGCCTGACAGCTCAGCAGGTAGCCACACTCAATGAAATGTCCACGACTCACCGAGGGCGCCCCCTCGACGAGATCAAACCGTCGCTGTCGTCGCGATGGCTCGCCATGGACGGCAGCCTGCTGGACGAGGAGACCCTCACCCGGTTCAGTGAGCGCATCGCCGCCGGCGGCCACTTCGACTCCACGACATGAGCCGGACCGGGGTGAGCCGGACCGGGGGTGAGCCCATGAACGCCGACAAGCCCATCACGGTCCTGCCTGTCCGGGCCTACGGCGGTCGCGAGGTCAAGCACTTCACCACCAGCCTGGGTATCGCGCACTCGCTCGACGACCTGCAGGCCCTTCTCCCCCGCTGCGGCCCCTGGGCCGACGACCGGCTGCCGCGCCGCGCGGACCTCACCGCCGACGACGGGCCCTGCGAGTGGGTCGGAGAACCGGCCGATGTCTGGGACCGGGACACACGGTGAACGCCGGTGCGGTCGGACGCGGGGTCACGCCTCGTCAGCAGTGAGGTCCAGGAGGTGCCTGGCCGTGCCGACGGGGTCGACCATCTGGTGCAGGTGCGCGCCCGGCAGATGAGCCGTCCGCCAGCCGCGCGCCCGGGCGTCGGCGGCCGTGTCGTCGTACGGAGGGCCGAACAGCAGGTAGGAACAGGGGTGGTCGTCCCACCCATCGGGGACCGGCACGCGCTGCTCGTAATAGGCGAGCGGCAGCCTCGGCTGCTCGGCGATGACCTTCTGCCGCATCGCCGGGTCGGAGAACAGGGGCGCGATGTCCGCCTCGTCCCACCAGTCGGTCCAGCGCGGCAGTGTGCCGTCCACCGCCATGGGGCGGAGAAACTCCAGGAGTTCGGGTGGGGCGGCGGGCGTCGGTCCCGTGCGGGCCGGCAGCGCGGCGTCGACGAAGACAGAGCCGGTCACCGGGTGGTCGAGCCCTGAGCGGACCGACGGGACGACCAGCCCCGCATTGCTGTGTGCCACCAGTGTCAGGGGCTGGTCCTTCGGGATGCCGGCGAGGTCGTCCCGGACGGCTTGAGCGATCCGGGGCCAGAACGGCGGGCCGCCCGCGCCCACCTGGAGCAGAGACGGCACACGCACCTGGTGCCCTGCGGCCGCCAGCTGTTCTGCCACCGGGTGCCAGGTGGCAGGGCCAACGGACGGACTGTGTACGAGAACGAAGATCCGCTTCATGTGGCCATCCTGTCGCCTCACCCGGGCCGGGTGCGTCCGGCTCGGCTGACGGCGAACAGCGCCGTACCTGGAGCGGCGGCCGCTGTCCCGTCACGCACTTCTGGCGCCCCCGCCCCATTGCGGACCCGGCGCGCCGATCCCCTCCCGTAGAGCCCGTTCCACCCGCTCGGCGAGCACCTCCAGCAGGGCCGGGTGGGCTCCCAGCGGGCGGGCTGCCGCGTCCGCGCCGCAGTCACGGACGCGGTCGGCGAACAGGCCGGGGGCCAGCAGCCAGGTCGCGACCGATACGCGCCCGGCGCCCCGCGACCGCCGGTCCACGACCGCCTCGGCGACGGTGG
>NZ_JAAGLN010000368.1 GCF_010548145.1 Streptomyces sp. SID10853
TGCCGCTCGACCTGCCCCGGGACGACGGCGGGCCCCGGGAGGACGGCGGGACCAGGCCGGCCGGGAGCGGTCTGCGGCTGCCGCGTTTCGGGTCCGCGCGCCGTGAGACGCTGTCGCGCCTGGAGCGGCTGCGCAGGCCACTGGCGTACAGCAGGCGGCTGACCCTGGCCGGTGCCTACCACTACAGCGGCCGGGCCACGACGACGATGGTGCTCGGCTCGCTGCTCGCCGCCGTGCGCGCCGAACCGGTCCTGGCCCTCGACGGCGCGGCGTCCGATGGGTCCCTCGACGCCTTCCTCACCGGGCGCAACGAGGCTGTCGTACGCGATCTGGCCGCCCTGGAGCCCACGGTGTCGTACGCGCAGATCCGCGCCCTGACCACACGGCTGCCCTCGGGGCTCGAAGTGGTGGCCCACCGAGGCGGCCACTTCAGCCAGAACCCGGCACACCCGCACGAGTACGCCAGGGTGCTGGCGCAGACCTCGCCGCACTACTCGTGTGTGCTGACCGACTGGTCACGGCTGCGCCTGGACCGGTCGGCCGGGGTGGTGCTCGACCTCACGGACCGGCTGATCCTCTGCTGCGGCACCGCCGACTGGTTCCTCGACGCGGCGGTGCGGACCCTCGACGAGCTGCGGGAGACCGGGCGCGAGCGGCTGGCGCGCGAGGCGGTCGTGGTGGCGGCCGAGGTCGCGGGGGCGTCCGGGCGTCGGCTGCCCCGCTCGTTCGCCGGACGGCTGGGCATCGACCCCGGCCAGGTGGTGCACATCCCCTTCGACGCGGCGCTGCAGTCGCCCGGCTGGGAGCTCGACCGGCTGCGGGCGGCCACCGTGAACGCGTACCTCCGGCTCGCGGAGCTGGTCCTGGACGCCGCGGGGCCCGACGGCCCGGCAGGAAGCGACGGCCCGGCAGATACCGACGGCCCGGCAGGAACCGACGATCCGTTGGGTACCGACGATCCGGCAGGCACCGACGGCCCCGCGGCCACGGCTCCTTGACACCGGTCGGCTCCTTGACACCGGTCTGCTACTTGATACCGGTCGTCGCCACGCCTTGCACGATGCGCCGCTGGAAGACCAGGAACACCGCGATCAGCGGCAGGAATCCGAGCACCGACGACGCCATGACCTCCGCATACTGGATGTTGCTGTTGTTGACCAGGGACGCCAGACCCACCGGGATCGTCTGCGACTTGGTCTGGTTCAGCACCAGCAGCGGCCACAGGAACGCGTTCCACGAGTTGATGAACGTCAGGATCGACACCGTGGAGATCGCCGGGCGGCAGATCGGCATACAGATGGTCCAGTAGACCCGCCACCAGCTCGCCCCGTCGATGCGCGCGGCCTCGATCAGCGGGACCGGGATGCCCTTGAAGAACGCCTGGAAGATGAAGACGGACACCGGTGCGGCCACCGACGGCAGGACCAGCGCCCAGTAGGTGCCGAGCAGGTGCAGCGAGCGGTACTCGATGAACTGCGGCAGCACCAGCGCCTCGGTCGGCAGCATCAGACCCGCGGTGACCAGGGCCAGGACCACGGTACGGCCGGGGAAGCGGAGGAAGGCCAGGGCGAAGCCCGCCATCGAGCAGAACGCCACGGTGAAGACCACCGCGAGGACCCCGATGACCAGGCTGTTCAGATACCAGGAGCCGATCGGATAGGTGTCCCAGGCGTACGCGTAGGCGTGCAGGGACCAGCCGCCGGCGAAGGGTGATGTCGGCTTCGCGGTGATCGAGCCGTCCGGGCGGAGCGAGGTGACGAGCGCCCACACGAACGGGACGAGCCAGATCAGCGCGAACAGGGTGAGACAGACGGCGCAGAGCCGGTTGAAGAGGTTCGCGCCGTTGACGCCGGGCGCCGAGGGCTCCGCGGGCTCGCCGGACGAGCCCTCCGCGCCGGCCGGCCGCGGCCGGGTGATGCCGGTGATGCTGCTCAAGATGTCCTCCGCTCAGGCCGCGGTGCGGGGCGCGGCCGGGGTCGCGGACCGGCGGCGCAGCGCGTACCAGGCTGACGAGATCGCGACGATGATGACGAAATAGACCATGGTGGCGGCGGCGCCGTAGCCGCCCCGGTAGGAGGTGAATCCGGTGTCGTAGATGTACTCGATGACCGGCCGCGTCGACTGGTCGGGGCCGCCGCTGAGGAGCAGATAGATCTGGTCGAAGACCTTCAGCGAGGCCAGGATCTGGAGGATCAGCACTAGCCCTGTGGTGGGCCGCAGCAGCGGCACGGTGATCAGCCGGATCTGCTGCCAGGGGCTCGCCCCGTCGATGGCGGCGGCCTCGTACACATCAGGCGGGACGTCCTGGATCGCGGCCGTGTACAGGACGAAGTTGAAGCCGAACGTCCACCACAGCGTCATCAGGATCACCGCGGTCCAGCCGCCCGACGTACTGCCGATGAAGTCGGGCACCGGCAGCCCGACCGCCCCGAACAGCTTCGGGAGCAGCCCGACCTCGGGGGTGTACATCCACAGGAAGATCAGGGCGACCACCGACGAGGGCACCACGTACGGCGCGAAGAACGCCAGCCGGTAGAAGACCCGGCCGCGCCTGATCCGGGACGCGAGGATCGCGAAGAGCAGCGCGAGCACCACCAGCAGCGGGGTGGTGATCAGGGTGAACAGCACCGAGTGCCACATGGCGTCCCAGAAGAGGGAGTCGCCCAGCACCTCGGTGTAGTTGGACACCCCCACCCAGTCGCCGAGGCCGTCCTTGACAGTGGTCGTGTTGAAGAAGCTCAGCACGATGCCCATCAGCAGCGGGCCGGCCAGGAACAGCAGATAGACGACCAGGAACGGGGTGCTCAGGAGCAGGCCCGCCCGCCGGTCGGAGCGGGGCGGCCGGTCGCGTGCCGTCGTCACGGGTGCTGGATCCCGGGCCGGCCGCGTCGAGGCGACGGTCGTCATGGAACTGCCTCCTACTTCATCGTGACCGGTGGTCGGGCTGTCGTGTAGCGCTTCAGATCCGCCCGCATGGCGGCGACGCCCTTCGTCGGCCCGAGCCGGCCTGCGAGTACCTCGATGACGGTCGCGCCCACGGTGCTCTGGAAGTCCGAACCGGCGCCCGTGTACCAGGCGACCGGGTCGTACTGGGCGTTGAACGCCGCCTGTACGTAGTTGCGCTGCGGGGACTGTCCGAGAAACGCCTTGCTGCGCTGGCTCGGGAGCCAGGCCGGCACATGGCCGCCGTGCGCCCAGGTGGCGCTGTTGTCGAGCAGGCTCTTGATGAACTGCGCGGCGTGCGCGGTCCTGGCGGCGGAGCGGTTCGGGTTGCGCGGGACGACGAGCGCGTGCGAGTCGGCGTACGCCACCGGCTTGGGGCCGAGCAGCGCGGGGAACGGCACCACGTTGAAGCGGAGTCCCTTGACGAGCCGGTACGAGGGGATCTGCCACTCGCCGTCGAAGAGGAAGCCCGACTTGCCGGTGCTGAACAGGGCGTTCGCGCCGGACCCGTTGAGGCTCTTCGGCATCAGGCCGGGCTCGGTCAGGCCCTGCATGAAGTCGAACGTCTCGCGCATCGCGTCCGCATCGATGTCGATCCTGGTGCCGGAGCCGGTGACGAGGGGGCCCGCGAGGCCCGAGTAGATCATGCTGAACCAGCGCCAGGCGGTGGACGGGTCGGCCGTGATGGACATGACGGCGCCGTACTGGGCGCCCGCCTCCTTCATCGCCTTCACCGCGTCGGTGAAGTCCGTCCTGCCCTTCATCGGCTTCAGCCCGTCACCCGCGGCGTTGAGCAGGCCGGCCTTCTTCGCCAGATCGGTGTTGTAGAAGAGCACGAACGGGTGGGTGTCCAGCGGCACCGCGTACGGTGTGCCGTTCACGGTGGCCTTCTGCCAGGCCGCGGGGGTGAACCGGTCCGGGGTGACGCCCAGTTCGGAGACGCCCGTCTCGACCACCGGCTCCAGCAGCCCGGCGGCGGCGAGCAGCGGCAGCCGGGACAGATGGGAGATGCCGACGTCGGGCGGGGTGCCGCTCGCCGTCGCCAGCGCGAGCTTCGTGTAGTACGGGTTCCCCCAGCCCAGGATGGTCGCCTCGACGGTCGTACCGGGGTGCTCCTTGCGGAAGGCGTTCTCCATCAGCGTCATGTTGGCGCCGTCGCCGCCGGTGAACAGATTCCAGAAGATGACGTCGGCGGTGTCGGGCTGCGAACCCGTCAGACCGGAGGCCAGCGGGGATGAGCACGCGGACAGCCCGCCGGCCAGGGCCAGGCCGCCGCCGAGAGCCAGGAAGCGCCGGCGCGCCATCGCTCCGCTCATGGGGGTATTCACCTCGTTCATTCGATTCGATGTGAACTCGATGGCGGAGACCTTGGCACACGCTTTGCATCGATGTAAATAGTCGGTGCCGGAGAGGTTTCGGTGGGGGAGGGGTTCGGTGGGGGAGAGGTCCGGTGCGGGAGGGCGGGGCGGTGCGCGGACGGGTGGTGGTGGAGTGGGGTGGGGCCGGGCGGTGTGGGCCGGGGCCGGGGCCGGGCGGTGTGGGCCGGGTGGGGCCTGGCGGTGTGGGCGGGGGCTGGGCGCGCG
>NZ_JAAGLN010000369.1 GCF_010548145.1 Streptomyces sp. SID10853
GCGGACAGCGAAGCCACCGAGGCCGCGACCGCCGGGCAGCAGCCCGCCGAGGCCGGCGCCGAGCCGCAGGCCGACGCCGAGTCCCGGACCGATGCCGAGGCCGATGCCGAGCCCGTGACCACCGCCGCCCCCGGCTACGAGGACGCCGAGCGCGAAGCCGTCCTGCGGGTCATGCGGGAGCGCCGTGACATCCGTAACGGCTTCCGCAGCGACCCCATCCCGCACGAGGTGCTGCTGCGCGTGCTCGAAGCCGCGCACACCGCGCCGAGCGTCGGCCACTCCCAGCCCTGGGACTTCGTGGTCATCCGCTCCGCCGAGACCCGCCGTTCCATGCACGAACTGGCGCAGCGCCAGCGCGAGGCGTACGCCAAGTCGCTTCCCAAGGGCCGCGCCAAGCAGTTCAAGGAACTGAAGATCGAGGCGATTCTCGACACCCCGGTCAACATCGTCGTCACCGCCGATCCGACCCGGGGCGGCCGCCACACCCTCGGCCGGCACACCCAGCCGCAGATGGCGCCGTACTCCTCGGCCCTCGCCGTCGAGAACCTCTGGCTCGCCGCCCGCGCCGAGGGCCTCGGCGTCGGCTGGGTCAGCTTCTTCGACGAGCGCGAGATGGTCCGCGCCCTCGGCCTGCCCGAGCACCTCGAAGTCGTCGCCTACCTCTGTGTGGGGTACGTCGACGAGTTCCCCGAGGAGCCCGAGCTGATGCAGGCGGGCTGGTCCAAGCGCCGCCCGCTGTCCTGGGTCGTGCACGAGGAGACGTACGGCCGCCGTGCGCTGCCCGGCGAGGAGCCGCACGACCTGCTCCAGGAGACCATCACCAACATCCGGCCGCTGGACGCCAAGGCGCTCGGTGAGGCGTGGGACCGGCAGAAGCGGATGACCAAGCCCGCCGGCGCCCTCGGCATGCTGGAGATCATCTCCGCCCAGCTCAGCGGGCTCTCCCGGATGTGCCCGCCGCCGATCCCGGAGCCCGCCGCCGTCGCGATCTTCGCCGGGGACCACGGGGTGTACGCGCAGGGCGTCACCGCATGGCCCCAGGAAGTGACCTGCCAGATGGTGGCCAACTTCCTCGGCGGCGGAGCGGTCTGCAACGCCTTCGCCAACCAGGTCGGCGCCGAGGTCTGCGTCGTGGACGTCGGTGTCGCCGGTGAACTCCCGGCCACACCGGGCCTGCTGCCGCGCAAGGTCCGCGCCGGGACCGGCGACTTCACCACCGGCCCCGCCCTCACCCGCGAAGAAGTGCTCTCCGCCATCGAGGTCGGCATCGAGACCGCCCGCGATCTGGTGGCAGCGGGCAACAAGGTGCTGCTCACCGGTGAGATGGGCATCGCCAACACCACCGTCTCTGCCGCCCTGATCTGCGTCTACACCGGCCAGGACCCCAGCGAGGTCACCGGCCGCGGCACCGGGATCAACGACGAGATGCACGCCCGCAAGGTCGATGTCGTCCGGCGCGGCCTCGAACTCCACCAGCCCGACCCGGCCGACCCGATCGGCGTCCTCGCGGCGGTCGGCGGCCTCGAACACGCCGCGCTGGCCGGCTTCCTGCTCGGCGGCGCCTCGCTGCGTACGCCGGTGATCCTGGACGGGGTGAGCGCCGGAGCCGCCGCACTGGTCGCCCGCGCCATCGCCCCCGAGGCACTGGCCGCCTGCATCGCGGGCCACCGCAGCGCCGAGCCCGGCCATGTCGCCGCGCTCAACAAGCTGGGCCTGCGCCCGCTGGTCGACCTGGACCTCCGCCTCGGCGAGGGAACCGGCGCGCTGCTCGCACTGCCCGTCGTCCAGAGCGCGGCCAGGGCCATGCACGAAGTGGCCACCTTCGACTCCGCGGGTGTCACGGAGAAGTAGCCGCAGCGAACGCGGGTGAGGGGCCGGGATCGCTGATCCCGGCCCCTCACCCCCGTCAGGACCCCCCGGACCGTACAGTGTCCCGGGGAGCCGACCCCTCTCCCACCAGCCGCTTCGCCGTCGCAGCGGTGTGTACGCAGCCCCACTCCCCGCGCGAGGAGCCAGCCACGCCATGGCCGAGCACGCCGATTACCCCGCCTACCCCGTAGGACTCCGTCTCTCCGGCCGGCGCGTCGTCGTCATCGGCGGCGGACAGGTCGCGCAGCGCCGCCTCCCCGCGCTCATCGCGGCAGGCGGCGACATCCTGCTCATCTCACCGTCCGCCACCCCCTCCGTCGAGGCCATGGTGTCGGCGGGCGAGATCAGCTGGGAGCGGCGCGCCTACGCGGACGGCGACCTGGCCGGCGCCTGGTACGTACTGATCGCGACCGGCGACACCGCGGCCAACGAAGAGGCGTCGGCCGAGGCCGAGCGCCACCGGATCTGGTGCGTACGGAGCGACGACGCCGCGGCCGCCACCGCCTGGACGCCCGCCACCGGACGCAGCGAAGGCGTGACCGTGGCCGTCCTCACCGGCCACGACCCGCGCCGCTCGGCGGCCGTGCGCGACGCCGTCGTGGAGGGCCTGCGCGACGGAACGCTCGCCGCCCCGCGCAACCGCGTCCACACCCCCGGTGTCGCCCTGGTCGGCGGCGGCCCCGGCGACCCCGACCTGATCACGGTGCGCGGCCGGCGCCTCCTCGCCGAGGCGGACGTCGTCATCGCCGACCGGCTCGGCCCGCGCGACCTGCTCGACGAACTGCCCCCGCACGTCGAGGTCATCGACGCCGCGAAGATCCCGTACGGCAGGTTCATGGCGCAGGAAGCCATCAACAACGCACTCATCGAACACGCCAGGGCCGGCAAGGCCGTCGTCCGGCTCAAGGGCGGTGACCCGTTCGTCTTCGGCCGGGGCATGGAGGAGGCCGAGGCGCTGGCCGCCGCCGGCATCGCGTGCACGGTCGTGCCGGGCATCTCCAGCTCCATCAGCGTCCCGGGAGCCGCCGGGATCCCGGTCACCCACCGCGGTGTCGCCCATGAGTTCACCGTCGTCAGCGGTCATGTCGCCCCCGACGACGAGCGGTCCCTGGTCGACTGGGCCGCCCTGGCCACGCTGCGCGGCACCCTCGTCGTCCTGATGGGCGTCGACAAGATCGGCGCCATCGCCGAGGCCCTGATCGCCCACGGAAAGAGTCAGGACACCCCCGTGGCGCTCGTCCAGGAAGGCACCACGGCCGCCCAGCGCCGGGTGGACGCGACGCTCGCCACGGTGGGCGAGAAGGCCAGGTCCGAAGGGGTACGCCCGCCCGCCGTCATCGTCATCGGCCCCGTCGTCCGGGTCGGACCGCCGTCCGGCCGCCCATGAACCGTTCCGTGCCCAGCCGTTGGCACCTCATCCAGGACAAGGCAGTATCACCCTGTGGCTGATCTCATCACTGTCGATGACCCCGAAGACCCGCGTCTGCGTGACTACACGGGCCTGACCGATGTCGAACTCCGGCGCAGGCGCGAGCCCGTCGAGGGCCTCTTCATCGCCGAGGGGGAGAAGGTCATCCGCCGGGCCAGGCTCGCCGGATACGAAATGCGGTCGATGCTCCTGTCCGCCAAGTGGGTCGACGTCATGCGCGACGTCATCGACGAGGTCCCGGCCCCGGTGTACGCCGTCAGCCCCGAGCTCGCCGAGCAGGTGACCGGCTACCACGTGCACCGCGGCGCCCTCGCCTCCATGCAGCGCAAGCCGCTCCCGACCTCCGACGAACTCCTCGCCAGGACCCGCAAGATCGTGGTCATGGAGTCGGTCAACGACCACACCAACATCGGTGCGATCTTCCGCAGCGCCGCGGCGCTCGGCATGGACGCGGTGCTGCTCTCGCCCGACTGCGCCGACCCGCTCTACCGGCGCTCCGTCAAGGTCTCCATGGGCGCGGTGTTCGCGGTGCCCTACGCCCGCCTCGAATCCTGGCCCAAGGGTCTTGAGACCGTACGGGAAGCGGGCTTCAAGCTGCTCGCCCTCACCCCCGACGCGAAGGCGTCCGACATCAACGAGGCGGCGCCGCACCGCGTCGACCGGGTCGCGCTGATGCTCGGCGCCGAGGGCGAGGGGCTCTCGACGCAGGCCCTCGTCGCCGCCGACGAATGGGTACGGATCCCCATGGCGCACGGCGTGGACTCGCTGAACGTCGGGGCGGCGGCCGCCGTCGCCTTCTACGCGGTGGCGACGGGCCGCCCGCAGACCTGACCGGACTGACCGGACTGACCGGACTGACCGACCGGAGCCTGGCCGACCGGACCGATCCGGCCTGCTGCGGCTCAGAACTTCTGAGCGGCCGCGATCCCCAGCAGGACGATCAGCGTCACCACGACGAAGACGATCAGCCGCTGCCGCATCATCCGCGGGCTCGGCCCGGTCCTGCGGCCGGACGAGGTCGGCCGGCCGGTGCCCGACCTGGCCCCGGGGCGGCTGTTCGTACGGCCGCCCGACCGGGTGGTGTTGCGCGGCGGTCCCGGCCGCGCGCCACTGTGCGGGGCCGACGACG
>NZ_JAAGLN010000036.1 GCF_010548145.1 Streptomyces sp. SID10853
CGCCCGGGGCACCGGCGGCCACACCGGCCACCCCGGCTCCGCAGCCGGGCCACCGGCTCGCGGGCCGCCGTGCCGAGGTGGCGCGGCTGCGGGACCTCCTGGAGGACGTCCGCCGCGGTCGTGGCCACGCACTCCTGGTACTGGGCGAACAGGGCATCGGCAAGACCGAGTTGCTGCAGGAGATGACTCAGCTCGTCAATCCCGACGTGCGCGTGGTGCGCTCGTCGTGCAGCGCGATCCCCTCGTCACCGGTCTACTGGATCTGGGAACAGGCCGTACAGCAGCTGGGAGCCGAGGACGCGCACAGCGCGGATCTCCCGCCCCAGGCCGACTGGACGCCCGCCCAGCACTTCGCCCACCAGATGCGGATCTGCCGGGCCGTACTCACCGCGGCCGAACACGGCCCGCTCGTCGTGCTGCTGGAGGACCTGCACTTCGCCGACGCGCGGGTGCTCGACCTGCTTCACCTGCTGACCAGGCAGATCGGCCACGCCCGGGTGATGGTGCTCGCCTCGCTGCGCGACCACGACCTCGCCAAGGACCAGACGCTGCGGCGGGCCGTGGGGCGCATTCTCCAGGAGAGCAACACCAGCACGGTCTGGCTGAAGGGCCTCACCGACGCACAGAGCAGCGACCTCATCACCGCGGTCCGGGGCACGGCACCCCCGCAGGAGGAGGTGCGCAGGCTCCAGGAGGCCACCGGCGGCAACCCGTTCCTGCTGCACAGCCTGCTGTCGGCGCGGACGGCGGCGGCGCCCGGGGGCGGACCGGTGCCCTTCGAGGTGCGTGAGGTGCTGTACGAGCGCCTCAGCGAGTGCTCGGCCGACACCCGCGACGTCCTCACCCTGTGCGCCGTGATCGGCGTCCGCGTCTGGCGGCCGCTGCTCGCCGGGCCGCTGTCCTCGCGCGGTCTGCCGCCGTCCCTCGTCGACGACGTACTGCGCACCGGTCTGCTGCGCCCCGACTCCACCGACGAGAGCCATCTCTCCTTCACCCACGGGCTCGTACGCGACTTCCTCCTGGAGGGCGCGCAGCCCCTGACCCGCGCCCTGTGGCACCAGGAGGTCGCCGTCGTACTGGCCAAGCGGCACCAGCCGGGCGACGACACCGCGGAGATCCGCCGGCACTGCCTCCAGGCGGCCCGGATCCTGGGTGCCGACGAAGGCGTACACCCGCTCCTCGCCCTGGCCGACCAGGCGCAGGCGCGGTTCTTCCACCACGAGGCGCAGCGCCATCTGGAGGACGTGGCCTCCGTCATAGCGGCACTGCCCGGGGACGAGAGGACATCGGCGGTCGAGCTGTATCTGCACAAGCGGATGATGTGGCTGCACGCCCTGCTCGAAGGCTACGGCTCCCCACGGGTCAAGCACGCGTACGACCAGGCACGTCAGCTGGAACGGACCCTGGACAACACCCAGCCCACGGAGCTGCTCCACACCCGGGCCATCGTGGCCATCGCCGAAGGCCAGTACACCGCGGCGGCGGAGACCGCCGGCCTGCTCCATGAACTGGCCGAACACGGCGGGGGCCAGGCGGCCAGATCAGCGGCCTGCTACGCGGACGGCGTCACGCTGCATGTACGGGGCCGTCTCGACCAGGCACTCGACGCACTCGGCCAGGGCGTCGGCATCATCGACCGCCTCCTGGACGCGTCCGGCGGCCGGCCGAGCACGGCCAACGGCCTCCTGCACGACCAGCGGATCGACTACCGGGCCTACCTGGCACTCACCCACTGGCTGAACGGCGATCAGCGGCAGGCCCGGCACTACCGCTCCGAGCTGCTGCAGCTGACCCAGTCGGACCGCTACGAACGGCCCTGGGACCGCGCCTTCGCCCGCTATGTGGACGCCCTGCTCGCCATCGCGGAAGGAGACGTCCAGGGCGCCTGGAAGGCAGGAAAGGCCGGGGTGGACCTGACCACCAGGTGCCAACTCGTCTACTGGCACGACATGCTGGCCGTTCCGCTCGGCTGGGCCGAGGTGCGCCAGGGCATGCACGAGAGAGGACTGGCGCGGATCCGGGCAGCGCTGCGCGCAGCGGCCGGACACCGGACCCTGCTGCGCCGCACCCTGCATCTGGGGCTGCTCGCCGACGCCCTGCGGCACGCGGGCTGCGAGAGCGAGGCGCGGCGGACCATCGCCCGCGCCGCCCAGGAGATCGAGGAGCGGGGCGAGTACGTCTATCTGCAGCCGCAGTGGCCCTTCGCCGCCCTCCTCCGGGACCATCTCGTCGAAGGCGCATCCGGGGTGACGCCGGGGTACCGGACCGTGTCCACGCAGGGGTCAGCCGACTGACAGGTCCGTGTCGACCGATGCCGTCGCCAGCGGTGTCGGTCGCCGCAGCCGGGCCAGCACCAGATGCGCCGAGGCGGCCGACAGCGCCAGGACCACGCAGGCGGCCCAGACGACGGCGGAGCCGAACGCCTGGATGAGCTGCCCGCTGAGCAGCGGCGCCAGGGCCACGGACGCACTCCACACGGACAGGAACCACCCCTGGTAGGTGCCGTGACCGTGCGCCGGTGCCAGGGCGGCGACCAGCGCCATACAGGTCGGCCACACCACGATCTCCCCCAGGCTCCACAGCACGACCGTCGCCGCGTACCCCGGTACGGAGTGGACGACCGCGGTCAGCCCCAGCCCGGTCCCGGTGACGAGGGTGGCGGCGGCCAGTGCGATCTCGGGGCGCATCCGCCCGGCCAGCCGGGTCAACGGCAGCTGGAGCACCGCGATGACCAGACCGTTCATCATCATCACGAGGCCGTAGTCCGCGGGGGAGAGATGGTCGGCCGTCATGGTCAACGGCAGGGCCACCAAAGGCTGCTGGAACAGCAGGCCCAGCAGCAGCACCGAGCCGAGCAGCACCAGGAAAGGCCGGTCGCGGTGGACGCCACGGGTCCGCCCGGCCGAGGTCTCCTCGCTGGTCGCGGTCTTCTCGGGGCGCGTCTCCGGCACCCACCGGTAGACCATGGCCCCGGCCGCCACATTGGCCAGCGCGTTGACCACGAACAAGGTCAGGAAGCCGTGCTCGGCCGCCGCCCCCGCGGTCACGGCGGCGGCGGAGAACCCCAGGTTGGTGGCCCAGTACAGCAGCGAGTAGGCGCGCGGCCGGTCCGCCTCGTCCACCAGGTCGGCGACGGCCGCCGCCCGGGCGGGGCGCGAGGCGTTGAGTCCCAGCCCCACCACCAGGGTGCCCAGGAGGACCAGGGCCGGGGAGCGGGCCGTGCCGAGCAGCACCATGCCGGTGACGGCGAACGCCTCACTGGCCAGCAGCACGGCCCGGCGGCCGATACGGTCCGCGAGTACGCCGCCGAGCAGCGAGGCGATCCCGCTGCCGACGCCGAACACGGCGAGTGTCAGACCGGTGAACGACGCCGAGTAGCCGCGCTGGGTGGTCAGGTAGATCGCCAGGAACGGCACCACGAACCCGCCGGCGGAGGTGATGAGCATGCCACCCCAGAGCCACCAGTAGGAACGCGGCAGTCCGCCCACGGTGGGCCGGAGCGAGGTCACCAGGCGCCGCGCGCCGCGGCGTACCGCACGGTCGCTCTTGCTCAACCCTGTTCCTCGTATTCGACGTGCAGTGTCCGGGCCAGGTAGTCGCGGTAGGTCACGGCCGCGGCGTCCGAATCGTGCCGGGACAGCACGATCGCCGGGTACCCGGACCAGTCCGGATAGCAGCGCACCTGCGCGCCGGGGCCGACGGTCTGCACCACGTAGTCGACCTGCGGGTCGGTGCGCACGACGTCCAGGCCGCGTACCCGGTTGATCCGTCCGCCCTTGCCGACCGGCACGAGGTAGGCCGCGGCGTGGCCGGTCGGCACCGGCTCCTCGCTCCAGCAGAGCGGTTGCCGGCCGAGATGGATACGCAGCGCCTCGGCGGCCAGGTCGATGCCGCTGCTGACGTGGACGAGGTGGTGCATGAAGCCCCCGCCGCCGATACGCGCACCCATCTCAAGCAGCACCGGCCGCACCCCGCCGACCAGCCTCAGCTCGGTGTGGGTGGTGCCTTCGGTGACGCCGAAGGCGTGGTGGGCGCCGATCACCTCCGCCTCGATCGCGGCCAGTATCTCGGCGGGCAGCTGGGCGGGGGCCCGCAGCGTGGTCTCCTCGAAGTAGGGGCCGGTCAGCTCCCCCTTCCAGCTGATGGCGCAGACCCGCACCTCGCCGTGGAACACGAGGGACTCGGCGGAGATCTCCGGCCCGTCCAGGTACTCCTCGACCAGCACACCGGCCTGCTCGGCCGTCCCTTCGCCGGGCGCCAGATGGGTGTCGACGAGTGCCCGGGTGCGGGCGACGGCCTGCTCCAGGCCGTCCTTGTCGTCGGCGCGGATCACCCCGAGGCTGGAGAAGCCGCTCGCCGGTTTGACCACGACGGGGAACCGCAGGTCCAGTGCCTCGATCCAGCCGTCCGGATCGCCGACGACCCGGAAGCCGGGCGCCCCCAGGCCCGCCTTCCGCAGCCGCTGCCGCATGCTGCGCTTGTCGCGCACCACCGCGGCCGCCTCGTCGGACAGACCGGGGAGCCCCAGCTCGCGGGCGGCGCGTGCCACGAACGGCACGACCTTCTCGTTGCCCGCCATGATTCCGGCGAAGGGCTCCCGCCGGTAGCGGTCGGCGAGCGCGGACAGGGCTCCTTCCGGGTTCCCGTCGATGTCCAGCGGCAGGACCTCGACGACCGCGTTGGCCCGGGCGGCGGACTCCGCCGTGTCGTCTCCCCTGGGGACGAGGACCAGGTCGATGCCGGCACGCGCGGCGGCGTCGAACACCCAGGGGTGCGTGGACAGTTGTCCGACGAGGACGAGTTTCGGGCGCTGTGGCATGACGGCTCTCCGAAGGTTCGGCTGCAGGGGCGGGTCGGGGGTGCGCGGCGCCGGCCGGTACGGTCCTGCCGCAGATTACCCGGGTGATCTTGACGTCGGCTTGCAATCCCTTTGATGTGCGGGGCTCAGCGGCGCGCTCAGCGCACGTGTCCCTCGGCATCCGTCCTGCTCAGGACCGATCGCAGACCGTCGGCCAGTTCGTCGGCGTCCTCACGGGTGAAGATCAACGGCGGGTTGATGACCAGGGCGTAGGGGTTGGTCCGCAGGATGATGCCCGCCTGTACGCGAAGGGCGTCCGACACCTCCGACGTACCGTGCGGCAGGGGCCTGCGGGTCGCCCGGTCGGATGTCAGCTCCACGGCCATCAGCAGGCCGAGCCGCCGGACCTCGCCCACGACCGGCAGGTCGGTCAGTCCGGCCAGCCGCCGGCCCAGATGGTCACCGACCGCCGTGGCGTTGGCGAGCAGCCCCTCGCGCTCGATGATGCCGATGTTCGCCAGCCCCACCGCGCAGGCCGTGGGGTGACCCGAGTAGGTGTAGCCGACCGGGAAGCCGAGGTCGCCGGTCACGGTGGCCGCGACCTCGTCGGTCGTGAGGACAGCTCCGTGCGGGAGGTACCCGGAGGTGATCCCCTTCGCCGTGACCATGATGTCGGGGGTCACACCGAAGTGCTCGGCGGCGAACCAGTGCCCGGTGCGCCCGTAAGCCGTGACGACTTCGTCGGAGATCAGCAGGATGCCGTAGGAACGCAGCAGTTCGGCCACGCGCGGCCAGTAGTCGGCCGGCGGTACGACCGCGCCGCCGCCGCCCATGACCGGCTCACCGATCATCGCGGCGATCCGCTCCGGGCCGATCCGCTCGATGGTCTCGCGCAGCTCGGCCAGGCAGAAGTCGGTCACGTCGGCGCCGTCGAACAGCTCCCGGCGGTAGGGGTGCGGCGGGGTCAGGAACTCGACGTCCGGGAGCGAGGGCCCGAACCCCTCGTGGTAGACCGGGAAGCCCGAGACGCCGCCACTGCCGTAGCCGATGCCGTGGTAGGCCATCCGCCGGGACAGCACCCAGGTCCGCCCGCTCTCGCCGCGCCGGTGGTGGTAGAGGCGCGCCATGCGCAGCGCGATCTCGTTCCCCTCGGCCCCGCCGCTGGTGTAGTACACCCGGTTCAGCCCTTCCGGGGCCAACCCGGTGATCCTAGTGGCCAGTTCGACCGCGCGGTCGTTGCTGAGGGGCCCCCAGGTGTGGAAGTACTCCAGCCGGGTCATCTGCTCGGCCGCGGCCTGTGCGAGTTCCTCGCGGCCGTGTCCGACCTGGCACACCCCGAGCACGGCCGAGGCGTCCAGGTACTCCCGGCCGGCGGCGTCGCGCACCCGGCTGCCCGAGCCGGACACCAGCATCGTCCGGTCGGTGCGGTGCGCGGGAAGTGTGGGGTGGATGAGCGTGGCACGGTCCGCGGCAGCGAGCCCTGCGGCGAGCGCTTCGGGCACGGCGGAGGTTACAGAGGTCACGGTGGACTCCTTCGTCACGGCTGGGGCTCCTGTCCACCCTCACCGCGGCCGCTTGCCGGACGCTGGACGTTCCGCTGCGCCCGGAAGGGCCGCCGCGCGCCGGGCACGGGCGCCTCCCGGCCGCCCGGCAGGCGCCGCGTCAAACGGACGCCAAGAGCGCGGTGCGACAGTCGAGCCTCCTCCCCCGCCTTCCTGTCCCGCGCTTCCTGTCCCGCGCTTCCTGTCCCGCTTGCTGTCCTGCGCCTGCCGGCCCGGCGCCGCGACCCGAAAGGACCATGGTGAAGTCAATCCTCTTCTACCTGCCCACAGTTGGCAGCCACGATCAGATCCTGCGCGGCATGTCCGGCGTCAACCCGCAGAACTACCAGAACATGCTCCGGCAGCTCACCCGCCAGGCCCAGGCCGCCGACGAACTCGGCTACTGGGGCCTGTCCTTCACCGAACACCACTTCCACATCGAGGGGTTCGAGGTCTCCAACAACCCCATCATGCTGGGGCTGTACCTGGCCATGCAGACCAAGCACATCCGGGTCGGCCAGATGGCCAACGTGCTGCCCTTCCACAATCCCGTACGGCTCGCCGAGGATCTGGCGATGCTCGACCACATGACCCGCGGCCGCACTTTCGTCGGCATCGCACGGGGCTTCCAGAAGCGGTGGGCCGAGATCTTCGGCCAGGTGTACGGAGTGGGCGGAACGCTCTCCGACGCGGGCGACAAGGACCGGCGCAACCGCGCGCTCTTCGAGGAGCACTGGGAGATCCTCAAGAAGGCGTGGACCACCGAGACCTTCTCGCACTCGGGCGAGCAGTGGACGATCCCCGTCAAGGACCTGGAATTCCCCTACGACGCGGTCCGCCGGTACGGCCGGGGCGTCGACGAGAACGGCATCGTCCAGGAAGTCGGCATCGCGCCCAAGCCGTACCAGCGCCCCCACCCGCCGGTCTTCCAGCCGTTCAGCTTCAGCGAGGACACCTTCCGCTTCTGCGCCCGGGAGGGCGTGGTGCCGATCCTGATGAACACCGACGACCGGATCGTCCAACGTCTGATGGACCTCTACCAGGAGGAGGCCGAGGCGGCCGGACACGGCACACTGCGCCGCGGCGAGCGGGTGGGCGTCATGAAGGACGTCCTGGTGTCACGGGACGCCGACGAGGCGCACCACTGGGCGGCCCGCGGCGGCGGCTTCATCTTCGAGAACTGGTTCGGCCCCATGGGCTTCACCGAGGCACTGCGCAACGTCGGTGAGACGGGGCCGATCGGCTCGGACTACGGAACGCTGGTCGAGCGGGGTCTCGAATGGGTCGGCACCCCGGACGACATCAACCGCAAGATCGAGAAACTGGTGGAGAAGCACGACCCCGAGTACCTGCTCCAGTGCCAGTACTCCGGCCTGATCCCGCACGAGGTGCAGATGCGCAGCCTGGAGCTGTGGGCCACCGAGATCGCACCCAACTGGCTGTGAACAGGAGTGGTGACGGTGGACCACCAGGTATGCGAGATCGACGCACTCCCCCTGCTCGGCGGCGGGACCCTCACCGGCGCCCGGATCGGGTACGCCGTGCAGGGCAGCCTCGACCCGGACGGCAGGAACGCCGTGCTGTGCCCGTCCTTCTTCGGCGGTGACCACACCGGCTACGACTGGCTGATCGGCGAGGGCCGGCCGCTGGACACCGCCCGGTACTGCGTGATCACGGCGGGCCTGTTCGGCAACGGGGTCTCCAGCTCCCCCAGCAACCACCCGTCGGGGGCGGACTTCCCGCTGATCACCCCGCAGGACAACGTCGCCGCACAGCACCGGCTCCTGACCGAGCACCTGGGCGTACGGGAGCTGGCCCTGGTCACCGGGTGGTCGATGGGCGCGGCGCACACCTACCAGTGGGCGGTCTCCCATCCCGGGATGGTGCGCAGGATCGCCCCGGTCTGCGGCTCCGCGGTGACCAGCGAGCACAACCGGGTCTTCCTGACCGGTCTGGCCGCGGCGCTGGCGGCCGACGGCGGCGCTGAGCGGGGGCAGCGGGCCGCCGGCCGGGTCTTCGCGGGCTGGGCGGCCTCGCACCCCTTCTGGGCCGGGCGGGCCTACCGGGACATCGGCTTCGCGGACCGGGAGGGCTATCTCGCCGGGTTCTGGGAGCAGTTCTTCCTGGCAGGACCGGCCGCGGCGGACCTGCTGGCCATGGTCCGCACCTGGGAACACGCGGACGTGGGGGCGACCCCCGGCTACGGCGGCAGCGCCGATGCGGCCCTGTCGTCGGTCACGGCCGAGGCCGTGCTGCTTCCCGCCGCCCTTGACCAGTGCTTCGCGGTCTCGGACGAGGAGCGGGCCGCCGGCCTCATGCCGCACACGGCCCTTGAGGTGATCCCCGGAGTGTGGGGGCATCTGGCCGGGGCCGGCGCGAACCCCGCCGACCGGGAGTTCGTCGGCGGAGCACTGCGCGCGCTGCTGGCACGTCAGCCGTCGGCGGACGCGGTACGGGCCGGTTGACGGTTCGGTCGACGTACACGGCCCAAGGGGAATCGGACGGTGCCTGTGCGCACCGTCCGATTCCCCTTGGGCCGGTCAGGATCAGGTCGAATAGTCGGCGTTCAGCCGTACGTAACCCTCGGTCAGGTCGCAGCCGTACACCGTGAACGCGCCATCGGAGATGCCGAGTTCGATGCCGATGACGACCTCGGTGCCCGCCATCTCGGCGGCGACGGCTTCCCGCACCTCGTCCTCGTCGCGCGTGCCCGGCAGGCCCGGCGGATAGACCGCCACGTCACCGAAGCGGATGACCACGCGGTCCTGCTCGATGTCGGTGTCGTCGGAGCATTTGCCGATCGCCATGGCGACCCGGCCCCAGTTGGGATCGCCGCCGTGGACCGCGGTCTTGACCAGCGGTGAGTTGACCACGGCCTTGCCCACGCGCTTGGCCTGGGCGTCGTCCCTGGCCCCGGTCACCCGCACCTCGATCAGCTTGCCGGCGCCCTCGCCGTCACTGGCGATGTCCTTCACCAGCTCCAACGCCACGCCGTACAGGGCCTCTTCGAACGCGGCCGGGCTCACGTCGCCCGCCAGGCCGTTGGCGAAGAGCGCCGCCGTGTCGCTGGTGGAGGTGTCGGTGTCGATGCTGACGGCGTTGAAGGTGCGGTCCATCACCCGGCGGAAGATGCGGTCCTGCTCCCCGGGGTCCAGCCGGGCGTCGGTGGCGAAGAAGGTGAGCAGGGTGGCCATGTCGGGTTCCATCATCCCGACGCCCTTGGCGATGCCCACCAGAGACGCGTCGCCGATACGACGGCTGACCAGCTTGGGCCGGGTGTCGGTGGTCATGATGGCGCGGGCGGCCCGCTCGAAGCCGCCGTCCGGCAGGGCCGCGGTCAGGTTCTTCAGGTGGTCGCGGATGGCGGGCATCGGGTACTGACGGCCGATCACCCCGGTGGATGCGATGAGGAGTTCGTCCTCGGGCACGCCCGTGGCACGGGCGGTCAGTGCGCGTACCTCGCGGGCGTTGCGCTCCCCCTCGTCGCCGGTGGCGACGTTCGCGTTGCGGGCCAGCACCACCACGCCCCGGGCGTTGTGGTCCGCGCAGGCGGCGCGGCTGATCACGACGCTGGGGCCCGCGAAGCGGGACCGGGTGAAGACCGCGCTCACCGTGCTCGGCACGGTGGACATCAGGACGGTGAAGTCGTCGCGCCCGTCGTCCAGGAGACCGACCGGCGCGGTGTGCACCGCGAATCCCCGCGGCGCCTCGTTCTCTGCCATGCTCACTCGTCTCCCGGAGCGGATAGGGGGCAGGTCATGATTATCCATACCATGGAATGCATACAAATGCGATGGGAGCCGGCCGGCAGCAGCTCTTGCGCACTCCTCGTGCGCGCTCCCGCCGGCCGGCTCCCCGGACCGTGCCCGCGGCTCAGCTGCGCGGGGTGAAGCTCACCACGTCACCCGCCCGCTCCCCGCCCGAGAGCTGCCCGTTGCGGTCGGTACGGATGTAGACCCGGTGCAGCCAGCGGTCCCGGCCGTCCCAGCGGGGGGTGAACGGCGTACGGGCGTGTGTCGTACGGAAGTTGTCGACGATCAGCACATCACCCGGCGTGAGGTGGACCGCCTCGGTGACCTCGTCGAGCGCCTTCGACAGCG
The DNA here is from genome assembly GCF_010548145.1 of Streptomyces sp. SID10853. Classification (GTDB taxonomy): domain Bacteria; phylum Actinomycetota; class Actinomycetes; order Streptomycetales; family Streptomycetaceae; genus Streptomyces. Next base: position 10,440 of record NZ_JAAGLN010000036.1, read on the forward strand.
CGTCGACCGCCTTCGTGTCCTCGGGCCCGGCCGGTTCGAGCAGTTCCCTGTCATACCCGAGGAACGGGTCATCCGGATCGCCGTACAACGGCTTGACCTGCGCGATCGCACCCGGATCCGGCACGCCGCCCCGGAAGGCGACGTCCACGGAGCACGGCATCCTGCGGTCGAAGAGCCGCGCGCGCTGCTCGGCCGTGAGCAGCGGCAGCGCCTTGCGGACCGAGGCGACCAGGGTGGCCGCCGTACGCTCGTGGTCCGCCCGGGAGCAACCCAGCATCACGTAGTTCGGCTGGAGGGTGTGGTACGTCATCTCCGTGTGGAACTCCAGCAGCACCTCGGAGGTCTCGGACGACAGGTAGTGGGCGTTCGGGGAGGGGTACACGTCGTGGTAGACGGTGCCGGCGCGCAGCTCCCGGTACCCCGTGTGCAGGCCGAGGCGGCGGCCGACGGCGCCGAGCATGGCCTCCATGACCAGCAGCGGACGGTCCACCGGTGCCGGGGTGCTGTTCGGGGTCGTCGGCAGCGCCTCGTCGTCCTCCACGGGCAGGCCCCGCAGCAGCAGGTAACCGTCCTGGTTCCCATGGGCGTTGAACGAGTCCAGCTCGGCCACCAGGCCGGCGGGCAGGCCGGCGGCCGCGGCCTTCGCGGATTCCAGGAAGGCGTACAGGTCGGCGCGGGGGACCCGCGGCAGCGACGCGGCGAGGGCGCGCAGGTCCCCGGCGAATGGGGTGCAGTCGACGACTGTCACTGGGATTTCCTTTCGTGAGCGTGGGCGCGGGCGTACTGGTAGAGGAGCTCCGCGCCGATTTCGGTGGCGAGGATCGAAGTGATGCCGCCGTGGTCGTAGAGCGGCGAGACCTCCATGACGTCGAATCCGACCGGCCGCAGGTCACCCACCCCGCGCAGCAGGGCCAGCACCTCCCGGGACGACGGGCCGCCGGGGGCCGGTGTCCCGGTCCCGGGGGCGAAGGCCGGGTCCACGACATCGACGTCCACCGACACATAGAGCGGGGCGTCGCCGATGATGTCCCTGGCCAGACGTGCGGTGGCCTCCACGCCGAGCGAGGCGAACTCGTCGGCGGTGACGATGCGTACGCCGTGCCCGCGGGCGTAGTCGAGTGAGTCGGGCCGCGGGTTGTGCCCCCGGATCCCGATCTGCACCGTCCGCTGCGGATCCACCAGCTTCTCGTCGATGGCGTGGCGGAAGGGCGTGCCGTGGTGGTATTCGCCGCCGTAGAAGGCGGGGTTGGTGTCGCTGTGGGCATCCAGATGGAGCACGGCCAGCGGCCCGTGCTTGGCGGATGCGGCCCGCAGCGCGGCGAGTGTCAGCGAGTGGTCACCGCCGAGCATGAGGAACGCCGCGTTGTCGGCGAGCAGTTCGGTCAGCCGCCGCTGGGCGGTGTCCATCGCGATGTGCATGTTGAACGGGGTGAGATCGATGTCCCCCGCGTCGGCGCACCTGATCAGATCGAAGGTGCCCGGCCCGCGGTCGATGCCCACGCCGTGGATGAGTCCTGACTCGTTACGGATGGCCCGGGGGCCGAACCGCGCGCCCGGCCGGTAGCTGGTGCCGCCGTCGTACGGGGCGCCGATGACCACGACGTCCAGGCCCCTGGGGTCCGGGTCGTGCGGCAGGCGCATGAACGTGGGGAGCTGTGCGTAGCGGGGGGAGACGTTGGTGTCGATGCGTTCCACGCCGTCATGACTCCTTCGGTGTCGACGGGATGACCGGGCACGGGGTGACGGGACACGGGATGGCCGGCACGGGGTGGCCGGCCGTCATGCGATGACCGGTGAGCTGCGCGCCAGCCGGTCGGCGACCAGTTGCACGGTCTGCGCGGTGTCCACCTCGTCGGGATCCCGGCCGGCCACCACCACCTCGTCGAACAGTTCCTGTACGACCAGACGCTTGGCGTGGTGCACACCGGCCTCGCCGACACCCGCCCCGGTGAGCAGCCGGCTGAACGACGAGGTGGTGCCGGAGCCCTCGTGCACGCCGAGCTTGGGGCGCAGGACGGTCTGCGCGGGCAGCAGGTCACCCATCGCGGCGCGCAGCACCCACTTGTCCTGCCCGTAGCGGCGCTTGAGGCCCGCCTCCAGGGAGACCAGGAGGTCGAGCACCTCACGGTCCCAGTAGGGGTGGGTGGACCAGTGGCCGCCGACGCCGGAGAGCACGGGAGACATCTCGTTGAGCCCGTCGAAGGTCGCCATGTCGTGGGACAGGGCGGTGTCCAGGGCCGGCAGCCGGTCCTCGCGGTGCATACCGCCGAGCGGGATGTCGGCGCCGTATCCGGTCAGGATGCGCCGGCCCGCACCGCCCATCCGCAGGTAGAGAGCGGTGAGCGGGAGCAGGTACTCGATGATGTCCGGGTCGAGGGACTCCGCGGCCCGGACGGCGTGCGGCAGTCTGCGCAGCAGTTCCGCGGTGGTGATGGTGATCTCGCTGTGCGTGCTGCCGATGTGGTCGGCGACGACGCGGGCCTCGGGGAACTCGTCGGCGTCGTCGGTGCCCATCGACACCGTGTCGATGGGGCCGCCCCTTCCGAGGGCGGCCAGCGCGGCCACACTGGAGGAGTCGATGCCGCCCGAGAGGACCACCAGCGGAGTCTCCTGGCCCGTACGAGCGCGGACCGCGCGCTCCAGACTCCGGCGTACCGCTTCCACGGCCTCCTTCTCCGGCAGGATCCGGCGGGAGAGCTGCGGCGTCCAGGTCCGGTGTGCGGTGCAGTCTCCGGTGCCGAGCGCGATCTCAAGGACCGTGCCGGCCGGGACCTGGTGCACCCCGGGGAGCCGGCGGACCGGCCGGGCCGCGGCCAGCGGCCGGCCCCCGGGGGCGTCGCGCAGGGCCTTGGCCTCGGTGGCGGCCAGCACCCGCCCCGGCGCCGCGGTCAGATAGAGGGGCACCGAGCCGGCGTGGTCGGTGGCGAGCACGACCCGGCCCGCGGTGTGCACCAGCGCCGCGAAGCGTCCGTTGAGGAGCCGGAACGCGTGCAGGTCGTAGTGGTCGAAGAGCGCGAGGACGAGCCCGGCGTCATCGGCCGGGTCGGTGCCGCGGGGCAGCACCGACCGGAGTTCGCCCTGGTTGTAGAGCTCCCCGGCGAACACCAGCGCCGAACCCCGCCCCCGCGCCCTGGCTCCCTCCGGAGCCCCGGTGTGCAGAAGACTGGTGAAGAGGGTGTCACCGTCGATGTCGTCTCGCGTATCGGCGCGGTGCCCCAGCGATGCGAAGGTCCCCTGCGGGACCTGACCCGCACCGCGGTGGACGGCGGTCAGAAAGCCGATGGCGGCAGGCAGTGTCATCTCAGATACTCAGGGCGCCGAAGCCGCCGGCCGTGAAGTCGTAGTTCACCGGTACCTCGATGAGGAACGGCCGGCCGAGAGCGGCGCCCTTGCGCAGCGCGGCGAGCAGCTCGTCGCGGGTGCCGGCCCGCACCGCGTCCACGCCGTTGGCCTGGGCCAGCTTGGTGAAGTCGACGCCGGTGAACTTCACCGCGGGGTCGTGGGAGCGCTGGTGGCCGAGGTTCTGGTACAGCTCGATCAGCCCGTTGGTGTCGTTGTTGACGACCACCGTGACGATGGGCAGGTTGAGCCGTGCGATGGTCTCCAGGTCGGCGCTGTTGGAGTGGAAGCCGCCGTCGCCCGCGATGAGGAAGGTGGGCTGGCCCGGCCGGGCCATCTGTGCGCCCATCGCCGCGGGTATGCCGTAGCCGAAGCTGGAGCAGCCGGCCGATGTCAGGAAGCCGAACGGCTGGTCGGCGCGGGCGAAGAGCACCCCGTAGTGCCGGAAGAAGCCGATGTCGGACACGATGGTGCCCTCCCCCGACTCGGCGGACTCCCCCATCACCGTGTTCATGCAGTCGATCACCTGGTGGACCCGCATGCCGTCCGCGTAGTGCTCGGGGTCGGCCAGGAACTCGGCGACCCGCTCGCGCAGCGGGGTGATGTCGTGCGCGGTCTTCGGCGCGAGCCCGGCCGTCCGGCCCTCCACGTACTCGACGAAGGCCAGTACGTCCGCGACCACGTCCACGTCGGGCCGGTATACCCGGGGGACGGGGTTGACCGTGGGAGACACCCGGACGGTCTTCTTCGGGCCGCCGCGCTCCCACATCGAGGGCCGCAGGTCCTCGGCGTAGTCGTAGCCGAGGGTGAGGATCGCGTCGGCGGGGCCGAAGAGGGCCTCCAGCGCCGGGAAGGAGAGGATGCCGTCCATGTAGCCGGTGACCGCGCCGTAGTTGAGCCGGTGGCCCTGCGGCAGCACGCCCTTGGCGATGTAGGTGGTGATGACGGGGATGTCCAGCCGCTCGGCCAGGGCCCTGATGGCCGGTACGGCACCCGACCTGATCGCCGCCGCACCGACCACCAGCACGGGGTGTTCGGCTCCGGAGAGCAGTTCGGCGGCCTTCTCGGCCGCGTCCTGCCAGCCGTCCTGGACCGCGCCGACCGGCTTGCCCGGCGTGTGGGCAGGCGGGGCGACCCGCGTGGTGTCGATGTCGCTGCCGAGCAGGTCGACCGGGAGCGAGATGAAGCTGGGGCCGACCGGCTCGGTCATGGCAGCGGCGACCGCGGAGTCCACCAGGTCGGTGATGTCGTCGGGACGCTGCAGCTCCACCGCGTACTTGGTCAGCGGACGCATCACACCGACCGCGTCCAGGCACTGATGGGTGTCGTTGGGGAAGATGTCGTGCGACTCGGACTGAGCGGCCAGCGCGATGACCGGCGAGCGGTCCAGCACCGACGTGGCGACACCCGTGGACAGGTTCGTCATGCCGGGGCCCAGCGTCGCCCAGCACGCCTGCGGCCGGCCGCTGATGCGGGCCAGCACGTCGGCGGCGACACCGGCCGTGAACTCGTGGCGGGTCAGGACGAAGTCGATGCCCTCCACCTCGTCGAAGAGGATGGATGCGGCCTCCCGGCCGACCACGCCGAAGACGGTCTCGACTCCGTGGTCGCGCAGGCGCTGGAGCAGCGCGTGTGCGGTTGTCGGGTTGTTGCTCGGGGTGGTGGACACGCGCGACATGGAAACTCCTCGTAGCTTACGGATGCTGCTCGGTATCGGGCGGGGATTTCGACCTGAGCCGCTGCGTACCGTGGAATCGGCCCGCTCGGCACGCAGTTCCCACTGTGCTGACCGTGCCTTGCACGCGTATGGACGTCGCGCTTGCAGAAAATCCGTCACGCCCTGGAGAACACCGGCCGGTATTCCAGCGCAGCGTCAAACGCCCTGACTTGGGGGGCGTTGTGAGCCCCGGTGAGAACGGATACCGTGCTGCAGTCCTGACAGCGCGGCCAATTCCCCCTGTCGGCAGTTGAATTCACCGCTCCCGCATTAAAGGCCGTATGTATTCAGCCATATGACCTGATCCCGGCAACCCGTTCACCGGAGGTTCCGCCATGCCCTCGTCCTACGCTCCGCCCCTGCGCGACCTGCGCGGCCTACGGGTCAGCGCCCAGGGGTTCGGCTGCCTGCCGACCACGAGCTTCTACGGCCACCCGGACCCCGACCGGGCGATCACCACCATCCGCGCCGCCCTGGACGCGGGCGTCACGATGGTGGACACCGCCGACGTCCAGGGCCAGGGGGCCGGCGAGGAGCTGCTCGGCCGCGCCCTGGCCGGGCGGCGCGACGGCGTGGTGATCGCCAGCAAGTTCGGCATGGTGCGCGGCCCCGACGGCACCTTCGACGGCCTGTGCGGCGAACCCGCCTACGTACGCGCCGCCTGCGAACGCTCACTGCGCCGCCTGGGCGTGGACCACATCGACCTGTACTACCAGCACTGGATCGACCCGGCGGTGCCCGTCGAGGAGACCGCGGGCGCGGTGGCCGGGCTGATCCAGGCGGGCAAGGTCCGCCACTTCGGGCTCTGCGAGCCATCGGCGGCCACGCTGCGCCGGGCGGACGCGGAGCATCCGGTGACCGCGGTGCAGAGCGAATGGAGCCTGTGGAGCCGGGACATCGAGGACGAAGTGGTCCCCGCCTGCCGTTCCCTGGGGGTCGGGATCGTGGCGTACGCCCCGCTGGGCCGCGGCTTCCTGACCGGCGGGATCCGCACCACGGACGACCTCGCCACCGACGACTTCCGCCGCGGCCAGCCCCGGTTCAGCCCGGCCGGCCTGGCGCACAACCAGCTGCTGCTGCGGCGGCTGCGCCCCGTCGCCGACCGGCTCGGCCTCACCCTGGCCCAGCTCGGCCTGGCCTGGCTGCACCACCGGGGGACCGACGTCGTGCCCATCCCCGGAACCAGCGATCCGGCCCATCTGACGGAGAACCTGGCAGCCGGCGCCGTACGGCTGGAAGCGGACGACCTGGCCGCGGTGGCACGGGCGGCGGACGTTCCGGTGCACGGGGCCCGCTACGCGCCCGCGATGCTCGCCATGACCGGCAACTGAACGCCCTGCAAGCCGGACAGCAGAACGACGTCAAGGCAGCGCCAAGCGCGCCCTGCGAACGTGGATCACGGCCGCTCGGACGCCCCTCCCCCGATGCGGCGCGCTTTCCGGTAATTCCGGCAGTTCTGGAGGTCGTTCATGCCCGCGGCAGTAACCCCTATGACGGACGAGCAGCGGAAAGCTGTCGTCACCGCGTATCTCAAGGCATTCGACAATGGCGGGACCAGTCACGACGGGACCCCCATTCTCGACTATTTCGCCGAGGACGCCCAGTTCTTCTTCCCCAAGTGGGGTCTTGCGCACGGAAAAGCAGAAATAAGCCGGACGTTCGGCGATCTCGGCAGCGCGGTCAAGTCGGTCGAGCACCATTTCGCGGCCTTCAACTGGATCGTCACCGGAACCGACCTGCTAGCGGTCGAGGGAACCACACACGGTGAACACCGGGACGGTCCCTGGCGGGTGGGCGTGCCCGAGTGGGGGGCGGGCCGCTGGTGCGGGGTCTTCGAGGTGCGTGACCTCCTCATCCAGCGGGCCTTCATCTATCTGGACCCCGACTACGCGGGCAAGGACGTCGCCCGCTATCCGTGGCTCTGACGCCGCCCCCGCCCCGCCCCCGCCACCCCTTTCCCCCAGCACAGGAGCACTGATGGACGTCCTGGCCGCTCTCCAGCAGAGGCCCAGCCTCAACCTCTTCCCGATCGAGAACCGGCTCTCGCCCAGGGCCGCCGCCGCGCTCGCCACCGACGCGGTCAACCGCTACCCGTACTCGGAGACGCCGGTGGCCGTCTACGGCGACGTCGCGGGCCTCAGCGACGTCTACGACTACTGCGTGGACCTCACCAAGGAGTTCTACGGCGCACGGCACGCCTTCGTGCAGTTCCTCTCCGGGCTGCACACCATGCACACCGTGCTCACCGCCGTGACCCCCCGCAGCGGCCGTGTCATGGTGCTGGCGCCCGAGGACGGCGGGCACTACGCCACGGTCACCATCTGCGAGAGCTTCGGCTACCGGGCCGACTACATCCCCTACGACCGCAAGCGCCTGCAGATCGACCACAGCGCCCTCGCCGCGCGCATAGCCGAACAGCCCGTCGACGTCATCTATCTGGACGCCTCCACGACCCTGCACTTCCCGGACGCCCGGGCGCTGCGCGCCGCCGCGCCCGACGCCATCATCTGCCTGGACGCCTCGCACCTGCTCGGACTGCTGCCCGCCGCGCCGCAGACCCTCGTACTCGACGGCGGTTTCGACAGCATCTCCGGCAGTACGCACAAGACACTGCCCGGCCCGCAGAAGGGCCTGTTCGTCACCAACAGCGACACGGTCGCGGAGAAGGTGGCGGCCCGCATCCCGTTCACCGCGTCGAGCTCGCACTCGGCGACGGTCGGCAGTCTGGCGATCACCCTCGAAGAGCTGCTGCCGCACCGGGTGGACTACGCGCGCCAGACCATCGCCAACGCCCGCCGGCTGGGCGAGGAACTGGCCCGGCGCGGCTTCGACCTGCCCGGTGAGGACTTCGGCTACACCGATACCCACCAGGTCTGGGTGCATCCTCCCGAGGAGTGCTCCCCGCACGAGTGGGGCCGTGCGCTCACCCGCGCCGACATCCGCACCACCACGGTGGGGCTGCCCAGCAGCGGCCGTTCGGGGCTGCGCCTCGGCTCCCAGGAGCTGACCCGGTGGGGCATGAAGGAGGCCGACATGGCCGCGGTCGCCGAGCTGCTGGCCCGTCTGCTGCTGCGCGGCGACGACACCGGCCGGGTCGCCGCCGACGTCGCCGACCTGGCCCGCGAGTTCCCCGGCGTGGCCTACGCGGGACAGCCCGCCCCGGTCACCGTCACCTGAGGGGTCCTTGCACTGTGCCCGCCCGGGTCGCTCATAGTGCAAGGCCGCAGAGTCCCGCACGGGGGCGCGCCGCGTCGCACCGCGGCACGTCCCCGGCCGGTACGACCGGAGGAACTCCCCGAGATGTCGCACTCCATGGAGAACGCCCGTCCGACGCCCGGCAGCCCGACGCCCGGCAATCCGAGGCACGGCAGCCCGACGGCGGCGGCCACCGAGCAGTTCCGCCGGGTGGCCGGGCACTATCCGACCGGGCTGGTTCTGGTCACCGGCCCGCGCCCGGCCCCGCATCTGCCGCCTCCCGCGATGGTCATGGGAACCTTCACGTCCGTGTCGCTGCAGCCGACCCTGGTGGGCTTCCTCCCCTCGAAGTCCTCGACCACCTGGCCCCGTATCCGGGCGGCCGGCCGGTTCTGCGTCAATGTGCTCGCCGCCGACCAGGAGCAGCTGTGCCACAGCTTCACCAGCGCCGCGCCAGGCCGCTGGGAGATCCCGCACCGGGAGACCGCCACCGGCTCGGCCGCGCTGCTGGACGCCATCGCCTGGTTCGACTGCGAGCTGGCCGGTGAAGTGGACGCGGGTGACCACTGGTTCGTCACCGGCGCCGTCCGCGATCTGGGGGTCCAGCGGTCCGCACCGCCGCTGGTCTTCCTCCGGGGCGGCTACGGCGCCTGCGGCCCCCGCCCCGACACGGCCGCGGTCCAGCGGTGACCGACCCTGCCGGAGGTCCCGGGCCGCGCCGGCCCCGTCCGCGCGCTCACGGGACAAAACAGGTCACCGGCACGCTCACACCACTCAGTGTGTACGCGGCCGCCCGGCACGGCACTGCGGTCCCCTGGGCCGGGTCGGCGGCCGGCAGGGTCCGGGCGAACCAGCGGACCAGGTCGTGGAAGGAGTAACGGCCGAGTTCGAACTGCTCGACCAGATGGACATCCAGCAGATGCTCCAGCGTCTCCTCCGCCCGGCGCGGCTCGGTGCCCAGGAGCGCGGCCGCCGTGGCGACGTCGAGGTCGGCTCCCGTATGCAGGCTGAGCAGCCGGAAGTCGGCCCGGCGGTTGGGCGGCATGGCTTCGTACGAGACCCGCAGCACGCTCGCGACGCTGCAGTCGCCGGACTCCAGCTCCCCCAGGATGCGGGAGCTGTCCCGCAGCCGTTCGGCCAGGAAACCCAGGGTCCAGTGCGGTCGCTTGCGCAGCCTGGCGCCCGAAATACGCAGCGCCAGCGGCAGGTTGCCGCAGAGCCGTACGAGTTCGGAGGCCGCGTGGGGTTCGGTGGCGATCCGCTCGGCGCCCAGGATCCGGCTCATCAGCTCGGTGCTGTCGTCGTCGTCGAGCAGGCCCAGTGAAAGCCCCGCCGACCCTTCGAGCTCGGGCAGCCGGACCCTGCTGGTGATGATGACAAGGCTCCCCGGGCACGTCGGGAGCAGCGGCCTCAGCTGTGCGGTTTCGGCAACGTTGTCAAGAATCAGCAGAAGCCGCCGCCGTGCGGTCGTGGCCCGCCACAGGGCCATACGCCCGACCACGCCGTCGCTCATGGAGTCGGCCGGCACGCCCAGCACCCCCAGCAGCGCGCCCAGCGCCGCCCCCGCGGACAGCGGCTCCTCACCCGAGGTGAAGCCGCGCAGGTCGAGGTAGAGCTGCCCGCCGGTGTAGTCGTCCGCCAGCAGGTGCGCCACATGCACCGCCAGCGCGGTCTTGCCGCTGCCGCCCATGCCGTCGATCACCAGCACGCGCGGCCCCGGATGCCCCTCGTTCGCCCGGACGTCCTCGATGAGCCGGCGCACTTCCTCCTTACGTCCGGTGAAGTCCACCAGGTCGTGGGGCAGGGTGCACGGGGCCGCTCCGGCCACCGCCGGCGGCCGTTGTGCCGCAGCCACCTCGGGACGCCGTGGAGCCTCTGGCTCCAAGGAGCCGCGCAGGATCGCCACATGCAGCTCCGCCAGCCGGAAGCCGGGCTCTATGCCGAGGTCCTCGGCCAGCAGGGTACGCAGCCGGGCGTACTCCTCCACGGCCTCGGCCTGACGCCCCGAGCGGTGGAGCGCCAGCATCAGCTGACCGCGCAGGGACTCCCGGAACGGATGCGCGGAGATGAACTCACGTAACTCACTGACCAGTTCACCGGCCTCACCGCGGGCGAGACGGAGGTCGAAGCAGTGCTCGGCCGCGGCGATACGACGTTCCTCCCAGCCGGCCGCGGCGGCCTCGATGACGTGTCCGCCGGCGTCGGCGAGGATGGATCCGCGCCACAGGTCGAGCCCGGCCTTCAAGTGGGTCACGGCCTCGTCCAGAAGCCCTTCCGCGTGGGCCTCCTGGGCATGGCGGACCCGGGCGTCGAACACCTTCAGATCCACCTGGCCCTCCGCCACCGTCATGCGGTAGCCGGGAGGCTCGGTGGCGATCAGTTCACGCCCTGAGGGGATTCGCCGGCGCAGGGCCGCCACGGCCTTGCGGATCTGCTGGAGGGCCGTAAAGGGAGGCTTCTGATCCCAGACCGCCTGGATCAGCCGCGAAACCGGGACCACGCGCCCCGCTTTCAGCAACAGCATCACCAGAACACGTTCGTTGACAACGCCGCCGAGTTTCAGGCGCCGCTCTCCGTCCCAGCCTTCCAATGGCCCGAGGATTCCGAAAAAGACGTCGTCATGACTGGAGTTCGACTGCATTGCCCGTGCTCCAACTAGTGCCGGCCCCGTCGCGGGCTATCTGCCCCTGGGACGTCGGCGCCATGCCACGTATGAGCAGATTTTCTTCGCGCCCGGCAGGAGCCGGCGCACCGGGCGGATAACCGGATTCAACGGTTCCGGAAATGCTCCGGCCGCCGGGGCGGCCCTTGCGGCGGCCCCGACGACGGCGTGTGACCGACGCCGGGACGGCGCACAAGGCCGCCGATTGGCCTGGTATTTCAGCGTTTAGCGGTCCTTGCCCCCCTGGCATCAAGCTGACGTGCAGCATGTTGATCCATGCCTGGGTATGCATTCCCATCCGGGCCCCGGCAGAGTACGGGTAAGTCCACAACCGCTCATAAGCGAACAGTTTCTGAACGATCAGGGTGCCCGCAGAGGGCCGCCCTGTGCTCGGTGGCGCCCGTTCGCGCCCACGCATCCAGCCATCGCGACCCGGTGGTGAGTAAGGAACGACCGGCACAGGCCCGTTTCTACGTCACGGAGGCAGGAGTTTGATTCTCACCGGTAACGAGATCGAGCGTGAGTACCGAAATGGCCGCATCACGATTGATCCGTTCATTCCCGAGCAGGTAAATCCGAACAGTTACAACTTCCGGCTGGGGAAGACGCTGCGGGTGTACAAGGACCTGCCCCTCGACGCCCGGCGTGCCAACGAATTCGAAGAACTCACCATCCCCGACGACGGATACGTCCTGGAGCCGGGGCGCCTCTATCTCGCCCACACCATCGAGGTGCTCGGCAGCGAGCACTACGCCCCGACGTTCGCGGCCCGGTCGTCCGTGGCGCGCCTCGGGCTCTTCATCAACCTCTCGGCCAGCCTGGGCGACATCGGCTACACCGGCCAGTGGACACTCCAGCTGTACTCGATGAACCGGGTCCGGGTCTATCCGGGGATCAACGTCGGCCAGATGATGTGGTGGCGCCCGCAGGGCAAGGTCCTGCTGTACGACGGCAAGTACCAGGGCTCCGTCGGCCCGCGGTCCAGCGATATCCACGTCGACTTCGAGAAGCAGTTCGCCCGTCAGCGCTTCCCCGGGCTGGGCGCGAGCGGCGACTGGGCCGAGGTAGGGCCGAAATTCGGTCAACTCGCCGCGGTCCACCTCGACTTCCCGGTTCCTGCGGCATTCTGTGTTCCGGCGGCCGAGTTCACGGCCGCGCTGGACGAACGACAGGCGGCGGAGCTGAAGAACGCGTTCACGGATGTCCGGGCGACGGTCGGCGCCTTCTTCACGGAGTCACTGGCCAGGATCACGGACACGGCCCGCGGGATCCGGATCCCCGAAACGACCCGCTCGCTGCTGCGCACCCGGCTGCAGGACATGTTCAGCCTGCCCGGCGACCTCCTGGCCGTCCGTTCGTCGGGACTCGACGAGGACGGCGAGAACACCAGCCTGGCCGGTATCCACCACTCCGTCCTCCACGTCGACAGCGCCGACGCCGCACTGGAGGCCATCGAACGCTGCTGGCAGTCCCACTACGAGGCCCCGGCCGTCGCCGCCCGCGTACGGAGCGGCGACTTCGACGCGATGCCGCGGCTCGCCGTGTTCGTCCAGCGGATGATCAAGCCCGACCTGGCCGGTGTCGCCTTCACGGGACTCGACTCCGGGGCGCACGGCCCCGGGACACCCGGCTCCGGGGCGCACGGCTCCGGGGCGCACGGCTCCGGGGCGCACGAGGTGACACTCGAATACGTCGAAGGGCTCGCGGACGAGCTGGTGGCGGGCACCGCCGACCCGGTCTGCGTCGACAGCGGGTCACTGGAGTCCCCCGGCGCCGCACCCGCCCCCCACCTCGACGCGCTGCGCCAGGTGGTCACGATGGTGCGCGGCCTCAGGGAACGGGCCGGCCACGAGATCGACGTGGAGTGGGCCGCAGACCCGGAGGGTGTCCACCTGATCCAGGTACGGCCGGTCACCGCCCGCCGCTCGGGCCCGACCACGGACGACAAGCCGGTCCTGAACGTGCTCCGGCTCTACTTCGACGAACTCACCGACGACTTCGAACTCGGCGCCGTGGCCGCCGTGTACAGCGGTTACGCGGCGAAGCGCGGCCCCGCACACCGGCTCGCGCACGAGAGCGGTGTCACGGTCGGCCGCGGCTGGGTGGTGCGCTTCAACGGCCGGGGGCTGCACGACGCCGACTGCGCCGCCTCGTTCGCCGCCCTGCTCGCCGAGGGCCACATCCGCGAATGCGTACTGGACTTCGGGGAGACACTGCGGCAGATCGTGGTTCCCAAGGAGGACGTCGTCGCACGGCTGGCCGGGCTGACCGGCGCGGAGACGGACAGTACGGCGCTCCACAGCGTCGTCGTGCGGGACTTCGTCCGGGGCCGGCTCGGGGTGATCTCCCGCCGTACGGCCGAAGGCGGCCTGGTGGTGGAGTACACCGACGAGGGGCTGATGGCCCTCAACCGGGGCACCGCGGGCGGCGACACACTCCTGGTCGCGGACACCACACGCCCCAGTACCGCGGAGGGCAACCTCACCGCCGCGGACTCCGCCCGCCCGCTCGTACCCCACCTCGACGGCATGGCGCGCTTCACGCTCGCCATGTACGAGCGCTACGGCGACCTCACCCTGGAGTGGGTCCTCGACCAGGACCAGCTCTTCTTCGTGGACTACTCGCTCCTGGGCGGCGACACCGCGGTGACCGTCTCCCAGGGTGAGGTCTGCATTTCGGGCGGCCACGCCGAGGGACCGCTGCTGCGGCTGGACGACGACGAGCTGCTGCGCAGGCTCTCGATCGGCCCGGCCGTGAGCATCGACAAGTCGCAGGACGTGAGCGAGCACGAGGGGCTCGCCGATATCGCCGACCGGGTACGGGCGTTCAGCGAGAAGCCCATCATCCACGCCGCCCGCCCCTACGCCGTGCTGTCGGTACTTCTCGACGATGTGGCGGGCTTCGTCTTCGACAAGGGCTCCGCCCTCGGCCACCTCGCCATCCTGCTGCGCGAAGCCCGCATCCCCGCTGTCTCCGCCGCCGATGTCCACGGGACGCGGGCGGTCATCACCGACGGCACCGTCGCCACGACCCATGACGCCCCCAAGGAGCAGTGATCATGACCTCAACGGCCGACACAGCGCGCACCCGGCGAGCCTGGCTCGTCCTGGGCGGCCTCCATCTGCTCAACGGCTCCCGCGCCCTCGCGAAGGGCGACCCCCTCGTCCTGGCCGAGCTCGCCGAACCGCTGGAGGAGGTCTTCCCCAGCAACACCGTGGTGCTGCGATGGGCGGACCTCGGTGCTGTCTCCCTGAGCGCCGGCCGGTACGGGGAAGGACACCCCACGGCGCACGGCAGTGTGCCCGCGGACGGGCTCTTCCCCGGCATGCTGCCGGGGAAGGCACTCTCCGGCCTCCTCGACCCGCCGGCCGTGCCGCTCTTCTACCTGTCGCTGTCGGACGGTGAGCTCCACGTCCACAGCCAGGTCCGGTTCCTCGCCGAGGACGCCTGCTTCATCCGCACCACCGCCGAGCCGCTGCGTTCCGACGACCCCCTGACGCTCGACTGGCTGCCGGAGGCCGTGCAACTGCACGCAGGGAACTACCTGTTCCTCAACAACCACCAGCGCTACTACCAGAAGCTCTTCCCCGGCAAGGAGCTGGAGTACAAGTACACACTCGAACCGCCGGTGGACTCCTGGACCCTCATGGTCGAGATGTACCGCGAGCTGCTCGACGGCGTCCTTCCCGGCTACATCCCGGAGTTCCGCGACGAGTTCCAGGCGTGGGACTACGCCAACCACCTCTTCGAGATCACCGGGCCCACCGAGGCCGAGCGGGGCTACGCGTCCTTCATCCCCACCACCGACGGCAAGCACCTGCTGAAGCGCAAGTGGTACGTGGAGGACGGATTCGAGCGGCGTGAGACCCACACGTACGGTCTCGACCTCACCGACGACGGCGGCTTCGAGCGGCACATCACCGAGGTGCTGGGCGTCACCGGTGTCCGGCTGCCGTCCTTCCGGCGGGTGCGGTACGACATCAACTTCGAATCCGTCCGCACGGGCCACGTCTACGGAATCTTCTTCGACCACTGCAGCCTGGTCGACGACCCCGGCGTCACCCTCAACCAGTGCGAGCTGGAGTACCTCCGCAGCCGGGTGGCCGTCCCGGCGGCAGAGGCCGACGTCCTCGAAGAGATGTCGGCGATCACGACCTGGCTGGAGAGCTTCCTGCGGGCCCGCGGCCTGAACGACGAGGCCGGGTTCTACTCCAAGCGCACCTTCCTCAAGGACACCGTGAAGCTCCGGCCCGACCTGCTGCGGACGGTGGGCTGATGGGCACACCCCCGAAGGGCACACGGGTCGAGGCGGTCCTCCTGGACATGGAAGGCACCCTGTACGCCAACGGCGCGGCCCTTCCCGGAGCCGTCGAAGCGGTCGCGGCCCTGCGCGAACTGGGCGTCGGGCTGCGCTTTCTGACCAACACCGACTCCCTCACGGTGGAGCGCGTCCACGGACAGCTCACCGAGTACGGCTTCGCCGTACGGCCCGACGAGGTGTTCTCGCCGGTCGTGGCGGCCGGCCGGCTGCTGGAGGACGAGAAGGCGGTGACGTACGGGCTGGTCTCAGCGGATCTGGAGAGCACCCTGCCCACGGTGAGTGTCACCGGCCCCTACACCCATGTGGTGGTGGGAGACTGCCGGGACCGCCTGGACTACGCCCGCCTCGACGACGCGTTCGGCGCCGTCAGGGCCGGGGCGAAACTCCTGGCCCTGCAGAACGGCCGCTACTTCAAACGGCCCGGCAGGGACCACATCGACACCGGTGCGCTGGTGGCCGCCCTGGAGTACGCCACCGGCGAGAGCGCCCAGGTCCTGGGCAAGCCCGCCCCCGCCTTCTTCCGACTGGCCGCCGAATCCCTGGGACTCGGCGACCGGCCCGGCAGCTGCCTGGTGGTGGGCGACGACGCCACGACGGACGTACGCGGCGGCCACGACGCGGGGATGCGCACCGTCCAGGTGCGGACGGGCAAGTGGGCGGACCAGAAGGCGGACGGGCTGACCGGGCACGCCGGTCACGAGATCGGCGACGTCCGCGAACTGGCCGCGCTCGTCACGGAGGTGAACAGGGAGTGACGGTCTACTGGGTCGTCTTCGACGCGGCGGCGCACTGGGTCGTCGACCGGCTCGAACGTGAGGGCTCCCTGCCCGCGGTGTCCCGGCTGCGCCGTGGCGGCAGGATGACCGCCGCCCGGCCGGCCCGGCCGAACTGTCAGACGCCGCCCTCCCTCGCGACCCTGTTCACCGGGACGTGGGCGAGCGAGCACGGGGTCACCGGATACTCCGTGCCCGGCGCCGGCCAGGGGATAGGCAGCCATGTCAGCGGCTTCTCGCCGGGCTACCCGGCGGTGTCACCGATCTGGCAGACCGCCGCCGAACGCGACCTCACCAGCGCGTTCGTGCATGTGCCCTGGGTGTTCGGCAGCACCAGCCGGGTCGAGCCCGCGGTCGAGGGCGCCATCGAGGCGTACAGCCGCCGAGTGGTACGCCACGGCATACTGCGGCTGCCCCTCCCGGCCCAGGAGGGAGCCCCCTGGCGCATCGGGCCCTTCACGGTGGAGGTCACCGGGCCCGTCGGCGGCGGGAGCGTACGGGTCAGGACCGCGCACGGACAGGTCACCCTGGCCGCACGGGGGGCGTGGCGGCCCCTCGCCCTGGACGACCGGCACGGCACCTGGCTGGGCCTGACCGGATCCGGGGACGACATGACGCTGGTGCACACCGGCGTCTGGGAGCCCCGGGTCGACGGCAGCAGCACCGACCTGGTGAAAGCACTTGAGGCGTGCCCGCCGTTCGCCGGTGAAGGGGTGGGGCCCCTCTACCGGCGTGGTGTTTTCGGCCCCCGGCTCGTGGACGGGGGCGACGGCACGGCGGAAGACGTCTTCCTGGCGTCGCTGCGCTGCGTCGCCGAGTCCTTCGGGGCCTGTGCGACGGCGGTGCTCGCCAGGCACAGCGCCGACCTCGTCGTCGTGTATCTGCCGCTCACGGACGACATCGGTCACGAGATGCTCGGGTGGTGCGACGAGCGCAGCGGGGCCCACCGGCCCGATATGGCCGACGCCGTCTGGGACCGCATCCGGCAGTGCTACGGGTGGGCCGACGACGTGCTCGGCGAGGTGATCGACCGGGCGGGCGAGGAGGACACCGTGGTGCTCGGCGCCGACCACGGCATGGTGGGCAGCACCCACCTCGTCCACGTCAACCAGGCACTGCTGGACGCCGGACTGGCCGTACTGACCGGTCACGACGCGATCGACTCCGTACGCTCACGGGCCTTCTACCACCCGGCCAACAACGGCTCCCTGTGGGCGGGCGCACGGAGCGCGTCCGACCGGGACGAGGCCACCGCGCTCCGGCAGGCCATGGACGTGATCGCCGGGATCACCGAACCGGCGACCGGGCAGCCCCTGCTCCGGGGCTTCCAGGACAGTCACGGCCGGGGCATTTCGAGGGACCAGGTCACCTGCGGGCCCCTCTTCGTCTGTTTCGCGGACGACTACCAGCCCAGTTCGGTGCTGGACCCCGGCGGTGCCGTGGTGTGCGCGACTCCCAAGTCGGGTGCCCACGTGGTGAACACGGGAGACCCCAGACTCCACGCGATCCACGCCGCACTCGGACCTGGCATCCCCGCCGGCTCGGATCCCGGGGTCCTCGACAACACGGCGCCCGCCGCGCTCGTCGCACGGCAGCTGGGCTTCTGACCGCACCGGCTTCATATCCAGGAGGACGCACCGCGCATGCTTCCCGACTTCCCGCACCACCTGACCCCGCTCGATCTGGCGGCCCTGCGGCACAGCCGGGTGGAGAAGTTCCTCTCCTCCCGGGGGCTCAGCCCCGACTGGCTCACCGCCATCATGAAGGACCAGGTCGGTGACGGCCTGTTGATGCTGACCAGCTCGCCCGTGCACGGACTGGCCAACGCCACGTCCGACTTCGACTTCATCCGTATCCAGCCCGAGCCGATCGGCGGGCCCCGGATATCCACCAAGATCTTCGAGCAGGGGCACCACCTCGAAGTGGTGTCCTTCAGCGAAGCCGAGGTGACGGCGAACCTGGCGGAACTCCGGCGTCTGGCCGCCGCCCCCTTCGGCACGACGGTCGACGGGTTCCGCTCCTGGGACAAGACCCGGGAGCCGCGCCGCAAGCAGACCGAGCGCATCGTCAACGGCATCACCCTGGACGGCAGCGCCCCCTTCCTCGACGCGCTGCCCTCCCTCAGCACCGTATGGGCCCGCGCGGCCCTGCAGACCGCCGCCGAGCAGACCGCCCACCTGGTACTCGCCGAGCGGGCGGGCGAGACACGCGGGAGGGTCGGCTACGCCTTCAACGTCCTGCTGCACCTCATGGACGCCCTGCTCTCCCACCACGGCGACGTCTACACCACCCGCAAGTGGTACGTGCTGCGGTGGGCCCGGATGGTGCGGGACGGAGGCTGGCGCACCCCGGCCGCGCGCCGCGCCGCCGAAACGCTGGAGGGGCTGCGTACGGACGTCGCCGCCGCGCTGTCCCCCGAGGCCGCGGGACGGCCCCTGGGCCCGGCCTACCAGGCGCTGCTGCGCGATGTGCTGGAGGCCGTCGGTCACCAGGGCCGGATCGCCGTCACCCTGGAGCCCGCCCCGGGCGGGCCCGCGCCCTTCCTGCCCGGCGCGTCGATGCTCGTATCGGCCGAGAGCGCCGTGCTGCTGCCCGGACGTGACCACACCCGGCCACTGCCGCTGACCGCTCCCGGCGCCGAACTGCCGGATCTCGCCGGTCTCGCACCCGAGGACGCGGCCGTGGTGCTCCGCGCAGTCCGTGCCGGAGCCGCCCGGCTGACCGTCGTGCCCGAGAGCTGAGGAGAAACCGAGTGACCACCGCACGCCACCCCAGGGCACACGAACTCGCCCTGAGTCTGCCCGCCTTCCCCTCGGTGACGACAGGACACGCCATGCCGTCCGCACAGGGGGTCGCCGCCTGGGTCCAAGCGGCCTGGCTGATGCTCGCCGAGGGGCGGGCCTACGTCGAGGACCTGGAAGGCGGTGAGGAACAGCCGCAGATGCAGCAGGCCGTCAAGCTCCGCTTCCTGGAACAGCTCCTGGACATCGACCTCCGGCTGGCGGGCCGCGTCCCGGTCGACGACGCCCACTGTCTGGCCGTGGCCCTGGAGTACGGCATGACCGAGGTCCTGGGCGCCTCCGGCACCGATCTGGTCGAGGTCTTCGGCCTGGAGGAGGAGTTCGGCGGCGACGAGTGCCAGGTCGGCTCCGTGTACCCGCTGTGGGAGCGGCTGCTCGCCGCGTTCCCCGGCGAACTTCCCGACCGGCTCGTCGCGGAGGGCCAGCGGGACATGCTGCTCACCCTGCGCACCTGGGCCGAACTGGCCCGCCGGGCAGGGCTCGACATCGGATTCCTCGCCCCCTTCATGAAGGCGGCATGACCGGCCGCCGCATGACCGGCCGCCGCACGATCCACCGCGGCATGACCCACCAAGGTGAGGAGAAGTAGATGCCCGACGTCACCGTCAGCCGTGTGCTGCCCGGCCACAGCGCCGGCGAGGTATGGAACCTCGTCAAGGACAGCAGGGAGATAGGCTCCCGGGCCCGGAGCGTCCTGCACGTCCACTCGGTGTCGCACGCGGAGAAGCTGTTCCGGATCACCGACTGGAAGGTACTGCTCAACGGCAGCGCCGTCTCCTGGCGCCAGCGGGAAGCGGCGGGCCCCGGTCACAGTCTCCGGTTCGAGCAGACCGAGGGCGACCTGGAGAGCCTGTCAGGGGTGTGGCAGGTCCGCGCCCTCGGTCCTGACACCACCGAGCTGACCCTCACGATCAGCTTCGAGCTCGGCGTGGACGGTCTCGCCCCCCTGCTCGATCCCATCTGGAGCCAGTCCTTCCGCGCGCACGCGGACGAACTCGTACGCGGCGTCGACCGCCTGGCCCTGTGAAGGCCGGAAAGCCTGGCCTCGTGAAGGCCGGAAAGGCAGCCATGCTCTACCTCAACTTCCTGCACACCACCATCGAACTCGACGTCGACGCAGCCGCTGAGGCCGCCTTCGACCAGATCCGGCGGTTCTTCCGGCACCTGCTGGACGACACCCCGCGCAACGAGACGACCTTCCGGGTCGCGGTCGCCCCCTACGACCCCGACAGCGACGTGGACCCGGCCGTCTGGGCCGTACCGGAGTCGGTCGTACGGCTCAGCAGCGCCCGGGAGTTCACGTTCCACGCGCACATCGTGGACGACCCGGACCGCCGCCGCTACACCAACCGGAACATGGTCCTCGACGCTCCGCACGACGCCATGAAGGACCCCGTCTTCCGCACCCGCGTCACGGAGCGGGCAGCCGTACAGATGATCGACTTCCTCCGGGACCTCGTGATCAGGAACGAGGAGCAGCAGGGCACCGTGGTCCTGCACGCCTCCGGCATCCACGACGGACGGCGCGCCGTCTGCATCGCGGGCCCCAAGGGGGCGGGCAAGACCACCACCATGCTGTCCTGCCTGCGGCGCGACGACTGGTCGTACTTCAGCGGTGACAAGGTCTTCTGCACGTTCGACGCGAGCGGCGTGACCGTGCACCCGTGGCGGGACTACCCCTACGTGGGCGTCGGCACGATCCGGGCCGACAAGCGCCTGGAGCAGCTCGTCCGGGACGGCGTCGACGCCGCGGTCGACACCTACGAACCCGGGCACAAGATCCTCATCGATCCGGATGTCTTCGAGGAGTGGCTCGGCACCCCCTTCGACGCGACCCCCAGGCCGCTCGCCGCGCTGTTCCTGCCCCGCGTCGAGCCGGGCGAACCACTGCGTGCGCGCCGTCTCGACTCCGACAACGAGCGGTGGGCCCACCTCAACAAGATCATCGACCGGCAGGCCGACACGACGTTCTTCACCTGGCAGTCGTATCTGGTCCCGGACTACACGGAGTTCTACCGGTCGCTGTCGCGGTTGCGCCACGTGGCCGCGGACCTGCCGATGGTCAGGCTGACCGGGACCCTCGACGTCGATCCGTCCGATGTCCTCAAGAACCTCGACTCCGCGAAGGAGACGGCGTGACCACCACCACGGCCGGTCTGCGTATCTGCGTGACCGGGCTCGCCGGCGCGGGCAAGTCGACCTGCGGTTCCCTCGTCGAGGAGTGGGCCGCGGCCCGCGGCCTCTCCTTCTCCCGGGTCAAACTGGCCCAGCCGCTGTACGACCTCCAGCGCGCCGTGTACAGCAGAGCGAACGCCCCTCTCGCGGAAGGGGCCCAGGACCAGGTGCTGATGGAGGCGCTGGCCGACGCGATGCGCCGGGCCAACCCGCGCTCCCTGGCGGAGGACTTCCTGGCCCGCCTGGAGAACGCGCAGGCCCAGGTCATCGTGAACGACGACCTGCGGGACCCCCATGTGGACGCTCCGGTCCTGCGCGAACAGGGCTTCCGCGTCGTCCGGGTGCGGTGCGACGAGGACACCCGGCAGAAACGGCTGGCCGGCCGCAGCGACCCGTCCCGCACTGACCGGTCCACCAGCGAGCTCGACGCCATCACCCCGGACGCCGTGATCACCAATGACGGCGAGCTCTCCGACTACCGCGCGGCGATATCCGGCCTGCTGGAGGGATGGCTGTGATCCTCAGCGGCCCGGAGATTCTCAGCGAGGTGCGCGCCGGGCGCATCCACATCGACGACTTCGATCCGGAGCGCATCGAGCCCAACAGCTACGGATTCCGCCTCGCGGAGGACATCCTCTGGTACGAGCAGGACATCATCGACTGCTTCGAACCGCCGAAGGCCCACCAGGTCACGATGGGCTCCGACGGAATGGTCCTGGAGCCCGACCGCCTCTACCTCGGCGGCACCATGGAGGCCATGGGCAGCCCGCACTACGCGGCTGAGCTGTACGCCTGCCTGTCCACCTCCGCCATGGGGATCTGGATCCAGTACTCGGCGCCGCTCGGGCACAGCGGGGCGGTTTTCCCCTGGACACTGGAGATCAAGGTCGCCCACCCTGTCCGGGTGTACCCGGGCATGATGATCGGCAAGCTGGCCTTCTGGGCCATGCAGGGCACGGCCGTGGACTACAACGGCAAGTACACCGGCTCCACTTCGGCCGTCGCGTCCCGGCTGAGTCTGGACGCCCATGTCCCAGGCTGACCTGTTCCATGTCCTGCTCGGCATCGCGCTGCTGCTGGCCGCTGCCCACGGACTGGGGCGGCTGTTCGTACGCCTCCGGCAGCCCGCCGTCGTCGGAGAGATCCTCGGCGGTCTGCTCCTGGGGCCCACCGTGCTCGGACAGGCCGCCCCGGGACTGGCCGACTGGCTCTTCCCTTCCACCGGCGCCGGCGCTGTGGGCCGTGACCTCGTGTACCAACTCGGCCTGCTGCTCCTCATGTTCACCGCGGGCGCGCACATGCGGAAGGTCTTCTCGCGCCAGGACAGCAGAGTGGTGGTGCTGACCGCGACCATCGGCATGGTCGTCCCGTTCGCGGTGGGTCTCGCCGGCATGTCCCTGGTGAAGTCGGACGGGCTGATGGGCCCGGCCGGAAACACCGCGGCGCTGACCATCGTGGTCTCCTGCTCGATCGCGGTGACCAGCATCCCCGTCATCTCGCGGATTCTGCTCGATCTCGGGATCATGCGCAGCGCACTCGCCCGCGTGGTGCTGTCCGTCGCGGTGCTTGAGGACATCGTGCTGAACGTCCTGCTGTCGATCGCCCTCGGCATGGTCGCCGGCAGCTCGCACTCCGTCTTCGGACTCGCCAGGACGGTGCACGCGGTGTCGGGGACAGGGGCTGCCGTCTACTACGCGGCAGCCTCCATCGGCTTCTTCCTGCTGGCCCTGCTGGCGGCGGTCCTGCTCAGAAAAATACCGAACGGCCGTGCGTGGCGGCGGCCGTGGGACTCGGTGGCGATGCGGACCACGGTCGTACTGGGCACATCGGCACTCTGCCTCGTCCTCGGGGTCGCTCCGATGTTCGGCGCGTTCGTGGTCGGTCTGCTCACCGGCACCACCGGCCGCGCCGGGACCGCCGCCACGGGCCCCACACGTACGGTGCAGGACTTCGCCGCGGGCTTCTTCATCCCGGTGTACTTCGCCGTCGTCGGACTGAAGCTGGACCTGATCCACTCGTTCAGCATCGGTTTCACGCTGGTCTTCCTCGCCGTCGCCTGCGTCTCGAAGGCCAGCAGTGTGTACGCCGGAGCGCGGTTCGCCGGCCGGCGGGGAGCGGAGTCCCTCGACCTTGCGGTGGCACTGAACGCGAGAGGAGGCCCGGGCATCGTCATGGCGACCACCGCCTACGACGTGGGCATCGTCAGCGCTTCGCTGTTCACCACACTGATCGTCACCGCGGTCCTCACCTCGCAGCTGGCCGGCTGGTGGCTGGAACGCGCGGTCCGGGACGGCCGGGTGACCCCGGCCCCCGATACTCGGGTGGACGAGCGTGCCGCGGCCCGCTCGCCGTCCCCGGCGGGTAGCTCATGACCGGGCCACCCGCACCGCATCCGAACCGGCGTCAGGGAAAGGAGGCCGGTCACATGCCGCAGCGCGCCGCCAGGGGTCGTGACGCCTACGTCGTCCGTAAGCCCGGTCTGCCGTTCCGTGATGTGGAGTGCTCGGCCTGGGACGATCTACCGGACGCGTATCTGTCGGTGCCGGAGGCGATCCGGGCGGGTGGGTTCGCCAACCGGGCGCGGGTCAAGGTCAAGTGGGTGACATCCGACGAGTGCCGGACCCAGGCGGGTGCGAGGAAGCAGCTCGGGGATGTCGACGCGGCCTGTATCCCGGGCGGGTTCGGTGAGCGCGGGGTCGACGGCAAGGTCGGTGCGATCCAGTACGCGCGGGAGAACCGTGTCCCGCTGCTGGGTCTGTGCCTGGGTTTGCAGCGCATCGTGATCGAGGCCGCGCGGAACGTCGCGGGTGTTCCGGACGCCGACTCCACCGAGTCCGACGCTGCCACCGCCCCTCCGGTGCCGTACGCCGAGGAGCGCCACCGTCACCGCTACGAGGCCGACAACTCCTACCGTGCGGAGCTGGAGACCAAGGCCGCACTGGTGTTCTCCGCAACCAGCCCCGACAACAAGCTCGTCGAGTACGTCGAATACCCCCGCGACGTCCACCCCTATCCGGTGGCCACCCAGGCCCACCCCGAACTGCGCTCCCGGCCCACCCGGCCCCACCCGCTCCTCGCCGGCCTGGTCGAGGCCGCGGTGGCCCGCAAGACGGCAGTACCCACAAGCACCCGAGAGTTCATCGCGCCGTGAGGCCCGACTTACTCAGCTACCGAAAGGAGCCGCAATGAGCCCCGCCTCACCCCGCCCGGTCGTGGCCATCGTGGACGGCTACTCCACGGGCAGCCACCTGGCCCCGCTCTTCGCCGACCGGGGGTACGACTGCGTCCATGTGCAGAGCACCCCCAGACTGCCGGAGCTCTACACCTCCACGTACCGGCCGGGCGACTTCACCCACGAGGTCGTCCACGCGGGCGACGCGCGGGCGACGGCCTCGGCACTGCGGGCGTACGCGCCGACGGCCGTGCTGCCGGGCGCCGAATCCGGAGTCGAACTCGCCGACCAGATCTCTGAATCCCTCGGGTTGCTCACCAACGGGACGGCCCTCACCGAGGCCCGCCGGAACAAGTTCCGCATGATCGAGACGGTCAAGGCAGCGGGCCTGCCCGCAGCGGACCAAGTGCTCGCGACCGACCTCGAAACCCTTCTCACCTGGTACGGCGATGTGCCGCGCACCGTCGTGCTCAAACCGGTCAACAGCGCACTCAACGACGGCGTTTCCTTCTGCACCTCCCGTGAGGAGGTCATCGCGGCCTTCAACGCGCTCCTCGGCACCGACTCGGCGTTCGGCCTGAACAACCGCGCCGTCGTGGCCCAGGAGTATCTGGTCGGCGCCGAGTACTACGTGAACTCGGTCAGCCGGGACGGCAAGCACTATGTGTGCGACGTCTGGAAGACCCAGCATCTGCAGGTCAACGGAGTCCGCGATCTGCTGGGCGGCTCCCAGCTGATGACGCGCCGCGGCCCGGAACAGGACGTGCTGGTCGCCTACGCCTTCGGAGTGCTGGACGCGCTCGGCATCAGCAATGGCCCGGCGCACACCGAGCTGAAACTGACGCCTCAGGGGCCGCGCCTGGTCGAGACCGGGGCACGGGTCTGTGGCGCCCAGCTCCCCCTGCTCACCCGCGCGGCACTCGGCAGCAGCCAGCTGGAGTGGACGGTCCTCGCCTACACCGACGCGGACGCCTTCCACACCCGCGCCGAGCAGGACTACGTCGTGGATCAGCACGCCATCTGCGTGAACATGATCGCCCCCAAGGAGGGCAAGCTCAGCGGTCTTCCGCGGATGGACGAGGTCCGCGCGCTGGAGAGCTTCCACGACGTCCTGCTGAAGGTCGCTCCCGGCGGGTTGATCAAACAGACCAGAAACGACCTGACCTATCCGATGCTGGTGCATCTGCTCCACCCCTCCGAAGGCGTCACCGTCAGGGACTACATGACGGCCCGTTACCTCGACGGGGAGGGCTTCTACGATGTCGATTAAGCGGAACGCCTCAGTCGTGGGGCCCCTGTTCGTCACCGGCTACTGCATCATCAACTCGACCAAGTCGGTCCTCGAAGGCGCGCTCGTCCAGGACCTGTCACCGGAGTTCATCGCCCTCAACTCCTTCGTCCTGGCCCAGCTCTTCTACTTCCTGACGCTGCGGGACAAGAAGGCGCTCTTCCGTGATGTGCGCCGCTGTCTGCCGGACGTCATCATGCTGAACATCATGACGGCGATCTGCTGGATCGCTGTCCTCTACGCGTTCACGGTGTTCGAACCGGCCATGGCGAACGCCATCATCATCGGCCTGGGCCCGACCGTGACCATCCTGCTGGGATTCAAACTGCGTCCCGGTGTCCGGGCCTACCGGCTGGAGATCGCCGCCGCGGCGGGGATGCTGGCGGTGATGGCCTATCTGCTCGTCGAAGCACTCGACGGCTCCAGCGCGATCGGGAGCGTATCGACCGGAAGCATCGTTTTCGGTGTGTGCATGTGCGTGGCCACTTCCGTCTCCCTGGCGGGCATCACGTACTACACCAAGCGGCTCAGCGACCAGGGAATGGTCGTACGGCAGATGATGGCCTCCCGATTCCCCGTCCTGATCGTCTCGACTTTCGCGCTCATGCTCTTCAGGTCCAGCTTCGGCACCTACACATTTGCCAATACCGGCGCGATTCTGGCGATCAGCATCGTCGGGGTCATCATTTCGCTCTACCTTCTCCAGCAGGGCATCGTCCGCACCGAGCCGATCACCGTCTCCATGCTGTACGGAATGAATCTGGTGATCACCTATCTCACCCAGTTCCTCGACCCGCGGCTGCACCAGTCGTTGAGCACCTTCGTCGGTATCGCGCTGATCACGATGGCCATGGTGCTCGGCACTCTGACGCGCTGGCGTGCCGACCGCAAGAGGGAAGCAGCCGCCGCTCCGGTGGCCCAGCCCGAGACCGAGGGCATCGAGGCATGACACTGATCGCCCACCTCAGTGATCTGCACGCGGGCGCCGGCGCGGACAGCGGCGAGCGCATCGCCGCTGCCGTGGCGACGGTAGCGGCGACGCCGGGGACGCTGGACGCCGTACTGATCACAGGCGATCTCGCCGATCACGGCGCCCCGGAGGAGTACCGGCAGGTCGCGGCGGCGCTCGCCCCGCTGCGGGAGCGCTGCCCGGTGCTCGTGTGTCCCGGGAACCACGACAGCCGGGAGGAGTTCCGGAGATGGTTCCCGGATGACGGCGACGGCGGAGGCGACACCGACGGCTCACCCGGCACGCAGAGCCACAGCGGCCCGCTGAACCGGTCGGTCCTCCTGGATACGAACGGCCCGCGTCTCCTGCTGTGCGACTCGTCCGTACCGGGAGCCGCACACGGAGTCCTCGACGAGGAGACCCTCGGCTGGCTCGACAGCCGGCTGGCCGCCGCCCCGGACGTGCCGGCCTTCATCGCGTTCCACCACCCGCCGGTTCCGCTGGGCATGCCGTACATCGATTCCATCGGCCTGCGCGCCCCCGAGGCCCTGGCGGCGCTCATCGAGCGGCATCCCCCGGTCCGGGCGGTCTGGACCGGCCATGCCCACACGGCCGCCTTCGCCACCTTCGCCGGCGTCCCTCTGCTCAGCGCCCCGGGCATCGCATCGACCGGACTGATCACCGCGGAGCAGCATTCGGATTCCACTGGATGGAAGAGCGCCACCATGCGGCCTCAGTACTTCCTTCATCTCTTCGAAAACGGTCGGCTCGTCACACACGTCCGCAATGCAGAGGAAACAAGGTTGTAATCGGCCACCCTGCCCACACATGACTGAAAGCTCTCTATTCGCCGCCCATGGGCGGCTATTCTGCGCGGCACCCCGGTATGAACCAATACATTGGAGGTTGTCTTGGACACGGAGACAGTCAGCCGCGACGTACTGATCGACGTGTACAGCCATGTGCTGAATCACGCGCCGAATCAGGAGATGGAGCACAGCGTCGTCTCGGCGAGGCTCGCCGAGGAGCTCTCACTGTCCCGCCCGGCGGCCGAAGCCGCGGTCGAGTACCTGCTCACCAGGGGGTTACTCCGTGTGCTCTCGGGCGGACGGCTCATCGCGGTCCCTCCGGACGAGGCGGCATCCGAGGTCCTCATCCCCCTGGAGCGGGAGATACGGACGCGGCGGGCCCGCATGGACCGGACCCGCCGCGACCTCATGTCCTTCATGCCCGTCTTCGAGGCGAGCGTCTCCCCCCAGCAGCCCCGCAACCAGTTCCAGGTCATCCAGAACCTCACCGACGTGCAGTCTGTGATCGCCGACCTGACCGGTCACTGCAAGGAGGAGATCCTCACGGCGCAGCCCGGAGGAGGGCGCGAGGAGAGCGTCCTCGCCGAAGCGGCACCCCTGGACGAAGACGCCCTGAAGCGTGGCGTCCGCATGAAGGTCCTGTACCAGCACGCCGCCAGGCTGAGCCTGGGCACCAGTGCCTACGTCGAGCGCATCAGCCGGCTCGGAGCCCATGTACGCACGCTGGACGACCGTTTCACCCGCATGCTGGTCTTCGACCGGAAAGCGGCGGTGATCCCGGTCCCGGACAACCCGCACGCCGCGGCCCTCATCCAGCAACCCCACGTGGTGGCACTGCTGGTGGAGGTCCACGAGCGACTGTGGCTGGCCGCCGAGCCGTTCACGGTGGGCGCCTCCCGCCAGCCGGACATCACCGAGGGCCTGCGGCAGACGATCATCCGGCTGCTGATCGAGGGCATGACGGACGCCTCCGTCGCCAGCCGCCTCGGCATCTCCGTACGCACCTGCCGCCGCCACGTCGCCGAGATCATGGCCGAAGTGGGCGCCCAGAGCCGCCTCCAAGCGGGCTATCTGCTGGCTGCCCAGGAGCGCACGAGAGCCTGACGCGCCCCGGTGGTGGACGCGTACGCGAGCCTGACACGCCCCGGTGGTGGACGCGTACGCGAGGACGGACGCCCGGGCGGGGCGAAGACCGGCGCCAAGGCCCCAGCCGTCATCCGTGGGGTCAACACGCCTGTGACAGAACGCGGACGTCGCGGAGGACGGGCTGTAACCCGGTGCGGGATAGAAATACTTCAGTCCGCACGCACCGCGCCCGTCCTGGGGGAACACCGTGAAGTACACCCGCATAACCGCTCTCGCCGCCATCAGCCTCGCCGCCACCCTCTCGCTCACCGCCTGCGACAACGGCTCCGGACAGGACTCGTCCTCCAAGGACTCCTCGTCCGCGGCTGCTTCGTCCTCGGACGGCGGCTCGAAGCAGGAGAGCGGCTCCTCGGAGAGCGGCTCGGGCTCGGCCTCCTCCTCTTCGTCCTCGGCCGGCAACGCGGCAACGAAGGACTCCTCGGGCTCCGGTGAGGGCACCGAGGCCCGCGCCGGTGCTGCGAACGGCGGGACGGCGAGCAGCGGCAAGCTCCCGATCTGCAAGACGGCGGACCTGGCCATCGACGCCGCGGACGCCTCGCCCGACGGCAAGGCCGGCGTCATCGACATCACCATGGTCAACCGGGGTTCGGCCACCTGCTCGGCGAGCGGCTACGCGGGCGTCGACATCACGGACACCGACCACACGTCGGAGCCCATCACCCGCGGCAAGGCCGTCCCGCGCATCACCAACCTGAAGCCCGGCGACGCCGCTGTCTTCAACCTCTCCTACACCATCGACCCCACCGGCAAGAGCTACACGCACCCGACCAAGCTCGAGGTGACGCCCCCGAACGAGACCCACACCGTGAGCGTGAAGTGGCCGGCCGGCGCAGGGCAGGTCAAGGGCTCGTACGTCGGCGTCGAGGTCTACCCCACACACAACAAGTAGAGCCGGCGCAAGCGGCCGGGGCTCCGACCCGGGAGACGGCCAAAAGGCTTTGCGCGGGCCGCCGTCCGAGTGCTGGGGTGGCACGATGACCCATCCTGACGACGCGCTGTCCCCTCACCATGACGCACTGCCCCCTCACCAGGACGCGGCAACCGTCCGGCCGTTGACACGGGCCTGGGTGAGCCGGCACCTGGAGGCCGGCGAGCGGATCGTCGGAACCGTGGCGCTGCACGGCGGCATCACCGCCGAAATGCGGAGGCTGACCATCGGCGGCCGGGACGGAGGCACCCGCGACCTGGTGCTGCGGACCTTCGTCGACGTGGAGCAGGCCGAGGACTGGCTGAACAGGGAAGCGGGCACCCTGACGCTGCTCACGGGGACCGGCGTGCGGGCTCCAGGACTGGTCGCGGCCGACCCGACCGCCGCGCAGTGCGAGTACCCGTCGCTCCTGATGACCCACCTGCCGGGCAGCCCGGTCATCGCCGACGCGGGACTGGAGAAGCGCGTCCCGCTGCTGGCCGGCCAGCTGGTGGCGATCCACGCGCTGCGCCCCGCCGAACGGCCGGGAAAATACGTGACGTTGACGACCCCCGACACCGTCGTGACTCCGCAGGGCGCCGACGCGACGGCCTGGGCGGCGGCGATCGACATGATCCGCTCCCCCGCCCCGCCCTACGAAGGACGTTTCCTGCACCGGGACTTCCAACCGGGCAACGTACTGTTCGACGCACCGTCCCCGAGCCCGGAGGCCCCCCGGATCACCGGCGTCATCGACTGGGTACAGACCTCCTGGGGCCCGGCCGACCTCGATGTCGCGCACTGCTCCACCAGTCTCGCGCTGCTGCACGGCCCGGCATGGGGCCTGCGATTCGCCGAAGCGTACGAGAAGGCCGGCGGGTCACTGGCAGCGACCACGGACGAGCGGCGGTACTGGCTGGTACGGGACGCGCTGGCGGCCTCCGAAGAGGTGCAGGAGGTATCGCAGCCGTGGCGGGAGGCGGGGCGGACAGAGCTGACGCCCCGGACCGTGGAGAAACGGCTCGACACCTACGTCACCACCCTGCTGGACACACTGCGCTGAGCCAAGAGGCTCCCGTCACGCCGTAACGCCGTAACGCCGTAACGCGCCGAACATGAAAAACCCCAGGTCAGAAGCGTCCGACCTGGGGTCCCACAGAGCCCCCTATCGGATTCGAACCGATGACCTACGCATTACAAGTGCGTTGCTCTGGCCAGCTGAGCTAAGGAGGCGCGTCGGAGCATTCTAACCGCAGCGCGAGGGTGGTCACGCCGGAAATTTGCCGGGTCCGGAACTACTGACAGACCGCAAACCGCCAGGTAGCGTCTCGTTGCAGTTCACCCGTGTGGACTACACCACTCACCTTTACTCGGATCGTCCGGCACGTTCCTGCCGGTGAAGGAGCACACACTCATGGCAACAGTCACGTTCGACAAGGCCACCCGGATATACCCCGGATCCACCAAGCCCGCCGTGGACGCGCTGGAGATCGATGTCGAGGACGGCGAGTTCCTCGTCCTCGTCGGCCCCTCCGGCTGCGGAAAGTCGACCTCCCTGCGCATGCTCGCGGGTCTTGAGGACGTCAACGGCGGCGCGATCCGCATCGGTGAGCGTGACGTCACGCACCTTCCGCCGAAGGACCGTGACATCGCGATGGTGTTCCAGAACTACGCGCTGTACCCGCACATGACCGTCGCGGACAACATGGGCTTCGCCCTCAAGATCGCCGGTATCAACAAGACCGAGATCCGCGCCAAGGTCGAAGAGGCCGCGAAGATCCTCGACCTCACCGACTACCTGGACCGCAAGCCGAAGGCGCTCTCCGGTGGTCAGCGCCAGCGTGTCGCGATGGGCCGTGCCATCGTCCGTGAGCCGCAGGTCTTCCTCATGGACGAGCCGCTGTCGAACCTCGACGCCAAGCTCCGCGTCTCGACCCGTACGCAGATCGCGTCGCTCCAGCGCCGCCTCGGCATCACCACCGTCTACGTCACGCACGACCAGGTCGAGGCCATGACCATGGGCGACCGCGTCGTGGTGCTCAAGGACGGTCTGCTCCAGCAGATCGACTCCCCGCGCAACATGTACGACCGCCCCAGCAACCTCTTCGTCGCCGGCTTCATCGGCTCCCCCGCCATGAACCTGGTCGAGGTCCCGATCACCGACGGCGGCGTGAAGTTCGGCAACAGCGTCGTCCCCGTCTCCCGTGAGGCCCTCGCCGCCGCGTCCGAGAAGGGTGACACCACGGTCACGGTCGGTGTCCGGCCGGAGCACTTCGAGGTCGTCGAGCACGACGAGGTCCCGAAGTCCCTCGCCAAGGAGAGCGCCGAGGCCCCGGCCGGTCTCGCCGTCGCCGTCAACGTCGTCGAGGAGCTCGGCGCCGACGGTTACGTGTACGGCTCCGCCGAGGTGAACGGCGTGGACAAGGAGCTCGTGGTCCGCGTCAACGGCCGCAAGGTCCCGGACAAGGGCACCAAGCTCCACGTCGTCCCGCGCACCGGCGAGATCCACGTCTTCTCGACCTCGACCGGCGAGCGCCTCAGCGACTGACGGCCTCCGCCAGGACCACCCGCGGCCCCGCACCTCTCCCACCGGGAGGCGCGGGGCCGCGGCGCGTTCCCGGTAAACACCCCGGCAGAGCGGGCATTTCGCAGCGCACCGTCAACACCTGATTCGAAAAGCAAACTCGAACCATCCCCCGCACGAGTGACTAAATGTCGCCAAATCATCACCGACCGCTACGCTCCACAGCGTGACCCACACAGCCCGCCGAATCGGCCGAACTCTCGCACTTGTCCTGCCCGTCGTCCTGGTTCTCTCCGGGACGCTCGCGGTCACCCGCGTCCCGTGGGCAGGCACCTCCAACGGCTCGCAGATGCTGACCGCCTCCAGCAAGGAGGCGCCGGTGCGCGCCAAGACCCGTACACCGCAGGACATTCTGCGTGACGAGCTCCTCGTCGAGCTCCAGGAGAAGGATCCGGGCAAGGCCCTCACACACCTCCAGCGCGAGGTCGAGAGCCGGCCGTCGCTGGCGAGCCACTGCATGTCGATCGCCCGCTCGCTGGGCCGCGCCGCGGTCGAGCGGTACGGGCCGACGCGCGCCCAGTCGTTCTCCCGCCCGGTCTGCGACACGTCCTTCGCGTACGGAGTCGCGCACCAGCACTGACCCCCACCGAGTACCGCGTGAGGGCCGGCGCTCGCACCGGCCGGCACCGACGTTCCTGAGGCGTACCAGGTCATAGGGTGCGCCTCATGACGACGACCGCTGATCCTCACGCACACGCGCTGCCCACCCAGGCCGTGGTCCTGGCAGGCGGCCAGGGCTCCCGGCTGCGCCCGTACACCGACGACCGTCCCAAGCCGATGGTCGAGATCCCGGGCACCGGTACGCCGATCATCGGCCATCAGCTGGCCTGGCTGGCATCCGAGGGTGTCACCGACGCTGTCATCTCCTGCGGCCATCTCGCCGAGGTGCTCCAGGAGTGGCTGGACTCCGCCGAACTGCCCCTGCGGGTCACCACCGTCGTGGAGTCCGAGCCGCTCGGCCGCGGTGGGGGTCTCAAGTACGCCGCCGCCCGGCTGCCCCACGCCGACCAGCCCTGGTACGCGACGAACGGCGACATCTGGACGCGCTTCTCACTGCGCGAGATGGCCGCCTTCCACACCGAGCGGGACGCCGTCGCCACCCTCGCTCTCGCTCGCCCGCGGATCCCGTGGGGAGCGGTCGAGACGGACCGGTTCGGGCATGTACTGGATTTCATCGAGTCGCCCCCGTCGCCGTACCTCATCAACGCGGGCATCTACGTCTTCTCCGCGGGCTTCACGGCCCTTCTGCCGGACCGCGGCGACCACGAGCGGTCCACCTTCCCGCGGCTGGCCCGCGAGCGCAGGCTGGCCGGCTACCCGCTGCCGCACGGGGCGTACTGGCGGGCCATCGACACCGCCAAGGACCTCACGGAGGCGGCGAAGGAACTCAACCGGCCCGTCCCGTCGCACGGGTAAGGGGCACGGATAAGGGGCACGGGTAAGTCGCACGGGTAAGGGGCGACCGCCCTGGCGATCGCCCCTTACCCGCACACATCCCGCCGGCTACAGCTGACTCCATCAGTCAGCCGAAAGGCCGGTCAGCCGACCAGCCAGCCCCTCAGCCGAGAAGCCCGCCGATCGGGTTCTTGTTGCTTCCCCCGCCGGACGAACTGCCGCCCTCGCCGCCGCCCGAAGTGCCGGAGCCGCCACTGGCGCTGCCTCCGCCGGTGCTCGTACCACCCGAGGCCGAGGGGCCCGCGCTGGTGGCCGCCGGGGGCGGCGGGGCCTGCTGCTGCTGTTGCTGCTGCGACGGCTGCTGCTGGCCCGTCCCCTGGGTCGCGCTCGGCTGCTGCCGGCCCGTGGAGCCGGCGGTCG
>NZ_JAAGLN010000370.1 GCF_010548145.1 Streptomyces sp. SID10853
GAGGTCGGACGCGCGGCCCCGCTCGTCGGCGGCGCGGGCGGAGAGCCTGCGGGCGAGGGTGCGCGTACGGCGCTCTGCGCCCGCGTGGACGTCCCTGGACCGCGACCGCGCCGCCGTGGCGTCGACGATACGGCCGAGCAGGTCGACCGAGCCCGCGGTGAAGTCCCGCTCAGCGGTGAGTTCGGCGCGGCGGCCGAGCTTGCTGCCGAAGCTGCCGACGAGGTCGGCCAGGCCGTCCGTGTCGCGGGTGTCGGTGACCGCCCGCAGCAGCAGATCGGTGAAGTCGGAGTCCTTCTTGACCGCGAAGAGACCGGCCGCCTCGCCCTCGTCGGCGTTCATCTCCCGCTGGTAGCGGAAGAGTTCGGGGTCGAGTCCCAGATCGCCGAGGTGTTCGTTCCAGCGGTCGTGGATCTCCTCCCAGTACACGTCCAGATGGGGGTAGAACTTCCCGGCCTCGGTGATCGCGTCGCGGAAGCCCTTCATGGTGCGGCGCCTGCCCCGCGCCCCGGACACGCCTTCCACCGGCGGCCGTACGGTGGTGGCTTCGGCGACCGGCAGGGAGTCGAGGCTCAGCCCGGGGCCCGGCCGGAACGAATACCACGCCTCGGCGAACTTCCGCGGGTCGTTGGAGACCTGCCGGCCACGCCACTCGCTGGCCTTGCCGACCACGACGAGCTCGCCGGTGAGGGTGTGCTGCCACTCCAGGGCGACATGGCCGCAGTCGTCGGCGAGCAGGAACTTGCGCAGCACGCCTGAGCTGGCGCCGCCGAGCGTATTGCGGTGGCCGGGCAGCATCACCGAGAAGATCAGCTTCAGCAGGACCGACTTGCCCCCGCCGTTCTCCAGGAAGAGGACACCCGCGGGCGCGGGGCGGCGCGGCGGGCCGACCGGCTCCTCCTCGAAGAACTCCGCCTGGGCCGGGGCCGGATTGGGCACGGGGGCGCCCACTCCCCGCAGATCGAGCACGGTGTCGGCATAGCGCGCACCGGCAGGTCCGATGGAGTAGAGGCGGACCCGGGACAGCTCGTACATGGCGGCGGACTCTCGTCGTTGTGGTGCGGGATCTGGCTCGGGGCGGTTCAGGGACAGGCGGTCAGGGGCGGGCGGTTCGGGGCGGGGCTTTTCAGGAGTGGAAGGGCAGTCCCGCGTCCGCGGTCAGTTCGAGGTCGTCCGTTCCTGAGGGCGGCAGCAGGGTGGCCGATCCGTCGGTCACCGGCACGACGCCCAGGTCGAGCAGCTCGGCCAGGGCGGCGCTGCCCGCCATGTCGCGCACCTGGAGCTGGTAGCGGGCGGTGGTGCGGTACGCGCCTCCGGCGTCGTCGCCGGTGCGCTGCAGGAACCCCGACTCGGTGAGGAAGGCGACGGCCTTGGCGACGATCCCCGTGGTGGAACCGGCGAGCCGCCTGGCGTCCTTGGTGGCCCCGGTGGAGCTGCGCCTCGCGTAGATACGCCAGGCCGCTTCGAGTCCGGGGGCGTCGGTGGCCGGGTCGCTGTTCTCCCCCTGCTCGTCGGCCCGTTCCTCAAGGCGGCGGCATGCCTGGCGGACGAAAGCATCGACGCCGTTGACCGTGATCCGGCCGATGTACCCGTCGTCGGCGAGGTCTTCGGGGCGCGGGAAGGACATGGCGGCGACAGCGAGATGCGCCAGCCCGTGCAGGAAGCGGTCGGCCGAGTCGGCGGCGGCGCGGCGGGCGTAATCCCCCATCCGTACGGCGAAGACGGAGTCCTCTCCCGCGGCGACCGCCATGCCCGCCCGGGTCGACACCTCCAGGACGACCAGGCCGAGCCCGGTGGCGACCGCGTCGGCGAGCCGGGCGAAGGCGGGCGCCTCGCGGTAGCGGCGCAGCAGCTCCGCGTACTCGGCGTCGCGGGCGGGCAGCAGCTTCGGCTGGAGCCCGAAGGCGACGAGCCGCGCGGCATCGGCGGCGTCGGCCGGAGTCACCGCCGGGCCGGCCGGGGGCACGGTGGTGCCTGCCTGGTCGGGCTCGCTCCACGCGGTGTGCTCGGCGTGGGTCTCGCTCACAGCTGCTGCTCCTCGGTCGGTGTCGTTCGGCGCTGCTCCCCGGGATCCGGCCGCCGGGGGTTCATACGGACTCCGTGCGGCCTGCGGCCATTCCGACGGTGTCCAGGAGGGCCGTCCCCACGATCAGGTCGGCGCCGCCGAACTCGTCGTCGTCCAGCTCGGTGCCGTCGTCCACGGCGAACAGCAGGCGCTCCTCACCCTGCCGGTACGCGGTGCCGACCGGCGGGCTGGCCGCGTGGATGGCCAGCAGGGCGACCAGATAGGGCAGCTCCCGGTCGCGCAGCCGGGCATCGGCCAGCAGACCGGAGAGCCGGCGCGGCGCGTCGTGCTCCAGGTCGAGCAGCTCCATCGCGGACGCCAGCTGCTCCTCGCTGAACCGGCTGTCGTCCGGTGTGGCGATGAGGTCGGGCTCGGGCATCTCGGCGCCCAGGTGCTCCCGCTCGGCCGGCGGGGTCAGCAGAATATCGACCAGGTCCCCGACCCGTACGGACACGGGTGTGCGCAGGCCGGTGCCCCGCGCGAAGAACGCGTCGGTGACCCGGATGGCCTGCTCCAGCGGGAGCGGCAGCACCGGGGCGACCAGCTGTCCGTACAGATCGAGTCCGGAAGTCGCCGCAGGCGGGGCGAACGCCTGCCGGTCCTGCTCGGCGCGGAAGAGCGGCCCCGCTTCGAGCAGCCTGGACTGGAGCTGGGTGTGGCGGCGGATGCAGTCCTTGACGATGTCGACCAGCTCGGCCGCGCGCCGCTTGTGCTCGGGCTCCTCCGTCTCGTCCCTGGCCTTGCGGATGTTGGTGAGGATCGCGTTCTCGTGGCGGTAGCGGTCGGCCACGTGGTCGAGGGCTTCGTCGATCATGTCGGGCACGGTCCTGAGCCAGTCGACCGCGCGGACATTGCGCCGGGTCGCCTCCAGGGTCCTGCGCAGCGTCTCGGCGTACTGCACGGTCCGGTACCGGGCCTGCTCGGCCGCGAGCTGGGCGTCGGCGAGCCTGCCCCGGCTGATCAGCACCTCCAGCTTCACCTCGGCGGCGATCTGCGCGCTGGTGACGTCCGTGTCGAGGGCGCCCACCAGGACGTTGACCGCTTCGTCGGTGGTGCGCAGATAGACCGTGCCGCCGTGCCCCGGCACTTCCTCGACCAGCTTGAAGTCGTAGTCCCGGCGGACGTACTCCCCGTCGGGGCCGAACGTGCCGTAGACCGCGCGGAAACCGCGGTCCACACTGCCGACATTGATCAGGTTCTCCAGCACCCAGCGGGCCACCCGCTCGTGCTCGTCCGAAGGGCGGCGCGGGGCCTGGGCCGCGACGCGCGGCAGCAGTCTGGCCACTATCTGGTCGTGGTCGGCCCCGGTGTCGAAGTCCATGTTGAGCGTGACCAGGTCGATCGCGGCGAGCGCCACTTCGGCCATCGCGTAGACCGTGTACTCGCCGGCCAGATTGGCCTTGCGTACGTCCAGGTCGTGCAGCGGGGCCGTGCACGCGAGCGCGCGCAGCCGCCGCGCCAGCCCTTCGTCGGCGGCCTGGCCCGGTGCGGGCCGCGGCCCCGCGCGGAGCTGGGGCGGAACAAATTCCGGCGGCGGAGGCGAAGGCACGCTGGACCGATTGGGTCCTCGCACTGACAAGGGTCGAAACGGCGCGGATGGGGCGCCTGTCCACCGGGCCCGTACGGCCTGCGGGAGCTAGGCTCTGTGCTCTCCGTTCCCTGCCGTGACCCGCCTTCACCACCGCACCCCCGGCCCGCCTGCGGTCCGCCCGGATCCCGCTTCGGTGCGGCCCACGCCCTGTCCTCCGCCCCCGTCCCGCTCCCGGAGGGAGCCGTATGAGCACGACCGGCCCTACCGTCGAACCGACCGCCGCCGACCCGGCCGTGGCCGATCTCAACGCCGACCTCGGCGAGGGGTTCGGCCGCTGGACGCTCACCGACGACGAGGCGCTGCTCTCCGTCGTCACCAGCGCCAATGTCGCCTGCGGCTTCCACGCGGGCGACCCGTCGACCATGCGCCGGGTCTGCGAACTGGCCGCCGCGGGCGGGGTACGGATCGGCGCCCAGGTCTCGTACCGCGACCTGGCCGGTTTCGGGCGGCGGGCGATGGACGTACCCGCCGCCGAGCTGGCCGACGAAGTCGCTTATCAGATCGGGGCGTTGGAGCTCTTCGCGCGGGCGGCGGGCAGCCGGGTGTCGTACGTCAAGCCGCACGGCGCCCTCTACAACCGCACCGTGCACGACGAGGAGCAGGCGGGCGCGGTCGGCGCCGGCGTGCGGCTGGCCGGGGGCGCGCTGCCGGTGCTCGGGCTGCCCGGCTCCCGGCTGCTGGAGGCAGCCG
>NZ_JAAGLN010000371.1 GCF_010548145.1 Streptomyces sp. SID10853
GTCCGTGGTGGAGCCGCCGGCCGGACCGCCGCCGCCCGACGTCGTCGAGCCGCCGTCCGACGTACCGCCGTCGTCCTGGTTCCCGCCGGTCGTCTTGCCGCCGGTGGACGAGGTGCCGCCGTCCGACGACGTACCGCCGTTGGAGCTGCCGCCGTTCGTCTTGCCGCCCGTGGAGGAGGAGCCGCCGTCCGACGACGTACCGCCGCCCGATGTGGACGGGCTCGGCGGAGGCGACGAGGGCGTGTTATTGCTCGGGGTGCCCGACGGGGTGTACGGCGGCTGGTCGCTGTAGTCACCGCCGCTGGACGTACCGGGGTCGGTGCTGGTGTCAGGGGACGAGTCGTCCGTCGGACTGTCACTCGGCTTCTCGGCCTTGGAGTGGGTCGGCGACGGCGACTTGTCGCTCGTCGTGCCCCCGGAGTCCTTGTTGTCGAGGCCGCCCAGTGCGAAGACGATGCCCGCGCCGATGGCGACCACCGCGAGCACGGCGACCACCCAGATCCAGCCGCGGCCGCCCCGGCCCCTGCCGTCCCCGTCGTACGAACCGTCGTCCGGGTTCATGGGCGGCAGGATCGGGCCCTGCGAGGTGTCACCGTGCTGCGGGTGGCCGAGCGCCGTGGTGGCCGCCGTGCCCATCGCCGGGGTGGAACCTCCCTCGTGCATCACGACCGGGCCGGTGTTCCAGGTGCCGGTGTGACCGCCCTGCTGCTGGAGCATCTGCAGCGAGTACGCGACCAGCGCCCGCATCTCCTCGGCGCTCTGGAACCGGTCGTCCGGGTCCTTCGCGAGGGAACGCATCACGAGCCCGTCGAGCTCGGGCGGCACCGCGCCCGACACCTGCGACGGCGGAACGGGCGCGTCCTGGACGTGCTGGTAGACGACCGAGAGCGGGGTCTCCCCGGTGAACGGGGGCCGCATCGCGAGCAGTTCGTACAGCAGGCAGCCGGTCGCGTACAGGTCGGAGCGGTGGTCGACGGCCTTGCCGAGCGCCTGCTCGGGGGAGAGGTACTGGGGCGTCCCCATGACCATGCCGGTCTGGGTCATCGTCGACTGCGCGCCGTGCAGGGCGCGGGCGATGCCGAAGTCCATCACCTTGACCGCGCCGCCGTCCGTGATGATCACGTTGGCGGGCTTGATGTCCCGGTGCACGATGCCGTGCTGGTGCGAGTAGGCGAGCGCCTCCAGCACCCCGGAGACGATGATCAGCGCCTGCTCGGGCGGCGGGGCCTCGGCGTTGATCAGCAGATCGCGGATGGTGCGGCCCTCGACCAGCTCCATCACGATGTAGGGGACGGTGTTGCCGCCCCAGTAGTCCTCGCCCGAGTCGTAGACGGCGACCACGGCGTGGTGGTTGAGGCCCGCGACCGACTGTGCCTCGCGGGTGAACCGGGCCTTGGAGACCGGGTCCTCGGCGAGGTCGGACCTGAGCAGCTTCACGGCGACGGTGCGGCCGAGCCGTACGTCCTCCGCCGCGAACACCTCGGCCATGCCGCCCCGGCCGAGACGGTGGGTCAGCCGGTAACGGCCGTCGCCGACCAGCCCGCCGATGCCCCACGACTCCGGCACGTCCGACACCCCGCCGCCGCCTGCCTCGGATTCGGGTGCCATCAGTCCTCGCCGTCGTGTCGGTCCGCGTCAGCGGTGGTGTACGCGGGTGCTCCGGGTCCTCGCGGCCCAGTGCTTCGCCACGCTACAGGCTCCAGGAGAGGGCCCGGTCCGGCAATGACCGGCTATCAAACCCGGAATGGCGTCACCCATGCAAATCCTGCGTCCTTCCTGTAACGCTTGCGAGACGCTTGATACGCGTACGGTCACGGAACGGGCCCCCTGGCTTGACGTGTCGGTGGCCTCGGGCAGACTTTCCCCGTGGACGGGACCGGGTGTACCGGGGCCGCAGCAGTCCACAGGTGAGCAGGTAAAAGGTCGAGGGGGCTCAGGTCCGCACGGACCGCGAGCGCACCATTCAGTACGGGGCGCGCCACAGCAGTGCGCCATAGGGGGAGCCACGCCATGAGCCAGGACGGCGCGCAGGGCCGCTACGCGGGAGATTCGGTCGCCGGAGGGCGCTACCAGCTCCGTGACCTGCTCGGCGAAGGCGGTATGGCGTCGGTGTACCTGGCCTACGACCAGGCGCTGGACCGGCAGGTCGCCATCAAGACGCTCCATACGGAACTGGGCCGCGAGCAGTCGTTCCGCGAGCGGTTCAGGCGCGAGGCGCA
Source organism: Streptomyces sp. SID10853 (assembly GCF_010548145.1). Classification (GTDB taxonomy): domain Bacteria; phylum Actinomycetota; class Actinomycetes; order Streptomycetales; family Streptomycetaceae; genus Streptomyces. The sequence continues at coordinate 2,220 of NZ_JAAGLN010000371.1, forward strand.
GGCGGTCGCGAAGCTGTCGCACACCAACATCGTCTCGGTCTTCGACACCGGCGAGGACACCCTCGGCGACGCGCTGATGCCGTACATCGTCATGGAGTACGTGGAGGGGCAGCCGCTCGGCTCCGTACTCCAGGCGGACATCGCGCAGCACGGCGCGATGCCGGCCGACAAGGCGCTGAAGATCACCGCCGATGTGCTGGCCGCGCTGGACACCAGCCATGAAATGGGCCTGGTCCACCGGGACATCAAGCCCGGCAACGTGATGATGACCAAGCGCAACATCGTGAAGGTCATGGACTTCGGCATCGCCCGCGCCATGCAGTCGGGTGTCACGTCGATGACGCAGACCGGCATGGTCGTGGGCACTCCGCAGTACCTCTCGCCGGAGCAGGCGCTGGGCCGCGGGGTGGACGCGCGCTCCGACCTCTACTCGGTCGGCATCATGCTGTTCCAGCTGCTGACCGGCCGGCTGCCGTTCGACGCGGACTCGCCGCTGGCGATCGCGTACGCACACGTTCAGGAGGAGCCGGTCGCTCCCTCCTCGATCAACCGCTCGGTCACCCCTGCCGTCGACGCGCTGGTCGCCCGCGCGCTGAAGAAGAACCCGAACGAGCGGTTCCCTTCGGCGGAGTCCATGCGTGAGGAATGCCTGCGGGTCATGACATCGGGCCACACCGGCGCCGCCCCGATGGTGGTCGGCGGTGCCGCCGCGCCGAACAGCGGCTCGGGCGTCGGCTCGGCGGTCTTCCCGCCGGTGGACTCCTCGCTGCCGCAGAGCGGCCAGGTCCAGACGCCCTACCAGCCGGGCCCGTACGGCACACCGACACCCGCGCCGGCACCGTCGTACGGCTACCCGCAGCAGGGCGGCTACCAGACACCCGCGGCCCAGCCCTACGCCTCGCAGCAGTACGGGGTGTCGACCCCGCCGCCGTACGGCGTCCAGCCCGCGACACCGTCCGCCCTCTCTCCGCAGGGCGGCCCGGGCGGCGGCCGGCGGAACATGCCGCTGATCGTGGGGGCGGCCGTGGTGGCCCTGCTGGCGATCGGCGGGGTGATCGTGGCGATGAACATGAACGGCTCGGACGACAAAGCCAAGGCCGACGACAAGACGGCCACCGGTCCTGCGAAGGCCGGGCACAAGGGGCCCGAGCGGGACCGCACGATGGAGACCACGGAGTGCTCGGACCCGCAGCCGGGCGTCACGGACCCGAACAAGATCGAGCTTCCCGACTTCACCTACAAGGACATCCTGTCGGTGAAGGCGTGCGCCCAGGCGGCCGGCTGGCACATCACGACGAAGAAGGAGCCCAGCGGGCAGTGGGGCCAGGACGTCGTCCTGGACCAGTACCCGCTGGCGAACACGAACGTCAGCCCCAAGGACCTCACCATCACGCTGGGGATCTCTACGGGCGACCCGAGCTGAGGCTTCGCGCATCTTCTCGTTGCTTCGTCTTGTTGTTGCTTCTCGGATCCTCGCGGATCCTCGCGTTCGGCGCAGGCCCAGTACACGTACGGCGTGTGCTGGGCCTTTTCGTCGCGCCTGAGATGCCGGAATTGTGATGAGATGTAACGCTTATCCCGTCATTTATCTGCTTTCTGCTGTCGGTGGACCCGACAGGAAAGAGGGGGCATCCGGTGATCGGTCTGGTGGCGCTTGCGGTGGTGCTGTCCCCGGTGTCGGTGGACACGGAGGCGCCACCACCGGCAGCCGTCGCCACGGTCGCCCAGAGCGCACCCCCGGGGGCCGCTCCGGGCGCAGCACCGGGAGCGGTCACGGCCCCACCGGGGGCGGGAGCCATGGGCGGGGACAAGGGCGGAGACACGGGCAGGACCGTGGGCCCGCAGGGCGACGCGGCCGCGGAGACCGACGGGTCCGGCAGCGGCCCGGGCGGATCGAGCACGGGCGGATCAAGTACGGACGGATCGAGTACAAGCGGATCGAGTACGGACGGAAGCCTCGGCGGCGGGGGTGGCGGCGGCGCAGACATCGGGGGCGCCGGGGGTGCGGGCCCGGATGCAGCCGCGGGTGCCGGTGCGGGCGGCGGGCACGTCGGGTCCCTGCCGACGGAGATCGGCGCAGGCGGACCGAAACCTTCCGGCTCCGCCCCCTCCA
>NZ_JAAGLN010000372.1 GCF_010548145.1 Streptomyces sp. SID10853
CGCGCTTCCGATCTAGCCCGGTGCCGCGCGCCCGGCCGGCCGGCCAGGGGAGGACGTCGGCCCCGGACCCGGCGAGCACCGACGCCAGACCGGCGCCGGGCGGACAGCCCACAACTGCTCTGATTCCTTCGGCCATTTGCGCCCGCACCAGGTCGGTGACCACGCGGGCGACTCCGCCGTCCACCGGCTGCACAAGGTGAAATACCGTCAGCGGGCGTCCGGGAGAATTGTTTTCTGGCAGCACGTGTGCGGCTCTCTTAGTACCTGGCCCGGAGATCGGTTTCCCCGGGATGCGCGGAGCTGATGGCTCAGCGGCGGGAATCCGTCTGCACCGCGGGCGCACCGGGGCAATTCCCGTGGCTTTCGGCCGGGAAGTGGAAGTACGGGCTGCCCCAACCACGGGGGAGAACGGGCCGCGGGGCGAATGGGCCGGAGCCGTGGCCCGCCCGAGGAGGACCGGCGGAACGCGCCATGCAGGGCTGTGTGCCCAAGCCGTACGGCACAGCGAGACCCGTCGTTTCCCGCATGACTGGCTCTCCCGTCTCCACAAATGCGACCAACCGGACCAAGCAGGAGTGCACTTTGTCAGAAAGCCGAGTGGAAATCATGACGGACTCGCGCATACCGCCGTACGGCAGGTGGCCCGAATGCACTGAATCCCCTTGTGACAGTGGGCAATAGGCCCGCCATTTGCCAGGAAAGCTCTCCAACGGGTGACGGCGCGTACCCGGCGGGAACAGCGTTCGTTGAACGCGTGCGGAAATGCCGGGCCCATGACCAAGGGGGCCGAATTTTTTCGGCAGGGGGAGACACACTCCGAGAGGCGCCCCCGCCGCCCCGCAGCCGTCACCGGCGGAGGCCGCGCAGCACGGCGCACCCCGCGCGCAGGGGGCTCACTCCAGCGGGCCGCCGCACTCGTGCGCTACGGCAATCGAGTGAAGGGGCGGAACCAAACTCAGCCCCTGGAGTTGATCAGGGTGCTCCACTTCCGGGCAAAAATGCAGAAAAGGGACCACAGTGATCAAGAAGATTCTGGCCACCGCAGCCGTCACCGCCTCGATCGTCGGCGCCGGTGCGACCCTGGCCCCGCAGGCCATGGCCATCGGTAACGACGGTGGCACCACCTCCGCCAGCGGCAACGGCGCCGAGCAGGCGTTCGGCAACTCGGCCACCAACGGTGCCCAGAGCCCGCAGCTCAGCCTGGTCCAGGGCTCGCTGAACAAGCCCTGCCTCGGCGTTCCGGTCAAGGCCAACGTGGGCTCCCTCGTCGGCCTGGTCCCGGTCGCCGTTCAGGACATCCCGGTCCTGTCCTCGCCGCAGAACCAGCAGTGCACCGAGAACTCCACCCAGGCGAAGGGCGACGAGGCCCTGTCGCACATCCTGGACAACATCCCGGTCCTCTCGGGCAACGGTGCGGCGAACCAGGGCTGATCCCCTCGCAGCTCCCGCGTGGCCGCCGCAGACAGGACGTTGCGGCGGCCACGCGTGTGTCCGCGCCGGGTGCGCGTGTCCCGGCCGGCACACCGAAAGCATTCGGGTCGAATTGCCGCCCGGTCCCCCCGTACGGAGTTTCCCCACGGCGCACCGGTCGTTAGCAGTCCTGCAGTGGTGTTCATGAAAAGGCAACTGGACACGCGTCGCGATGGTCGTGGACGCGGGAGACACCACTGCGGGAAGGATCGACATGAAGTTCAAGAAGGCTGCTGTTCTCGCCGCCGGCGTCATGATGGCCCTGGGCGCCGCTGCGCCCGCCATGGCCGACTCGGGCGCGGAGGGTGCGGCCATCGGCTCGCCCGGCGTCCTCTCCGGCAACGTCATCCAGGTTCCGATTCACATCCCGGTCAACCTGTGCGGCAACAGCATCGACGTCATCGCGCTGCTGAACCCGGCGCTCGGCAACACCTGCGTCAACAAGTGACGTAGGACTCTCCCTCACGGGCGAGTCACTGAAGCGGCCCCGCCGGGTATCGCATGACCCGGCGGGGCCGCTTCCGTCGGTGGAATTCCGTCTGGGGAACGGGGTGCAGAAACGTTCGCCGTCCCGGGGTTTCTCCCACCCGGCGGGATCGTTAGCCACGGTGCAGGCGGCGCACCGGCACCTTTCACCGACGGTGCCCGGCGCGAGAGTCGCAGCTGTGAACAGCGCCGCCGGAGAAAGGTATTCGACATGAAGTACTCAAAGGTCGCCGCTGTCGTCGCCGGTTCCATGATGGCGATCGGCGCGGGCGCGGCCGCGGCCACCCCCGCGTTCGCCGCCGAGCCCCCCGCCATGCCCCCTATGAGCCTCAACGGCGGACTCGACCAGGCCACGCAGTCGCTTCAGCAGGGGGCTGCCGTCCCGGTGGCCGCGGTCGCCGACACCGCGACGAGCCTGGCGACCGGCAAGGCGGACGCGGGCGAGCAGGTCCTGGGCCTCGCCCGCCAGGCCACCCCGATGCTGGGCGGCGTGCAGCTGGGCAACCAGTAACAGCAGCGCTCAGCCGGCGGCCCTCTCCGGCCCGCTCCCGGCAGCACACCGCGACGCGAAAGTGGCGGTACCCGCATCAGCTGCGGGTACCGCCACTTCTGCTGTCCGGTCCGCGGGCCCGGCCTCGGCCGGGTCCGCAGGATCAGAGCGTCAGTTGTTGACGCAGGTGTTGCCGAACGCCGGGTTCAGCAGACCGATGACGTTGACGGTGTTGCCGCAGACGTTGACCGGGATGTGGACCGGGACCTGGACCTCGTTGCCGGAGATGACACCCGGGGAGCCCACGGCCGCGCCCCCGGCGCCGGCGTCGGCGAACGCGGAGCCGGCGGCGCCGCCGGCGGCGAGGCCCGCGGTGGCAAGGACGAGAGCTGCCTTCTTGGCAGTGTTCATGGGAGTTGCACCTTCTCTTCGATGTTGTGCCCTGAATCAGGACTCACTCGATTCGCAACGAACGACCGGGGGCCGCGACACGGCCGGGCGGCCCACGGAACCTGTTCGGCCCAATTCCGGCCCGCCGCGCAAACCCCCCGGTCACCGGGCCCGTCAACCCGCTTCCGGCGCGCCTGCGACAAGAAGCCATATGAGTGAAGCGCCGGAACCAATCGCCGGTCCGGCAGTTGATCAGAGCGCTCCGGAAGCGGGCACTCGTGTGACAACAGAAGGACGCGATATGATCAAGAAGGCTATGGCCACTGCGGCGGCCACCCTCACGATGGCGGGCGCGGGCGCGATGATGGCGTCGCCGGCCATGGCAGTCGGCCACGACGGCGGCACCACGTCGCTGAGCGGCAACGGCGCCCAGCAGGCGTTCGGCAACTCGGCCACGTACGGCAACATGAGCCCGCAGATCGGCCTCATCCAGGGCTCGCTCAACAAGCCCTGCATCGCCCTGCCGGCCAAGGCCAACCTCGGCTCCCTCGTCGGCGTGGTCCCGGTCTCCGTCCAGGACATCCCGATCCTGTCGTCGCCGCAGACCCAGCAGTGCACCGAGAACTCCACCCAGGCCAAGGGTGACGAGGCTCTGTCGCACCTCCTGGACAACGTGCCGATCCTCTCGGGCAACGGCGCCGGGAACGGCCGCTGATCAGCGCCGCTCCTCCGACCTCCGGGCACTGACGTCCTGGTGGAGCACTGAAGGGGCCCCGGTGGCAGCGCGAGCTGTCACCGGGGCCCCTTCATGTCCGCCTGGCTGCCGGTCCACGACTCCCGCTTCACGACTTCTGGTTCACGACTCCCGGTTCACGACTTCCGGTTCAGGACTTCCGGTTCAGGACTGCTGGTTCCGGCACTGCTGGTTCACGACTGCCGGAACAGCACCCCGTCGCCCGGCACCGGTGGCGGCACCGCCGTGTAGCCGGGCAGCGGGACGCACCGCTCCCCCCGTGTCTGCAGGCCGACGCAGTCCGGTGCGTACGCCCCCGCGCCTTCGAGCAGCCGCTCCTCGTGGCCGGGCGCCCGCAGCCGTACGAAAAGCCGCTCGCCCGGTGCGGTCACCGCGTCCCACAGCGCGTCGAGCCTGTGGCCACCGTCGGGGCCCTTGCCGTCACCCAGCGCGTAAGGAAGTACGGACCACCCGGGGTCGCCCGCCGCACGCCGCGCCAGCTGTTCGCGCGGTCCGGGCAGCACCTCGAAGGAGACCACGCGCCCCCGGTAGCCGGCCCGGCGCAGCCCCGTCACATACGCCCCGTCGTCCGCGGCCGTGTCGAGGACGAGGTCGATCTCGGTGTCGGCCAGCAGCTGGACGAGTTCGCGGTACGGGCCGCGCCCCCGGTGCCGTTCGCGCGCCGCTGCCCGCAGGAAGCGTGAGTGGCTCCGCGCCGCGGCCTGCCACCGCCGCCACCGGACGCGCAGCGGAGCGGGGCGGG
>NZ_JAAGLN010000373.1 GCF_010548145.1 Streptomyces sp. SID10853
GGCCAGCCGCTCCCGCAGCCGGTGTCCGGCAGGCGTCAGGTAATGCCGGTGCGGGGGCCGCGGATGGCGCAGCGCGAGCCCCTGGGTGACCAGCGAGGCCAGGGCCGCCGCAGGGCCCTGGAGCAGTCCTGACTCGGCGTCGGCGGTGCGGATCGCCCGGCGCTGGGCTGCGGACGGCTGGCGGGTCATGCCCCTGACCGTACTGCCGTCCACCGGCACAGGGAACACGGTCGCGGCCGCCCGCCGGGACGCCGCGCCCCTGTGTGCCCGGTCGCCTTGTCCGGCCGCTGTGCCCGGCCGCCCTCAGACGCCGGAGCGCAGGGCGATGCGCTCGTCGCCCGTGTACACGTTCATGGAGGAGCCACGGAGGAAACCGACCAGGGTGAGCCCGGACTCGGCAGCCAGGTCGACGGCCAGCGAGGACGGCGCGGACACCGCCGCCAGGACCGGGATCCCCGCCATCACCGCCTTCTGGGCCAGCTCGAAGGAGGCCCGGCCCGAGACCAGGAGCACGACCTGGGAGAGCGGGAGCAGCCCGCTCTGCAGGGCCCGGCCGACCAGCTTGTCCACCGCGTTGTGGCGGCCCACGTCCTCGCGTATGTCGAGCAGTTCGCCCTCGGGTGTGAAGAGCGCGGCCGCGTGCAGCCCCCCGGTCCGGTCGAACACCTGCTGCGCGGCCCGCAGTCGGTCGGGGAGTACGGAGAGCGCATCGGGCTCCACCCGGACCTGCGGGGTGTCGGCGATCGGGAAGCGCGCGGTGGTGCGGACCGCGTCCAGGCTCGCCTTGCCGCAGAGCCCGCACGAGGAGGTGGTGTAGACGTTGCGCTCCAGTGTGATGTCGGGCAGCACGACACCCGGGGCCAGCCTGACGTCCACCACGTTGTACGTGTTCGAGCCGTCGGCGGTGGCCCCCGCGCAGTACACGATCGACTGGAGCTCGTCCGCCGAGCCGAGGACCCCCTCGCTGACCAGGAAGCCGGCGGCGAGGGCGAAGTCGTCGCCCGGGGTGCGCATGGTGATGGCCAGGGCCTTGCCGTTCAGCCGGATCTCCAGCGGCTCCTCGGCCACCAGGGTGTCGGGGCGGGTGGTCACCACTCCGTCCCGGATACGGATGGTGCGGCGGCGTTCGGTGACCCGGCCCATGGAGATCAGTCCTACTCTTCGATCGGTGCTGCGACGCTCCCATTCTCCTGGCACCGCGCGCGACCGGCCGCCGGGTCTCGGGCATCCGGCGGACAAAAGGTGTGGAACATTACGTATCGCACCCCGGTTCGGTACCCGCCCGGTGTCCGGAAGTGATCCGAAGTCTCCAAGTGGGACGCCCGAATCCTGTTGCTTTACCTGCCGTCGTACCGGTGAGTCGCTAACGAGACTGGAGGGCTCCTGACATCAGCAGCAGAGGGGTCCCGGGCATGACCGGAACACGCATCGCCGCACTCGGCCATTACCAGCCGGCCAAGGTGCTCACCAATGACGATGTCGCCGCCCTTGTCGACACCAGCGACGAATGGATCCGGAGCCGGGTGGGGATCAAGACCCGCCATATCGCCGGTCCCGATGAGCCGGTCGACGAACTCGCTGCCCAGGCCGGAGCCAAGGCGCTCGCCTCGGCAGGGCTCGCGCCCGGCGATGTCGACCTCGTGCTCGTGGCGACCTCCACGGCGATCGACCGCTCGCCGAACATGGCGGCGCGGGTGGCCGCCAAGCTGGCCATGGGCTCGCCCGCGACCATGGACGTCAACGTCGTCTGCTCGGGCTTCACCCATGCCCTGGCCATCGCCGACCACGCGGTACGGGCTGGCTCCGCCGAACGCGCACTGGTGATCGGCGCCGACAAGATGGCCGAGATCGCCGACTGGACCGACCGCTCCACCTGTGTCCTGGTCGGGGACGGCGCCGGAGCGGCCGTGGTCGAGGCGTGCGCGGATGACGGTATCGGGCCGGTGCTGTGGGGCTCGGTCCCCGGGATGGGGAACGCCGTACGCATCGAGGGGACGCCGCCGCGCTTCGCCCAGGAGGGGCAGTCCGTCTACCGCTGGGCCACCACCCAGCTGCCGCCCATCGCGCGCAAGGTCTGCGAGAAGGCGGGCGTCACCCCCGAAGAGCTGGCGGCCGTCGTGCTGCACCAGGCCAACCTGAGGATCATCGAGCCCGTCGCCGCGAAGATCGGCGCGGTGAACGCGGTGATCGCCCGCGACGTGGTCGATTCCGGCAACACTTCGGCGGCCAGTATCCCGATGGCCCTGTCCAAGCTGGTGGAGCGGAGGGAGATCCCGTCCGGTGCGCCGGTCCTGCTCTTCGGCTTCGGCGGGAATCTCTCGTACGCGGGACAGGTGGTCCGCTGCCCGTGACGGCAGGGGCCCGCCGGCGACTGGCTGTGGGGTTCCGGTGACGCACCGTGCCGCCGACGGTGGCGGGGAGGGGAAGTGCCCCGGCGGGTCGGCCGGGGCCGCCCGCTGACCACGGCAAATGCGGGTGAAGGTCGCCGCAAACCCCTGGTATTGTTGTTCTTGTCGCCACGGGGAGAACACACGTGACCGACAGACACCTTGTCCGGGTGGCGGAATGGCAGACGCGCTAGCTTGAGGTGCTAGTGCCCTTTATCGGGCGTGGGGGTTCAAGTCCCCCCTCGGACACTGCGCAGCACAAGAGACGGGTGTGCGACCGGGTTTCCGGTCGCACACCCGTCTCTCTGTTTTCTCGGTGTGTTCCTTGTGTGCTCTTGCCGGGTGTCACATCAGTCGGCGCGGTCGGGTCGTCCTGCGCGACTGAGGCGGCTTGCTCCGCCGGAATTCATGGAGTGTGCGGCTGCGGCGTTACGGCTGCGCCTGGCCGCCACGACGGTGCATATCAACCCGAGTAGAGCTGTGACGCCGCCGATGACCGCGTTGCTCCAGATGATGCCCTTGTCCGGATGGCTGCCCACGACCCACGGGGCAACGATCAGCCAGGCGCCCATCACGACCATGGCCCAGCTGAGGCCGTACATCCGCTCCGGCATGATGGTGAACCCGAGGCCCAGCAGGGCGATCGCGATGCCCATGATGAGGTTGTGCGTCGTCAGCGCCGACTGGGTGCTCGAGAAGTGGATCACCCACGCGGACACCGCGCAGTACACACCGACGAGAAACACCGGCCCGTCCACGAGCGCCACATCGCGCCCGCCGAGCATGCGGTTGTACCGAGCCCGCATTTCGGGTACGTCGGGGTGGGTTGCTAGATCGCCTCTTGTGTGTGAGACGTCGGCCATGCGACTCGCCTCCTTCTTTGCTGCAAGTCCGACCGCGTGTGCACGGCTCAACGCTCAACCGCGCAAGTACCAGTTTGCTCCTGTTTGCCCGCTTTGTATAGAGAAGATAAAGCGGCTCGGATTTCTGGCTCCGGCAGTCCTGTCAGCGGGTTCGGCGGGCGGAACCGTCAGCGCAACGTGGCATAGACGATCAGGTTGTTCACCGGGTGCCCCTGCGCGTCGAACGATCCGTCGCAGGTGATGAGCCGCAGGGCGCGGGCCGTGGTCCTGCCGTAGACCTTGTCGGTCGGGAACGCCTTCTTGCTGACGCTCTGCGTACTGGTGACCGTGAAGTGGGCCGTCTTTCCCAGCTTGTTACGGACGGCGATGTCCGCGCCCTTGTGGATCTTCCTGAGGTCGTGGAAGACGGCCCTGCCGTAGCGGGTGTCGTTGTGACCGATCAGTACGGCGGCTCCCGGCTCGCCGGGGGTGGCGCTGCCCGTGTACCAGCCCGCGGTCATGCCCTTGTCCGCCGGCGGGACCTGGACCGTGTGGTCCGCGTTGAGGCCGAGCTGCAGCAGCGCACTGGTCACCCCGATCGAGGGGATCGACACCTGGGCCGGGGGCGCGGGCTGCCCGGTGTCCGGCTTGGTGTCTGTTTGGGTACCGGTCGCGGTGCTCTTGCCGGCGTCGGAGCCCGATGCCGTACTCGCCGTGCCGGCGGACTTGTGTCCGGCCGGATCCGATGAGCCGGACGAACAGCCCGTGAGCGCCGCCAGGGTGAGGCAGAGGGCTGCTGCGGGCAGGGCGGCGGACCGCCATATCGGCTGGTGCGTACGGGACATGAGGGCTCCAGGACGTTCGGGGCTGCGGGAGAGGTGTGCGGGCCGGATGCGTTCAGGGGTACGGATGAGGGCACCGGACGCAGGCAGTGGCGCCGCCCGGTGACGGACGGCGCCACTGCTGTGCGGTGGGTCAGCCGTTGCGCTGTGCGGCGGAGCGGCGGCGCAGGACGACCGTGCCCGCGCCGGCGAGGAGGACGGCGCCGGCCGCCGAGCCGATGAGCGCCGTGGTGTCGCTGCTGTTGCCGGCCGG
>NZ_JAAGLN010000374.1 GCF_010548145.1 Streptomyces sp. SID10853
CTGGTACGCCGACAGCGGAGCCGAACTCCTCACGGACACGCGGGTGGCCCGGGTCGAACCGGGCGCCGTGGTCCTGGAGTCCGGGCGGCGGCTGCCGGCCGGGGCGGTCCTCGTCGGCATCGGGGCCAGGCCCGCGACCGGCTGGCTGGCGGGTTCCGGAGTCGCGCTCGGCGCCGACGGCTCGGTCCTGGCCGACGAGCGGCTGCGCACCTCGCTCCCGGACGTCTACGCGGTCGGTGACTGTGCGTCCTTCCCGTCGCGCCGTTACGGCGAGCGGCTGCTGATCCACCACTGGGACAACGCACTCCAGGGGCCGCGCACGGTCGCCGCCGACGTGATCGGTGAGACCCCGCAGATCTACGACCCGGTGCCCTACTTCTGGTCCGAGCAGTTCGGCCGCTTCGTCCAGTACGCGGGCCACCACGCGGCCGCCGACACCCTGGTCAGGCGCGGCGACCCGGCGGGTCCTGCCTGGTCGGTGTGCTGGCTGCGGGAGGAGCGGCTGGTCGCGGTGCTCGCCGTCGGCAGGCCACGGGATCTGGCCCAGGGCCGGAAGCTGATCGAGTCGGGGGCCCCGGTGGATCCGGCCCTGGCCGCCGATCCGGCCGTGTCGCTCAAGGCGGCGGTCCGCTCCCGGCAGGGCTGACGGCGGCCGCCGCAGTGGCCGCCGCCGTGACCGGCGTACGACGGCCCTGAAGGGCTGAGTCCGGGTATCGGCTGTCAGTGCGGGATGGCAGGCTTGTCCCGTGACCGAGATTGACGCAAAAACCGATGCTCTCATCCCCGCCTGGCTGCACCTGCCCGACATCGCCGAGATGTTCGACGTCGAGGTGACCCGTGTCCGCCAGCTGGTCAGGGACGGCACGCTGATCGCCGTACGCCGTGGTGAGAACAGGGCGCTCCAGGTGCCCGCCGCCTTCATCGACGGCACCAAAGTGGTCAAGGGCCTCGCCGGCACCCTGACGCTCCTGCGGGACGACGGCTTCAGCGACGAGGAGATGCTGGAGTGGCTCTTCACCCCCGACGAGACCCTGCCCGGCACGCCCGCGCAGGCGCTGAGCGAGAATCGCGGGACGGAGGTGAAGCGCCGGGCCCAGGCGCTCGCCGTCTGATCGACGTGTGATCACCTCGCGGTGTACGGACCGGGCCGGCCCCGGGCCGTACACCGCGGCCCGTTGCCGTCCAGTAGTCCGTCGGCGTCCAGTGCGTCGCCGTCCAGCCGCCGTCCCTTGGGGGGAACGCCCGATGTCCACCGCACCCGCTCCGCTGTCCGATGCCCGGCTGTATCTCTGCACGGACGCGCGCAGGCGCCAGGGCGATCTGCCCGAGTTCCTGGACGCCGTGCTGTCCCACGGCGTGGACATCGTCCAGCTGCGGGACAAGGGCATGGAGGCGGCCGAGGAGCTGGACCACCTCCAGGTCTTTGCCGACGCCTGCCGCAGGCACGGCAAGCTGCTCGCGGTGAACGACCGGGCGGATGTCGCGCACGCCATCTCGTCCGACGTGCTGCATCTCGGCCAGGGCGACCTGCCGGTCCCCGCCGCCCGTGCGATTCTCGGCCCCGATGTGCTCATCGGCCGCTCGACGCACGCCGAGTCCGAGGTGGACGCGGCCGCAGCCGAGCCGGGCGTGGACTACTTCTGCACCGGCCCCTGCTGGCCCACCCCGACCAAGCCGGGACGGCACGCGCCGGGCCTCGGCCTCGTGCGGTACGCGGCGGGGCTCGCCACCTCGCGGCCCTGGTTCGCGATCGGCGGGATCGACGCGGGCAATCTGGACGAGGTGCTGGACGCGGGGGCGCGCAGGGTGGTGGTCGTCCGCGCGATCACCGAGGCGGCCGACCCGGCCGCGGCCGCCGCCGCGCTCGCCGCCCGGGTCAGGGCCCGCAGCGAGTAACGGGCAGCGGGCAGTGGGCAGCGCGAGAGCGACGGGTGGCGCGGGAGCAGTGGGACGGAAAGCGGGGAAACGGAAAGCGGCGGGACGGAAAGCGGCGGGACGGAAAGTGCCGGGACCGAAGCGGACGCGGTGATTCCGTAGAAGTGTCCGATGGGTGGACAAGTATCTCGCAAATCGGGCATAACGTCCGGGCGTGGTTGGGGGAGTGCCACGCCCTGGCTAATCTGCCCGTATGGCCTCCGGCACCTCCTCCACCAGAACCGACCACGCCCGAACCGTGCGTGACCTGCTCGCGACCGGCAGGACGCTGTACTCCTTCGAGTTCTGGGCGCCCAAGACCGAGAAGGGCGAGCGGAACCTCTGGAACGCGCTGCGCCGTGTCGAGGCGGTGGCACCCAGCTTCGTCTCGGTGACCTACGGTGCGGGCGGTTCGTCCCGCGCGGGCACGGTCAGGGCCACCGAGCAGATCGCGTCGGACACCACGCTCACCCCGGTCGCGCACCTCACGGCCGTCAACCACTCCGTCGCCCAGCTGCGCAACATCATCGGCCAGTACGCCGACGCCGGGATCCGGAACATCCTGGCCGTCCGCGGCGACCCGCCCGGCGACCCGATGGGCGAGTGGGTCAAGCACCCGGAAGGCGTGATGTACGCCGCCGACCTGGTGCGGCTGATCAAGGAGTCGGGTGACTTCTGCGTCGGCGTCGCGGCCTTCCCCGAGATGCATCCGCGCTCGGACAACTGGGAGAGCGACATCCGGCACTTCACCGACAAATGCCGGGCCGGTGCCGACTACGCGATCACCCAGATGTTCTTCGACCCGGAGGATTATCTGCGGATGCGTGAGCGGGTGGTGGCCGCTGGTTGCGACACCCCGGTCATTCCGGAGGTCATGCCGATCACCAATGTGCGGCAGTTGGACCGGTTCGCGCAGCTCAGCAACGCGCGCTTCCCGTCCGGTCTGAAAGAACGCATCCATGCCGTCAAGGACGACCCGGCCGCTGTACGCTCCATTGGCATCGAGTTCGCTACGGAGTTCTGCGCGAAGCTGCTCTCCGAGGATGTCCCTGGACTGCACTTCATCACGCTGAACAACTCCACCGCGACCCTCGAAATCTACGAGAATCTCGGACTGCACAAGCAGTCCTGACCGGCACATCCGCCCCCCCCGCACGGGGCGGTGGCCGCAGAGAGGGGCGTACATGGGCTGGACGGTCCTCTATGTCGGGTTCGGATTCGTCGCGCTGTGGCTGCTGGGCGAGGTGCTGCTGCAGTACAAGGCCAGGCTCCGCTGGCGGCTGCTCGCCTTCACCGGGTTCCTCGGCGTGGTCTTCGGAGTGCTGCTGCACTCCGTGCCGGTGATCGTGGTGGGCGCCATCGCGTTCGCCGTCGGCCAGTTGTACGTCACGCTCTCCTTCCGGCGCGGCTTCTCGACCGGCTGGGCCATAAAGGGCGCACCCCGCGAGAAGAAGCGGCGCAGGGCGCGCGGCGGGAGCGGGGCGAAGGACCCCGTACTCGAAGTCTCGGACCTGCAGTACGAGCAGCCGGGGCAGGAGCCGCAGGACGGCCAGGACCGGCCGGACGGTGCGCAGTACGACGCCCAGGACGGCGTCTTCGCACAGCACGGCCAGGATGCCGACGGCTACGGGCAGTCCGCGTACGGCGGCAGCGGCTACGGCCCTGACGGCGGATTCGGCCAGGACGGAACCGGCCACGACGGCGCCGCCTACGCCGCCTACCCGCCGGGCGCGGCGGACTCCGGCGCATCCCCTGCCCCGGACTCCTCGCGGGCCCGGGAACCGATGGCCGCGAGCGTCTACGCGCCGGAGCCGATGCCCGACGAAACAGGCCAGTACGGCATATACAGCGACACGGTGTACGGGACCGGGGCGCAGTACGGCACCGGCTACGACCAGAACGGCGGGACGTACGACAGCCAGTACGGCTACGGCGGCGAACAGCAGCAGTACGCCGCCTACTCGGACCCGTACATCGGCGCAGGCCAGTACGGGGCCTCGTACGGCGGCCAGCAGCAGTACGCCGATCCCTACGCCGACCAGTACGCCAACGACACTCCGCCCGGCGGGGTCTGGGTGCCGCAGCAGCGCGACACCGAACCGGCGTACGGCGAAGCGGCCTACGGCGCTCCGCGCGACGCCGAGCACCCGGACCCCTCCGATTACTCGGCCCAACAGCCGTACCAGAGCGGACACAACGGCTACAACGAGCAGCAGCGCTACTGAGAGCAGCAGCGCTACGGAGCCGGCCGGCGGCCCGGCGCCGGGCCGGCCGAGGCCGTCACCGCGAGCCGCGGAACCCTTCGCCCTCGACGATCAGCCCGGCGGCCAGCGCCCCCGACATCCCGGCGTGTGCGAGCCCGCCGCCGGGGTGCGA
>NZ_JAAGLN010000375.1 GCF_010548145.1 Streptomyces sp. SID10853
GGCCGCGGGCGGACCGCCGGCGCCGCCCGCACGGCCGGCGGACGGCGCGGGAAACGGTGCGGACCATGCCTCCCGCGCTGCCCGGACGGGAGCGCACGGAGAGACATGGCCGGACTAGGGGCAGTACCTGCTCAGCGGTCCCGGTAGGACGACATGGCGTCCTTGACCCTGGGGGAGAAGAACAGCGGGCCGATGGCGTCCGCCCAGGCCATCCCCTCCGGGGTCAGCCGCAGCGTGCCGCCCTCGCTGGTGAGCCAGCCGCGCTCGGTGACCAGCGCGAACTGGGCGGGGAAGTCGTCCTGCGGAAGGGTGCCGAACCGCGACCGGTAGCGCTCGACGTCCATCCCCTCGGCCTCCAGCAGCATGTGCAGGATGAACATCCGGCGTCGCTCGTCGTCGTCCATGCGGAAGGACCACTGGGCGCGCCGGAATTCGTCGGTCGGCGTCGCTATGTAGTCGTCGATGATGCGCCTGACCTCGGGCACGGCGACCGCGTAGTCCGTCGTGTAGTGCAGATCGGTCGTGAACGACCGTGCGCCGACGCCCAGTCCGACCATCCCGGCCTGCTGGTTGTACTCACTGATGTTGCTGTCGTCCGCGCCGTCCACGGCGGCGGTGCCGATCCGGCTGAAGACCCGCATCGACGTCTGCCGGTAGCCGGCCGCGAGCAGATACTCCCGCCCGTACCGGTAGAGCCGCAGCCGCTGCTCGTCCCAGAGTTCGCCGCTCTTGTCGTGCCGGGCCATGAGACCGGTCAGCGGGCGTACGTACAGCGGGTAGAGGTAGATCTCCTCCGGTTCCCAGCCGAGCGCCGCGTCCAGCGACACCTTGAAGCTCTGTTCGGTCTGGCCGTCGATGCCGTAGATGAGGTCGATGTTGAGGATCGGGAAGGCGGCCTCCTTCAGCCGGCCGAGGGCCTCCTCCACCTCGGAACGTTTCTGCGGCCGTACGGCGGCACGCGCCTCCTCGTCGATGAAGCTCTGCACGCCGATGCTCAGCCGGGTGGCGCCGCGTTCCGAGAGGACCGCGATCCGGTCGGCGGTGGCGGTGGCGGGAGAGGTCTCGACCGACCACGGCACCGCCCTGAGGTCCGCGCCCATCACGTTCTCGCAGATGTCGCAGAGCTGGACCAGTTCGTCCGCCGTGAGGTAGGTCGGGGTGCCGCCCCCGAACGCCGCGAGGGTGAACCCCGGTGTGCCGTTGGCCTCCAGGGCCTCCCGGGTGACGCGGGCCTGCCGCTCCAGGGTGCGCAGGAAGTTCCGGGTGACCTCCCCGGGTGCGCCGGTGCGGGTGAAGAGGTTGCAGAAGCCGCAACGCATCTCGCAGAAGGGGATGTGGACGTAGAGGGAGAGCGCGTCGAGCCGCTCACCGGCCCATAAATCGGTGAGGAGCGGCCGCTCCGTCCCGAGCCGGTATGCCTTCTGGTGCGGGTAGGCGTACACGTACTGCTTGTACGGCGTGGTCGGTTCATCGGGAACGGAACGGGAGATGTGGACCGGTACAGAGGTTGTCACTTCCGTGATGCTTCCTTCCGGAGTCGATCGGAGCCCAGGTGAAAGTCGCGCCACGTGACAGCATGATCGACAGAGCGTCAGGGATGGCATGAGACGAAATACCGAACTGTTTGGCTTTCTCTTTGCCCAATTTGGATGTTTCCGTGACTTGCCGAAAATCCGCACCTCTGCGATGGCGGCGCCCGCGGCCGCCGCCGGAAGGTGAGTTGGGCTGAAAGTCCGGTCCCGCTGCGATAACCATGTCGTCCATGAAGCGACTACTCATAGCGGCCGGCGGTGGCGGCGACGCCATCGCGACGGCGATGGTGCACGCCGCTCTGCACGGACCGGACGAGCCCGCCCTCGTGCTGACGTACGCCTGGGAGCGGCTGGTCGTCGACCCGGTGCCGGGGCCGCGCCGGCCGGCCGACTTCACCGGCACGGTCCCGGCAGGCCCCACCCTTCGGCTGGTCACCCCGGACTCCGCGCCCCGTCCGCCGGCCGGCTCGCTGCTGCCCAGGCTCGCGGGCGATCTGCGGCCTGCGCTGGGCCTGTTGGACCCCTACGAGGGGGCGGTGGGGCTCGCGCGGCAGATCGCGGAGGCCGCCGCGTACTGCGAGGCCGGCCGGGTCGATGTCGTCGATGTCGGCGGCGACATCCTGACCGACGGCACCGAACCCACCCTGCGCAGCCCGCTCGGGGACGCGCTGGTCCTCGCCGCCTGCGCGCAGAGCGGGATCCCCGCCTCGGTCCATGTCGCGGGCCCCGGACTCGACTCCGAGGTACCGGAGGCCGTGCTGCTGCCGCGGCTCGGCGACCCGCTGCTCACTCTGACCTCCGCGGACACCCGGTCCGTCCGGGCGGTCTTCGACTGGCACCCGTCGGAGGCGGGCGCGCTGCTGGTCGCGGCGGCCCGGGGGGTACGCGGAGTCTGCGGCACCCGCGACGCCCCGCGCCCCGTCACACTCGGCGACGCCAGCCCGCACGTCTACCGGCTGCCCCTGGCCCGTGCTCTCGAAATCAACCCGCTGGCACGGGCGTTGGCGGGGAGTACGAGCCTCGCGGACGCGGAACGGGCGAGCGAACGGGTCTGCGGCTTCTCCGAGGTCGCCAGAGAGCGCGCCCGCGCGGCCCGACCGGGCCCGGAGACGAGCGAGTCACCCGGGGGCCACGCCGCACCCGGTGAACCACGGCCCCTGCCCGAGCGCTTCGCCGCGTGGGAACGGCGCACCGCGGCCGACGGGATCGCCTATGTCACCACCCGCCGGATAGCCGAGGAACTGGCCCTGTCCCCGACGGAACTGGCGGAACTCCGCCACCACCTCAGCACGGCGTCCCCCTCCCGGCACGTCCCGCCGCTGTGGCGGCTGTCGGCGGAGGAGGGGTGACCAGGAGCAGCTGACCGGGCGGTCCGTGAGGCCGCACAGCGCGGCGCAGAAGCGGCGCTGTGCGGCGGGACCGCGCGGTACGGCGCTGCCGTTCCTACAGGTCGAACTCCGTGGGGGCGATCCCGACGGCGAAGCACGCCTCGCGGACCACGGCCTGCTCGGCCTTGTCGAAGTCACCGTCGGCGCCGCCGATCACGATGCCGATCTGGATGACGGCGCGCGCCTCGGTGGGCTTCTTGCTGACCTTGCCGATGGTCTGCAGGATGCTGACCTTGCCGAAGTCGAAGTCGGTGGTGAGCTTCTGGCAGTAGTCGTTGAAACGAGTCTGCAGATCGTCCGCCGTGAAGTTCTTCAGGACTTCGTTGGTGGCGATCAGCGAGGCGACCCGCTGCCGCTCCGCGGCGTCGATGGAGCCGTCGGCCGCGGCGACCAGCGCGCACATGGCCATGCTGGCGTCCCGGAATCCGCCGCTCTTGAGGTCGTTCTTCTTCGCGTCGAGCTGCGTCTGCATCGTCTTCGCAGAGTCCTTGAAGCGGTCCCACAGGGCCATCAGCCGTCTCCTCGTTCACCTGGTGACCATTTTGATCACTCTTTACGGAGAGACAACGGCCGGACCCGTCAGGAAGTGCCCGCCGCGTGATACTCGGCCAGGGCCGCCGCGAGCCGGGTCAGACTGCTGACCCGCCAGTCCGCCGCGGCGACCACTTCGGGGTCGTCGGCCCACATGTGCCCCCACGGCCCGCGCCGCAGATGCGCGGTGCGCAGCCCGGCCGCCCTGGCGGGAAAGATGTCGTTCTGCGGGTGGTCGCCCACGTACAGCGTGGCGTCCGGAGCCGCGCCCGACGCGGCGACGACCCGCTCGAAGAAGGCCGGGTCCGGCTTGGCCACGCCCCACTCGTCCGACGTGGCGACGAGGTCGGCGGGCAGGTCGAGCCCGCGCAGCAACGTGCCTGCTTTCACCGTCTGGTTGCCGGCGACAACGACCCGGTACCCGAGCCCGCGCAGCGCCGAGAGGGCGGGACGCACATCGGGGTAGAGATCGCTCTCGTCGAGGTGTTCGCCCCGGCCCGCGGCCTCCCGTGCGCGGTACGCCTCCGCGATGTCCATGCCGGGTTTGAGCAGTTGCAGAGCGTCGGTGTGGTCACGTCCTCGCGCGGTGACGGCGCCGACGAGCGCGGACACGGTGTGGGAGGGGATTCCGAGCCAGTCCGCCCAGGACCGCCAGTACCGGTCGTCCCGGATGAGGGTCTCGCCGACGTCGAACACGATCGTCTCAATCACCTTGCGCACAGTACGGTGCGCGGGCCCCGCCGACGGGCTGCGGCGACGAACACGCGGGTACGGATCGGGCGGGGACCGAGTACGGACCGAGTACGGACCGGCTGCCGGCGGCCGGGTGCGGGCGCCGGGTGCGGTCCCGGCGCCGGCCGCGCCCTGAC
>NZ_JAAGLN010000376.1 GCF_010548145.1 Streptomyces sp. SID10853
CGGGGCCGGGCCGTAAACCGGGGCACGGAGGCAGGCCGTCCGGCCGCCCGACGCCGCCCGGCGGTGACCCGACGCCGCCCAGGCAGCCGTCGGACCCACCGCGTACGAGCCCGACGCCCGACCCCGGAAGCTCGCCGCCCGGGGCGACGACTGCACCGTCCGCAGGCCCCGCCAAGCGGTCCGAAGCGATGCTGATTCCGCTGGCATCACCGCAGGCCGAGCCGGTGCGGCAGGCCGGGTTTGCCAGGGAGGGGGAAGGGTGAGTATGGTAGTAGATCGTTTGATCCCATTGCCCGGCGCCACTGTGTTTCTTGATCAACAAGAGACGAAGAGCGCCCCGAGGCGCGTTCTCTCCCTTACCGTGACTGGTCCGCATTGAGGCGGTCGAAATAGCGATTCACGGAGTTATGGGCGCGTGCCGAGACTCCGGAAGGTTTCGCATTTCGCATGTCCAATTTCAGTTCTGACCACGCCGTCATGCCCGAGAACGACGAGATCGTCGCCGACGCCGAGGCTGTCGTGGTCGAGGTCGAAGAGGCCGTCGCCGAGGCCGTGGCCGCCGGTGACAACGCCGCTGAGGCCGCAGTCACCACCGAGCCCGCCGCCGATGAGGCCGCCACCCGCGAGCCCGTCGCCGCCGAGCCGGTCACCGACGAAGAGCCCGCCGAGCCGACCGTGACCTTCGGGTCCCTCGGCCTCCCCGACGGCATCGTCCGCAAGCTCGCCCAGAACGGCGTCACCGCGCCCTTCCCGATCCAGGCGGCGACCATCCCGGACGCCCTGGCCGGCAAGGACATCCTCGGCCGTGGCCGTACCGGCTCCGGCAAGACCCTCTCCTTCGGCCTCCCGCTGCTGGCGACGCTCGCCGGCGGGCACACCGAGAAGAAGAAGCCGCGCGGCATCATCCTCACCCCGACCCGTGAGCTCGCGATGCAGGTCGCGGACGCGCTCCAGCCGTACGGCGACGTGCTCGGCCTGAAGATGAAGGTCGTCTGCGGCGGTACGTCGATGTCCAACCAGATCTACGCCCTGGAGCGCGGCGTCGACGTCCTCGTCGCCACCCCGGGCCGGCTGCGCGACATCATCAACCGCGGCGCCTGCTCGCTGGCGAGCGTCCAGGTCGCCGTCCTCGACGAGGCCGACCAGATGTCCGACCTGGGCTTCCTGCCCGAGGTCACCGAGCTGCTCGACCAGATCCCCGGCGGCGGCCAGCGGATGCTCTTCTCCGCCACCATGGAGAACGAGATCGGCACGCTGGTCAAGCGCTACCTGACCAACCCGGTCAGCCACGAGGTGGACAGCGCCCAGGGCAACGTCTCGACCATGTCGCACCACGTCCTCGTCGTGAAGCCGAAGGACAAGGCGCCCGTCACGGCCGCGATCGCCGCCCGCAAGGGCCGCACGATCATCTTCGTACGGACCCAGCTGGGCGCCGACCGTATCGCCGAGCAGCTCGTCGAGTCGGGCGTCAAGGCGGACGCCCTGCACGGCGGTATGACCCAGGGCGCCCGGACCCGCGTGCTCGCCGACTTCAAGGACGGTTACGTCAACGCGCTCGTCGCGACCGACGTCGCCGCCCGCGGTATCCACGTCGACGGCATCGACCTGGTCCTGAACGTGGACCCGGCCGGGGACCACAAGGACTACCTGCACCGCTCGGGACGTACCGCCCGCGCCGGCAAGTCCGGCACGGTCGTCTCGCTGTCGCTGCCGCACCAGCGCCGGCAGATCTTCCGGCTGATGGAGGACGCGGGCGTCGACGCCACGCGCCACATCGTCCAGGGGGCCGGGGCCTTCGAGCCCGAGGTCGCCGAGATCACCGGTGCCCGTTCGCTGACCGAGGTCCAGGCCGACTCCGCTAACAACGCCGCCAAGCAGGCGGAGCGCGAGGCCAAGGACCTCACCCGTGAGCTGGAGCGCATCCAGCGCCGGGCGACCGAGCTGCGCGAGGAGGCCGACCGTCTGGTGGCGCGTGCCGCCCGCGAGCGCGGTGACGACCCCGAGGCCGCTGTCGCCGAGGTGCTGCAGGCCGCCGAGGCCGAGATCGCGGCCGCCGTGCCGGAGCAGCCGAGGGCGGAGCAGCGCGAGGAGCGCCGCGACGACCGCGGCAACTTCGGGCGCCGTGACGACCGGGGCGGCGACCGTGGTGGATACCGCGGCGGCGACCGTGGTGGTGACCGCGGTGGCTTCCAGCGCCGTGACGACCGCGGTGGTGACCGCGGCGGTTTCCAGCGCCGTGACGACCGCGGTGGCAACGGTGGCGGCTTCCGTCGCGACGACCGTCCGTCGGGTGGTTCCGGTGGTGGTTTCCGTGGTGGCGAGCGTCGTGACAACGACCGCCCGTCCGGTGGTTTCCGTGGCGGCGACCGCCGTGACGACCGCGGTGGCAACGGTGGCGGCTTCCGCCGTGACGACCGTCCGTCGGGTGGTTCCGGTGGTGGTTTCCGTGGTGGCGAGCGTCGTGACAACGACCGCCCGTCCGGTGGTTTCCGTGGCGGCGACCGCCGTGACGACCGCGGTGGTTTCCAGCGCCGTGAGGACCGCCCCACCGGCGGCCACCGCGGCAGCGACCGTCCGTTCAACCGTGACCGCCGTGACGACCGCCCCACCGGCGGCTTCCGCTCCGGCAGCAGCGACCGTCCGACCGGCCGCCGCGACGACCACCGCACGACCGGTACGGGCACCGGCACCGGTTCGTTCGGCCGCCGCGACGACAAGCCGCGCTGGAAGCGCAACAGCTGACACCTGCCTGCCGGCGTGAGCCGGGGCCGGTGCGCCGGGTGAACCGGTGAACCGTCGCATCACTGAGCGGGCTCCTCCTTCGCGGAGGGGCCCGCTCAGCCGTGTCCGGGACCGGTCCGGCGCCGGCCGATGACTTTCGTGATCCGGGGCGGTCACCTCCTGGAGATCCGAAAGATGAAGACGAGAAGGAGGCACACCCCATGACAACCCCGGGCAACATCACCGGACTCGGCGTCGTCCTCGGCAGCACGGACCCCGAACCCCTCATCGAGTGGTACCGCGCCGCACTGGAGCCGCTGGGCGCCCGCTGGGAGGGGCACATGCTGATCATCGGCCGGCAGGCGGTCATCGGCTTCGACCGCCGCGACGATGTGGCGGACAAGGCCGCCGAGCCCGGCCGGCACCTGGTCAACATCGTGGTGCGCGACATCCGGGCGGCCGAGCGGCACTTCAACACCCTCGGCGTCACCTGGGTCAGGCCGGTCGAGGACACCGGGGGCGGATGGATCTTCTCCACCCTGCTGGACCCGGACGGCAACTACCTCCAGGTACTCCAGGGCCCTGACACCCCCTGAGCGGCGCAACGGGCGTCCTCCGGGCGGGATCCCACCGCTCGGCCACGCCACTCCGGCCGACGGCCCGCACCGCCCGCCGGCCGGAGTTCGACGTGCCCGGTGGGGGATACCCGATCGGCTGCGGGGCACGCTCCCGCTATGCTCGGGGGGTGCGTCAGCACGGACCGTTAGCTCAATTGGCAGAGCAGTGGACTTTTAATCCATTGGTTGTGGGTTCGAGTCCCACACGGTCTACGGGTGAAGGTCGCGGAGGATCTCCTGCTGACCTGCGATGAAGCGTCCCGCTTCGGCTTCTGCCGGGCGGGACGTTTCTGTGTGGCCCGGAAGCCTTCCGGCGGGAGCTGTTCCCGGTCATGGTTCGAACCACCCCCGCGCATGCCGTAGAGTTGGGTTTACCGACGCGGGGTGGAGCAGCTCGGTAGCTCGCTGGGCTCATAACCCAGAGGTCGCAGGTTCAAATCCTGTCCCCGCTACTCAAGTCCGAAGGCCCAGCACATCATGTGCTGGGCCTTCGGTCGTTTCCCGGCCTGTTTCCGGACAGGTGCCGGGACCGGCGTACCGATCGGGGCGGGGCTGGCGTGTTCGTACTGCGGGTGGTTCTGAGCGTTCTGCTGTTGCTGGAGGTCGTGCCATCGGCGATCGCGTCCGTGGCGCGGAGCCGGGCGGGGCTGGAGCGGCTCGATCAGCTCACGCGCCTGGGGGTCGTCGCCGGGCGGCGGCTCTGGGTCGTCTCGCTTCTCGGGGCGGTGCACACGGTCGCGACCGTCGCCGTACTGCTGGGGTTGCGGTGGCCGGCTGCCGGGGTCGCCGGCGCCGGGGCCGAGGCCGTGGTGTTCGGATGGGTGCTGGCCAGGCAGCTGGCCGCCGGAGACCGGGGGCGGGCGCTGGGGGCCTATCTGCTGTTCCTCGCGATGGCGCTCGCCGTGCTCCTGGTGTCGGCGGTCGCGCTGCGCGGCTGATCCCGCGCTGTGCGCGCGGCGGCG
>NZ_JAAGLN010000377.1 GCF_010548145.1 Streptomyces sp. SID10853
GCCGGCCCCGCCGATGTGCTCCCGGCCGGTGCGGGGGCGGGGGTACGGGTGGTCATGGGTCACTTCCCGTTCGCGTACAACTGCGCGACCAGGGACTTCAGTACCTGGTCGGTACGCGGCCCGTAGTTCAGCAGCACCCCGTCGTCGATCGCGACGACCCGGCGGTCCATACCGGCCGGGGTCTCGGCCACCCCGGGCAGTTTCACCAGGCCGTCGATGCCGCCGACCGAAGCGAGCCCCGCCGTCATGACCAGGAGCGCGTCGGGGGCGGCCCTGGCGAGGGCCTCGCTGGTGATCGGGGTGAAGTCCTTGTCGAGACCGGACGCCTTGCCCGCGTCGACCGCACCGGCCGCCTCCAGGAGCGAGGCGGCCCCGGAGTCCCGTCCGCCGAGCAGATGGACGGAGGCGCTGCCGCGCAGATAGAGGAAGGCGACCCGGGGCCTGGCCCGGCCCTTCCGTACGGGGACGGACTTCCTTACGGCGTCGATCCGTTGGGCGGTGCGCTGCTTCAGCGCCGCGCCCGATTCCGGCACGCCGAGCGCACCGGCCACCGCGTCGATCCGGCGGCCGATGTCGCCTAGGCCCTTCGCCGGGCCGACGACGACCAGCGGGATGCCCGCGTCCCGTATCTGGCCGATGGCCTCCACGGGCCCTGTCGTGGTGTCCGCGAGCACGACGGTCGGCCGCAGCGAGAGGACGCCCTCCGCCGACACGTCGTGCGCGCGGGTCACCAACGGCAGCTTCCGTGCCTGCTCGAAAGTGGCGGTGATGTCGCGGGCGACCACGTGCTTGCCCAGTCCGAGAGTGAAGACGATCTCGCTCAGACTGCCGGTCAGCGGAACGATCCGGTCCGTCGAAGTGACCGTCACCCGCCGCCCGTCCGCGGAACGTATGTGCGCGGGGAGCCGGGGGTGCGGCGCTGCTGCGAGGGGTTCGACGCGGTCGGCGGGGGCGGCGGCGGACGCGGTGCCCGTGCCGCCGGTGGATCGCGCGGCGGGCGTGGTCTCCGTACCGCAGCCGGTGGCGGCCAGGGCGAGGGCGAGCGCGGAGAGCAGTACACCGGCCGTCCGGGATGTGCGCACGGAGGACACCGTCCTGTCGGTTCTGTCGGGGTTCCCGGGCCGGAGGGCTTCCAGCCGAGTCGGGGATAGCTTAGGTTAGCCTTACCTCACTCGCCAGCCCTTCGGGGGGATTCCATGCTGCCGTTCAGACCGGTCCGTGTCCTTGCCGTCGCACTCCTCGCGGCCTTGACGGCGGCCCTGCTCACGGTCCTGTTCCCGGCGTCCACGGCCCACGCGGCAAGCCGTACGGTGCGGGGCGGCCGGCTCGACTGGGGGATCAAGTCCTCCTTCCAGAGCTATGTCACCGGCCCCATTGCCAAGGGGAGTTGGGGGCTGCGGGGCGGGGCCGCCACGGTGGGCGGGAGCCGCTTCCGGTTCCACTCGGCGGCCGGTTCGTACGACCCGGACAGCGGCGCCTTCACCGCGGCCTTCTCCGGCGGGGTCCACTTCACCGGCCACCGGAAACCGGACGGCACCCAGGAACTCGACCTCACCATCAGCCGCCCCACTGTCCGGATCTCCGCCGGGCACGGCACGCTCTACGCCGACATGGTCAGCAGGTCCAGGGCCACCGGGCGGTTCACCACATCGGCGCAGGTGCCCCTCGCCACGCTCGCGCTGTCCGGCGTCGACATGAAGGGCGGCGGCAGCCCGATCGCCCTCAATTCCCTTCCTGCCACGCTCACTTCGCAGGGTGCCACCGCGTTCGCCGGTTACTACACGGCCGGTACGGCGCTCGACCCGGTGAGCCTGTCGGCCGATGTGCTGACGCCGGCCGCGCACCCGGGCGGGCCCTCCGGGAAGCCTTCCGGCACGCCGACGGCCGGGAAGCCGACGGGGAAGGCCGCCAAGGACAGCGCCGCAGGGGCCATCCGCGACGCCGCCGTCGACTGGGGGGTGCGCCGGACCTACCGTGAGTACGTGACCGGGGCCGTCGCCCGGGGCAAGTGGACCCTGTCGGACGGGGCCCAGGACGGCGGTGCGCTCTTCCGCTTCGCCGGAGGCAGGGGCACGTACGACGAGAAGAAGCAGACCCTCGACGCGCACTTCACCGGCACGGTCCGCTTCACCGGGACCCGGCTGGACGTGCGGCTGGCCGGTCTGGCCGTCAAGGTCGAGGGCGGCAGGGGCACCCTCTCCGCGGCCGGGACGCCCGTGGTGACCTTCAAGGCAGGGCGGCTCACCGCCGACCACGGCCTGATCGCACTCGACGAGGCGCCCACCGAACTGACCGCGGGCGGGGCGAAACTCCTCGGCTCGATGTACCGGCCGGGCACCGCGATGGACCCGGTGTCGCTGGCCGTCGCCATCGACGACAAGGCGGCCCTGCCCGCCCTGCCCGACCTGGGCAGCACGGCGAGCGCCACACCCGCCCCGGCGCCCAATGCCGGGCACCGGGCCGCCGCCGGCACTGACACGGCGGCCCGGTCGGCGGACGGCCGCACCGGGACGTACGCCGGCCTCGGCGCGGGGGTACTCGTCGCCGCCGCTCTTGTGTTCCTGGCCGTCCGCAGACGCCGGGGCGCACGGCAGCGCTGACCGGGGCTCTCCCTCCCGGCCGCCTTCGCCGCCAAGTCACCGCATCACCAAGTCACCAAGTCGCCAAGTCGCTCTGTCATTTCGCTACGCCGTCACGTCGGCAACCTCTCAAGGAGACACCTGATCATGGCTGTTACCCGTCGCCCGATGGCGCTCGCCGTCGCTGTCGCCACCGTGACCGCGCTCGGCGCCACCGCCTTCGCCCTGCCCGCACTCGCCGCGGACGGACCGCCCAAGGCACCGCTGAACATCACGGGCGGCACTCTGGACTGGGGCGTCAAGAAGTCGTACCGCTCGTACGTCACCGGCATGGCCGCCGGTGAGATAAGAACGGCCGAGGGCGCTGAGACCAACACCGACGGCAGCTTCCGGTTCGGCGGCGCGCAGGGCGCGTACGACCCCGGCGCGCACACGGTGAAGGCGGCCTTCGGCGGCAGCGTCACCTTCTCGTCGCCCGCGCCGCCCAAGGGTCACGGCTTCGAAGTCACCCTGTCCGACCTGCGGTTCGACAGTGGTGCACAGCGGATCACCGCCGATGTGACCCAGGACGGCGGCACCCGGCAGGACGTTCCGCTCGCCGAAGTGAAGGCGGCCGGCGCCTCGATGGAGGACCTGCCCGCGACCCTCACGGAGGAGGCGGGGGACGTGCTGGGCTCGGCGTCGTACGCCGGGGCCGCCGGCGATCCCGTCACGGTACGGCTGGAGTTCGGAGCCCCGACGGATCCCGGTACGGATCCGAGCACCGGCCCCAGTACGGATCCGGGCACCGGCCCCAGTACGGATCCGGGCACCGGCCCCAGTACGGATCC
Source organism: Streptomyces sp. SID10853 (assembly GCF_010548145.1). GTDB lineage: Bacteria > Actinomycetota > Actinomycetes > Streptomycetales > Streptomycetaceae > Streptomyces. Next base: position 3,410 of record NZ_JAAGLN010000377.1, read on the forward strand.
GGGCACCGGCCCCAGTACGGATCCGGGCACCGGCCCCAGCACGGAACCGAGTACCGGCCCCAGCACCGCCCCGAGTACAGGGCCCAGCACCGGGCCGACCGGGGGGCCCACCGGGAGCCCCACCACCGGGCCCACGTCCACGAGTCCCACATCCACCGGGACCCCGGCCGGGCCCGCGGAGCCGTCCGGCCGGGTGGTGGACGGCACGCTCTCCTGGGGCGTCAAGAAGTCCTTCCGTACGTACATCCTCAGCGGCGGTGAGATCAGCACGGCAGCCGGAGCGAAGAAGAGCGGGGACGGCTTCGCCTTCCCGCTCGCCCAGGCGGACCTGGACAGCGGGAAGAAGACGCTGAGCGCCGCCTTCGACGGCAGCGTGCGGTTCCTCTACAGCGCGCACCAACTCGACATCGCGCTCTCGGACATCCACATCGTGGCCAAGGGCGCCGCGGGCACGCTGAGCGCGGATGTCACCACACCCCAGGGGGTGCACCAGGACGTCGACTTCGCCTCGCTCGACCTCTCGGGGGCCACCTACACGGCCCAGGACGATGTGGTCCAGCTCAAGAACGTCCCGGCGGTCTTCACCGCGGACGGCGCGGCCCAGTTCGCCAACGACACCACGGGCTCCCTCTACCACGCGGGCGACGCCATCGACCCGGTGACGGTGGCACTCGCCCTCAGCGCGGACGCCCACCTCCCGGCCGGTTCCACCGGCGGCACCGCGGCCGGCGGCAGCACGGGCGGAGACCCCGGCACCACGGGCGGCTCCACCGTCGGAGGCGGTTCGGCGGGAGGTCCGGTGGGCGGTTCCGTCGGTGGGAACGGCACGGACGCCGGCGCACTCGCCGCCACCGGTGCGGGCAGCCCGGCCGGCGCCCTCGCCGGTGC
>NZ_JAAGLN010000378.1 GCF_010548145.1 Streptomyces sp. SID10853
GTCCAGCGGCGGCGCGCCGTCCTTGCCGCCGACCTCGCCCAACTCGGCCTCGATCCACAGCCCCTGGGCGTGCGCCCAGGCGGCCGCGGACCGGGTCGCGGCGAGGTTCTCCGCGTACGGCAGATGCGCGGCGTCGTACATCACCGAGCTGAACCCGGCGTCGGCGGCCTGCCGCAGCAGAGCGTCGCTCTTCACATGGTCGAGGTGGAGGGCGACCGGTACGGATGCCGCAGCGGCCAGTTCCGCGGCGGCGCGGGCCAGCGGAAGCACCTGGCCCTGCCGGTACTTCACCGCGTTCTCGCTGATCTGCAGGATCACCGGGGCACCGGCGGCCTCGGCGCCGGAGATCACGGCCTCCGCGTGCTCCAGCGTGATGATGTTGAACGCGGCCACCGCGCCGCGCCGCGCGGCGGCACCGGCGACCAGCGCTCCGCTCTCGGCAAGGGCCATCGCTCAGCCCTCGTCGAGGATGACGGAGCGGGTGAGGTGGCGCGGCGAGTCCGGGTCGAGGCCGCGGGCGGCCGCGATGGCGACGGCGAGACGCTGCGCCCGTACCAGCTCGGCGAGCGGGTCGAGACCGCCGGCCACCCACATTCCGCCGGTGGCGCGGACCTGCTCCTCCAGGCCCTCCGGGGTCTCGCCGAACATCCAGGTGGCGGTCCCTTCGGTGGTGATGCTGATCGGGCCGTGGCGGTACTCCATGGCCGGGTACGCCTCGGTCCAGGAGAGCGACGCCTCCCGCATCTTCAGCGCGGCCTCCTGCGCCAGACCGTTGCTCCAGCCGCGGCCGAGGAAGGTGAACTGCGAGCAGTCGACGAGCCCTTCGGGCAGCGGCTCGGCGAGCGCGGTCCGCACGTCGGCCACGACGGAGTCCGTGTGCAGACCGAGGTGGGCGCGGAGCAGGGTGAGCGCGGTGGTCGCGAACCGGGTCTGGACGACGGACTGCTCGTCGGCGAAGTCGAGGACGACGATGTCGTCGGCGGCCTCCATCACCGGGGTCTTGGGGTCACCGGTGATGGCGGTCGTACGGGCCTTTCCGCGTACCCTGGCGAGGAGTTCGAGCACTTCGGTCGTGGTGCCCGAGCGGCTGAGCGCGATCACCCGGTCGTAGCTGCGGCTGAAGGGGAACTCGGACGCGGCGAACGCATCGGTCTCGCCCTGCCCGGCCCCCTCCCGCAGCGCGGCCACCGCCTGCGCCATGAACCACGAGGTGCCGCAGCCGACGATCGCGACGCGCTCACCGGCGGCCGGCAGCGCCGCCGCCTGGCTCCCGGCCAGCGCCGCGGCGCGCTCCCAGCACTCGGGCTGACTGGCCAGCTCGTTCTGGACATGGCTCATGCTGATCCACCCCTCAAAGTATTGATTGTTTCTGCAAGATACTTCCTTGTTTCAAGCACAATCAAGCACGTAGACGTTTCTGGGTTAAGGTCACAGCGTTCCACCGAAGAGGAGAGTGCGAGAGATGTCCCAGTCCCGCGACGCGCGTTGGAAGGCACTCCTGGAACTGCTCGTCGAGCAGGGCCGTCTCGATGTCGAAGCGGCGGCTCTCGCGCTCGATGTCTCGGCCGCCACCATCAGGCGCGATTTCGACCAGCTCGCCCAGCAGCAGATGCTGGTACGCACCCGCGGCGGCGCCGTCGTCCACGGTGTCAGCTACGAACTCCCGCTCCGCTACAAGACGGCCCGCCGCGCCTCCGAGAAGCAGCGCATCGCGCAGGCCGTCGCCGAGCTGATCACCGCGGGCGAGGCGGTGGGCCTGACCGGCGGCACCACCACCACCGAGGTGGCCCGCGCGCTCGCGATCCGGCCGGATCTGGCGTCCGGGACCCCGGCGCTGACCGTCGTGACCAACGCACTGAACATCGCCAACGAGCTGGCGATCAGGCCCCAGTTCAAGATCGTGGTGACCGGCGGGGTCGCCCGCCCCCAGTCGTACGAGCTGACGGGCCCCCTCGCCGACGGTGTCCTCGGCCAGATCACCATGGACACCGCCGTCCTCGGCGTGAACGGCTTCGACGTCACCCATGGCGCCGCCGCACACCACGAGGACGAGGCGGGCATCAACCGACTGCTGTGCGAGCGGGCCGAGCGGGTGGTCGTCGCCGCGGACTCCACCAAGCTCGGCACCCGCGCCTTCGCCCGGATCTGCACCACCGATCAGGTGGACACGCTGGTCACGGACACCGGCATCAGCGAGGAGATGACAGCCCTCTTCACCGACGCCGGCGTCGAAGTCATCGCCGTGTGAGCGGCCGCCGCGGTACGAGCGGCGACCGCGGCGTGCGCGGCCATCAGGGGGGAGCGGTCACCGCGGGGCGGGCGCCGGGGCCGCGTCCCGCCGCTGACCCGACTCGAAGTAGGCGATCAGCTCCGGGTCGAGCGGCGGCACATCGTACGGCGCACCGCCGTCCCGGAGTGACTGCGTGGCCATCACTCCGGCGGCCACACTCATCCGGGCCGCGACCGGCGAGGTGTCGGTGACCCCGCCGTCCCTGACGAAGCGGCAGAACTCGCCGATGATCCGCTCGTCCGAACCGCCGTGCGAGCCCTTCGACTCGGGCACCTTGTAGACCGCGTCGGCGTCGGCCCGGTAGCCGGTGGGCCCGGTGTTCCAGACCTTCACCTCGTCGCCGGGCCGGTCGCCGAAGTTCTCCAGGCGCCCCTCGGTCCCGATGACCGTGTAGTTGCGGAAGTAGTCGGGGCTGAAGTGGCACTGCTGGTAGGCGGCGATCACACCGTTGTCCAGCCGCATGTTCATGACGGACACATCCTCGACGTCCACCACGTGGTTGAGGTCCTTGCGGGTGGCCGGGGGCCAGTCGAACTCCCGCAGCCAGCCGTCCGGCCGGGGGGTGCCCGGCTCGCGGCGCGGCAGGTCCCCGTACACCATCAGGTCGCCCATGGCGTTGACCCGCGAGGTGTAGCCGTTCGCCAGCCAGTGCACCACGTCGATGTCGTGCGCGGCCTTCTGGAGCAGCAGCCCGGTGGTGCGGGTGCGGTCGGCGTGCCAGTCCTTGAAGTAGTAGTCGCCGCCGTACGAGACGAAGTGCCGTACCCACACGGTCTTCGGCTCACCGATGTCGCCGCGCGCGATGATGTCGCGCATCAGCCGCACCACGCCCATGTGCCGCATGTTGTGGCCGACGTAGAGCCGGGTGCCGGTCTCGTACGCGGTGCGCAGGATGGTGTCGCACTGCTCGACGGTGATACCGAGCGGCTTCTCCACGTACACCGGCTTGCCCGCCCGCAGGATGTCGCAGGCGACGGCCTCGTGGGTGTCGTCGGGGGTGGCCACGACGAGGGCGTCGACGGTGTCGTCGTCGAGCAGCTTGCGGTAGTCGTCCACCGCGACGGCCCCGGGGAACCGGTCAGCGACCCCGGCCCGCACGGCCGGGTCGGTGTCGGCGACGGCGGCCACGACGGACCCGGCGCCGGGGTGGTGGGCGGCATCGGCCAGATTGGCCCGCAGACCGAGGCCGACCACTCCGATACGGAGGTCTTGCATGGTGCTCCTTAAACGCAGATGTGCGGAAGCGGTGCGGTACGGCCGGTCGGCTGTGGTGTCGCCTGCTGTCCAGTGCGGCGGAATCCGGTGTCCTGACCTGCCACGTCGCACTGATCCTGCCCTGCACCCGCCATAAATGACAAGAGCTGCTCGGAAAAACCTCGGTTAGCGCAGTTACGAGCACGCACGCGCACACTTCACGCACTGTTCGAGCATGGTGCCCTGTCCGAGCAGGACACCGCTGCCCGAGCGGCGCGCCGCTGTCAGTGGTGGACGGCGACCGTGGTGCGGATCAGGCCGTTCTCGATCGCCCAGGTCCCGTCGAACCCGGTGAGCCGCTCCCCGGCGACCACGGGGCCGGGCACCAGCAGCCGGGCGGTGAACGTGCCCGTGTCCGGATCCGGCGTGATCACGGCCTCGTCGAATCCGAGCCACCGGCCGGTGATCGGATACCACGCCTTGTACACGCTCTCCTTGGCGCTGAAGAGCAGCCGGTCCCAGCAGACGTCCGGGTTACGCGCGGCCAGCTCCGGCAGGTGCCGCCGCTCCTCGTCCACGGTGACCAGCCGCAGCTCCCCCTCGCCCGGCATCGGGAGATGGGGCTCGGCGTCCATGCCCAGCGATACGACGCCGGACGCGCGGGCCACCGCGGCCGCACGGTAACCGGCGCAGTGCGTCAGGGCGCCGACGATCCCGACGGGCCACAGCGGCTCGCCCCGCGCACCGCTCAGGATCGCGGCGGGCGCCACCCCCAGCCCGGCCAGCGCCGCGCGG
>NZ_JAAGLN010000379.1 GCF_010548145.1 Streptomyces sp. SID10853
CCCTGCCCGCCGGCATCGACCTCGCCCTGACCGAGGCGGCGACGATACCGGCGGGCAGGGCGAGGTCGATGCCGTCCAGGGCCTGGGCGACCGGCCCGGTGTACAGCGTGTTCACGCACAGTGCCGAGACGGCGACGCCCCCGGCGAGCGCCAGGACCCCCGCCGTGCTGAATCCGGCCCTGTACCAGAAGGGGCTGCCGGGGGTCTCGTCCATCAGGGCGGGGCCGTCGTAGCGGTTGCGGCGCAGCACGATGTCCGTGGCGTAGACGGCCATGGCCGGGCCGAGCAGGACGACGGTGAGCTGCAGGACGTTGTTGACGGTGTCGAGGAAGTTCGAGACGAGGAGCCCGTAGAGGGTGAGCGAGACGGCGGCGGTCCCGTCGGCGATCACGCTGAGGGAGCGGCGGATGCGGATGCCGACGGCCTGCAGGGCCAGTCCCGCGCTGTACGAGGTCAGGGCGTTGATGGCGATCGTGCCGAGGACCAGGGCGAAGAGGAAGAACGGGTCGAACCAGCCGGGCAGGATCTTCTCCAGCCCGGACTGCGGGTCGGTCATGTCGACGGACGTCGCGGCGAAGGCGCCCAGGGAGCAGACGACGACGCTGGGCAGGAAGCCGCCCAGAGCCGTCCAGCCGATGATCGCCCTCGCCGGGGTGGTCCGGGGCAGATAGCGCGAGAAGTCGGCGCTGGTCGTGTAGGAGAGCGGACCGGAGCCGATCAGGGTGACCCCGGCGACGAGGGCCGTCCACAGGCCGGTGCCGCTGAGCGGTTCGGCCGGCTCGTACGAGAAGTCCGTGTGCCGGAACACAGCGACCGCGACGACGGCGAAGACGGCGGTGAGGACGAGCGTCAGCGGCAGGTACAGCTTCATGATCAGGGCGTGTCCGTAGACGCCGATCGTCAGGGTGACCGCGGCGATGACCAGTACGACGACGATCTTGACGCCGGTGCTCGCGGTGATGCCGGTCCGCTCGACGAGCGCGAAGGCGGCGGTCGCCGCCGCGGCCAGGTTCAGGGCGAAGTAGCAGACGGAGATCATCCAGCCGACGACCGCGTTGTTCACGCGGTTGCCGCGGATTCCGAACATGGCCCGGGTGATCACCTCGCTCGGCGCCCCCGCGGACGGGCCGGATATGGAGAGCAGCCCGGTGAACACCCAGAACAGATTGCCCACCACGATCACCGCGAGCGCCTGCCACAGGGTCAGGCCCATGAGGATCAGGGCGCCGCCGACCACCAGGCTCAGATAGTTGACGCTCGCCGCGGCCCAGACGGAGAACAACTGCCTCGGGTGGCCGTGGCGTTCCTCCTCGGGGATGTGGTCGATGCCGTGGGCCTCGATACGGGCCGCCCCGTCCGGCGGGGGCGGCGCCTCCTGCTGTGCGGCGCGCGTGTCGTGGTGCGGTTCGGGAAGCGTGGACGCCATGCGGCCCTCCGGATGCTGTTACCCAGCTGCTTGCTTGTTGGTCGCACACTCAATAGCATCGATTCCATGCCGTCAAGCACTCAGAACAAGCGAATCCGCAAAGATCCTGCGGCGAGACGTGCGGAAATCGTTGCCGCGGCCGCCAAGGTGGCATTGGCCGACGGGCTGGAGTGCATCACCCTCCGCCGCATCGCCGATGAGCTGGCCGTCCGGCCGGGGCTGATCAGTCACTACTTCCCGGCCGTGGAGGACCTGGTGTCCGAGGCGTACGGGAACGCCGCAGGCTCCGAACTCGACGAGCTGCTCCCGCGCGACCGGGCCGGCGCCACCGTCACCCAGCACCTGGCTCGGTTCTTCGCGCGGGCGGCCGGGGAGTCGTACGACGACATCAGCAGGCTCTGGCTCAACGCCCGGCACCTCAGCCGCTACCGGCCCGCGCTGCGTGAGCGCGTCACCGTCCAGGAGGCCGCCTGGCGCGAGCGGCTCGAAGAGCTCATCCGCGATGGCGTCGGCCGGGGCGAATTCCACACCGAGGAACCGTCCTTGACGGCCATTCAGATCCTGGTCGTCCTGGACGGGCTCGGCATGCTCGTCAACAGCGGCGACCTGGGCGACGACCCGCCGGTAGTGCGGAACATGCCCGCGACCACCGCGGAACGCGAACTCGGACTGCCCGCAGGCACGCTCACCGCCCCCGCGAACTGACCGCTCTCCGAAAACACCGGGGATCACCGGGGATCACCCGGCGCCCCCGACGAACCACCCCCAGCGAACACCGAGGAACCCCATGGACACCTCCCTCATCCTGCTCTCGGCCCGGCTGCTCGACCCGGTCACCGGCGACTTCCTGCCGCAGACCGCGCTCGCCGCGGCCGGCGGACGTATCACCGCGCTCGGCGGGAACCAGGAGATCCGCGCCCTCGCGGACGCCTCGGCCACCGTGATCGACCTCAAGGGCGCGGTGGTGACACCCGGTCTCGTCGATGGGCACATCCACCCCGTCTCGGGCGCCGAGATGACCCACGGCCTGGACCTCTCACGCTGTACGGACGTGGAGCAGGTACGCGAGGAACTCGCCGGCGCGGTACGTGATCTGGCCCCCGGCGGGTGGCTGCACGGCTGGGGCCTCGACCCCAATGTCTTCGCCGGCCGGCCCGTCGCGACGGCCCCCTTCGACTCCGTACTCGACGGTGTGCCCGCCCTGCTGCAGCTCTTCGACGCGCACTCCATGCTGGCCAGCCGGCGTGCGCTGGACCTCGCCGGCGTCGACGGGCCCCGGACCTTCGGGCAGGCCACCGCAGAGGTGGTGTGCGACGCGGCGGGAAGGCCCACCGGCCTGCTCCTGGAGGACGCGGCTTGTGAACTCGTGGAGCGGACCGCCCCGCAGCCCACCCGCGGGGAACGGCGCGAACGGCTCGCCGCCACGCTGCGCGCCATGGCCGCCGCAGGGCTCACCGGCGGCCACGCCATGGACGCCAACGGGGACAGCCTCGCCTTCTACGCCGAACTCGACGCGGCCGGGCAACTGCCGCTGCGGCTCCGGGTCGCGCCCTGGTGCCAGCCGGGCACCGGCCCGGACGGCGTGCGCGCCCTCATCGGACAGCAGGGCGCGGGCGGCCGGCTGTGGCGCACCGACGGCGTCAAGATCTTCATGGACGGCACCATCGACAACGGCACCGCCTGGCTGGAACGTCCGGACTGCCACGGCGAGTCCCGGCACGCCTTCTGGCCGGACCCCGAGGAGTACACCCGTCTCATCGGCGAACTCCACCGGGCCGGAGTGCCCACCGCGACCCACGCCATCGGCGACGCCGCGGTACGGCATGTCCTCGACGCGGTCGAGAAGGCCCAGGAGAGCGGCGGCCGGGGGGCGCGGCACCGGGTCGAGCACATCGAGACCGTCCCCGACGACACTCTGCGCCGCTTCGCCGGGCTCGGTGTCATCGCGTCCATGCAGCCGACCCACTGCTGCGACTTCACCCGCGCCGACCACACCGACAACTGGTCGCGCCGTCTCGGTGAGGAACGCGCCGCACGCGCCTGGCGCTGCCGCGACCTGCACGACTCCGGTGCCGTCGTCGTTCTCGGCTCCGACTGGCCCATCGCCCCCTACCCGCCGCTCGAGGTCATGGCGGGCGCCCGCCACCGCAGGCCCACCCGCGACCTCGCCAGGCCCCCGCACGGTCCGGAACAGGCGCTCACCGCCCTGGAGGCCCTCCAGGGCATGACGGTGAACGCCGCCTACGCGGCGGGCGATGAGCACGAGGCCGGCCGTATCGCGATCGGTCACCGCGCCGATCTGACGGTCCTGGCCGCCGACCCGCTCGCCACCGCGGCCACCGAACTGCCGCAGGTGCCGGTGCTGCTCACCGTCCTCGACGGCGAACCGACCCACCGCGACGCACGGCTGTGACCGGTCGGCGCCAGGCGCCCGCTGTTCCTTGGGCAAGGGGGCGCCCTCTTCGGGGACAGGGCGTCGCGGGCGCCCCCGTGCCAGGGGTGTCGAGCGCGTCACCCGGCCAGGAGGTCGAGGCCCGCCGCGCTACCGGGCCAGGGGCGTCGCCGCGAGTGCCGCGACCGTCCAGGTCACCGGGGTGAACAGCGCGAGCAGTGCGGCCACGCGCAGTACGGCGGCCGACCGCAGCAGCCGCGCCGGGGCGAA
>NZ_JAAGLN010000037.1 GCF_010548145.1 Streptomyces sp. SID10853
CCGGGTGACGCTCGCCCTGGAGGAGTTCGGCCCCGCCGATCCGCGCACACCGCGGACCACGGCCGTGGCGGACGGCCCGCACTGGCGGCTGACCGGCACCAAGGCCGTGGTGCCCGCGCCGTCCGGTGCGCGGCACGTCCTGGTGACGGCCACCACGGAGGCGGGGCCCGGCCTCTTCCTGGTGGCCCGGGACGCCCCCGGGGTGTCCTGGGAGCATGCCGAGACCACCAGCCACGATCTGAGCGCCCACCTCACCCTCGACGGGACCCCGGGTGATCCCGTGGGCACCCCGGGCGACGGGGGAGTCGCCCGGCTCGTACGCGACGCCTCGGTGGCGCTCGCCGCCGTCCAGCTGGGGGTGGCGGAGGGCGCGCTGCGGCACGCGGCCGACCATCTGCGCGAGCGCCACCAGTTCGGCCGTCCGCTCGCCACCTTCCAGGCGGTGCAGCACCAGCTCGCCGACTGCTACATCGACGTCGAGGCGATGAGGGTCACGCTGTGGCAGGCGGTGGACGCGCTGACCGAGCCGTCCGGCGACCTGTCCGGTGCCCCGGCCGGCCCCGCGCCCGCCGACCGGGCAGCCCTGGTCGCCAAGTGGTGGGCCACCGAGGGGGGTCTGAACACCGTCCACCGGGTCCAGCACCTGCACGGCGGTATCGGGGTCGACACGGACTATCCGGTGCACCGGCACTTCCTGTGGGGCAAGCAGATCTCGACCACCCTGGGCGGTGCGGGCGCCGACCTGGAACGCCTGGGCGCTCTCCTGACCAGTGGCGCGGTGACCTCATGACCGGGCCGGACACCAACCCCGGTACCGAGCCGCGTGCCACCCCCGTGATCCAGCCGGACGCGCGGCTACCTGACACCCCAGTACCTGACACCCCCGTGCCGGCCGCCGCCCTGCCCCGTACCAGGGCGTACGGAGAGGTGGCCGCGGGCGACGGACTCCCCCGTCTGGAGATCCCGGTGACGCGCACCCTCATCGTGGCATCGGCGCTCGCGAGCCGCGACTACCAGGATGTGCACCACGATCCCGGACTCGCGCGCGAGCACGGCTCCAGGGACATCTTCATGAACATCCTGACCAGCAACGGCCTGGTCGACCGGTACGTCACGGGCTGGGCGGGCCCGGCCGCCGTCGTCAAGGCCATCCGTATCCGGCTCGGCGCCCCCAGCCACCCCGGCGACACCCTGGTGCTCACCGGCACGGTGACGGCGAGGTCCGACGCGGACCGCACCGTCGACATCGCGGTCGAGGGCACCAACGGCCTCGGCACCCATGTGGCCGGAACCGTGACCGTACAACTGCCGGTGAAGGCCGGGTGAGTCCACTCAACGGGACAGCACCGGATGGAAAAATAGAATAGATACTAGTTTCGCGAGTGAGGCGCATCCAGGGGGTGCGCCGGCGTATCCAACGGCTCGACGGAACACGGAAAGAGGCAGCATGAGCTCGACGAACACCCTGGAGGGGCGTACCGCCGTCGTCACCGGTGCCGGGGCCGGACTCGGCCGCGCCGAGGCGCTCGCACTCGCGGGCCTCGGTGCCAGTGTGGTGGTCAACGACGTCGGCCCGTCGGCCGACGGCGTGGTCGCCGAGATCAAGTCGCTGGGCGGTGCGGCGGTGGCGGTGACCGGCGACGTCGGGGACTGGTCCATGGGCGACCGCCTGGTGCAGGCGGCCGTGGAGACCTTCGGCAGCCTCGACGTCATCGTCAACAACGCGGGTGTGCTGCGCGACCGGATGCTGTTCAACCTCAGTGAGTCCGACTGGGACGACGTCATCCGCATCCACCTCAAGGGCCACGCCGGGCTCTCCCGGGCCGCCGCCGTGCACTGGCGCGCGGCCGCCAAGGCGTCCGGCGGCCCCGTCTTCGGCCGCGTGGTCAACACCTCGTCCGAGGCGTTCCTATTCGGTTCCCCGGGGCAGCCGAACTACTCGGCGGCCAAGGCCGGGATCACCGCTCTCACCCTGGCCACCGCCCAGGGGATGGCCCGTTACGGTGTCCGCGCCAACGCGATCTGCCCGCGGGCCCGCACCGCCATGACCGCCGAGTCCTTCGGCGAGGGCGTCAGCGCGCCGGGCGGCCTCGACATCATGGCGCCCGAGCGGGTCGCCACCCTCGTCGCCCACCTGGCCTCGCCGGCCGCCGACGGGATCAACGGGCAGGTCTTCGTCGTATACGGCGACATGGTCGCCCTGCTCGCCCCGCCCACCGTGGAGCGGAAGTTCACCGCCGCCGACGGCAGCTTCACCCCGGAGGAGCTCGACGCCCAGCTGACGCCGTACTTCAGCGGACGCGACCCGTACCGGACGTACGCGGCGTACGACGTCGCCGGACTCGACACCACGGGGACGCAGAAGACCGCCACTGCCTGAGGTGCCCCGAGGGGCGGACACGGGACCGATCCCGTGTCCGCCCCTCACGTGTGTGCGGCGGCAGGGCCGGCCGAATCGGGTCCGGAGTGTCCGATGTCTTCCCCGGAGGGAGGAGTCCTGCTACGTTTTTCAAGAATTCATTTCAGTTCTGTGAACTTCCGTCGCTCTGGCGAAGGACTCGGAGGCTTCGATGCCCCTCGTCGCATCACCCCACCCCGGGTGGGCCCCACCACGACCCTGTGAGCTCCCGCCGTCGATGATCGGGCGGATGACCCTGATCATCGACGCATTCGAAAGCCGTTCCGCACGGCTGACCCTTGAGGAGGTCGCGCACCGCACCCGGCTTCCGCGCTCGACCGCGCACCGCATCCTGGACCAGCTCGTCGGCTGCCAGTGGCTGGACCACACCTCGTACGGCTACCGGCTCGGCCCGCGCGCCCTGGGCCTCGGCGGCCAGGACGGCAGCCGCGGTGAGATCCGCGAAGCCGCTGCGCCGCTGCTCCACGAACTGCATCTGCGCACCGGCATGGTGGTGCATCTCGCCGTGCTCGAAGGCGCCGAAGTCGTATACCTCGACAAGATCGGCGGCCGTTTCGCCAGCGGACTGCCGTCCCGGGTCGGCGGGCACGCGCCCGCCCACGCCACGGGGGTGGGCAAGGCGATCCTGGCCTGGCTCGAACCCGAGCTGGTGGACACACTCCTGCCCGAGGTGCTGTTCCGCCGCACCGAACGCACCATCGCCGACCTGCCGGCACTCCGGCAGGAACTCGACCGGATCAGGAGGCGGCACGGCCTCGCCTTCGACCGGGGCGAAGCGCTCCCCGGCGTGTCGTGCGCCGCGGCGCCGCTGCGCGGACCCGACGGCCCGGTGGCCGCCATCTCCCTCAGCGGCGACGAGCGGACCGCCCGGCTGGAACGGGTGGCCCCGCTCGTGGCCAACGCCGCCCGCGAGGTGTCCCGCAGTCTGTTCCCGGAGCGGGAGACCGTACGCCGCAACAGCCGCGAGGCACAGATCCCGGAGCGCACCTGGTCGCCGGAGCTCATGGACCGGCTGACCAGCGCGGGCCGGGACGGGGAGTGGATCTGAGCCGCGGCCGTGCCGGGGCCCGTGCGCCTGATCCCGCTGATCGGGGCACGGGCCCTGGCACGGCCATCCGATCCCGCTGATCGGGACGGGCCCCGTGGGGCCGGGACCGGCGGCCTACGGTCCTGAGGACGGCACTTACCCCCTCCCTTTTCTGACCGAGGCGGACGATGACCACTGATCCGAGCTACGAATCCACCCTGCGCGAACTGGCCACCGACCGCGGCGTCCTGCGCTACCACGAGGCCGGCGAAGGGCCGCCGCTGCTGCTGTTGCACGGGTCGGGGCCCGGGGTCACCGGCTGGCGCAACTACCGGGGAAACCTGGGCTTCTTCGCCGCGCACTTCCGCTGTCTGATCCTGGAGTTCCCCGGGTTCGGGGTCAGTGACTCCGCCGGAGGCCACCCCATGGTGACCGCCGAGCAGAGCGTGACGGACTTCCTCGACGGGCTCGGTCTCGACAGGGTGCACATCGTCGGCAACTCGATGGGCGGGATCGTCGCCACCCGTTTCGCGATCAGCCACCCCGAGCGCGTGGACCGGCTGGTCACCATCGGCGGCATCGGCAAGAACGTCTTCAGCCCCGGCCCCGGCGAAGGCATCAGGCTGCTGATGGACTTCACCGAGAACCCCACCCGCGAGGCTCTGGTGCGGTGGCTCCACTCGATGGTGTACGACCCGGCCCTGGTCACCGAGGAACTCATCGAGGAGCGCTGGACCCAGGCCACCGCACCGGACACCCTCGCGAGCGCCCGCGAGATGTACGGCAGGACGGCCTTCGCCGCACGGTCCACGGCGGCCTCCGACACCGCCCCTTACTGGGCCATGCTGCACAAGGTGCAGGCGCCCACCCTGCTGACCTGGGGCCGGGACGACCGGGTCAGCCCCGTCGACATGGCGCTCCTGCCGATGCGCACCCTTCCCCGGGGCGAACTCCACGTCTTCCCCGACTGCGGGCACTGGGTGATGATCGAACAGAAAGCGGCCTTCGAGAGCGCGGTACTCGCCTTCCTGACCCGCGCATCCACCCGAGAGTCCACCCGCGAAGGGAGCGGGCGATGACCGGGAGCACCACCCGCGCCACGGACTCCGGTGCCGGGTCCGACGGCTGGGACCAGGAGGTCGACTTCCTGATCGTCGGCAGCGGGGGCGGCGGGATGGCCGCGGCTCTGACCGCGGCCGATGCCGGGCTCGACACACTGATCGTCGAGAAGGGCGGCACGTTCGGCGGCTCCACCGCGATCTCCGGAGGCGGTATCTGGATCCCCGGCAACCCCACCCTGCGCCGTGCGGGCGTTGTCGACGACCGGGAATCCGTCCTGCGCTACCTGGAGGCCATCACCGAGGGAACGGTGCCGCAGGCCCGTCTCGACGCCTTCGTCGACCAGGGCGCCCCGCTGATGGAGCTACTCGACCGCAGCGCGCATCTGCGCTTCTTCTGGGTCAGGGGATACTCCGACTACCACCCGGAGGAGAGCGGCGGACGCCCGCTCGGCCGCACCATCGAAGCGCTGCCCTTCGACACCCGCAAGCTCGGCGACGACGAGGCCCACCAGCGCCCCAACAGCCTCAAGGGGCCGCTCGGCCTCTGGCTGACCTCGAAGGACTACCACGACCTGGCCATGGTCAAGCGGACCTGGCAGGGGCGCCGCGCCTCGCTGGTCGCGGCCTGGCGGGTCTCCTCCAACGTGATCCGCCGGCGCCATATGTCCACCGGCGGCCGCGCCCTGGTGGCCCGGCTGCGGATGGCACTCAAGGACCAGGGCGTTCCGCTGTGGCTGCGCTCCCCGATGCGCACCCTGCTGACCGGTGCCGACGGCACGGTCACCGGCGCGGTCGTGGAGCGCGAGGGCCGCATGCTGCGGATCCGGGCCCGCCAGGGCGTCCTGCTCGCCAGCGGCGGCTTCGACCACCACGCGGGCCTGCGCGCACGCCATCTGCCCGACGGCGGACAGGAGGACGTCAGCGCCGGGGCCCCGGAGAACGTCGGGGACGGCATCGTCGCCGGACAGCAGGCCGGCGCGGCCGTGGACCTGATGGACGACGCCTGGTGGATGCCGTCGGTCAGGCACCCGTCGGGCGCCGTGATCCCGCTGGTCTCGGAGCGCTGCATCCCGCCCTCCGTCATCGTGTCGGCGGCGGGGGAGCGGTTCACCAACGAGTCGGCGCCCTATGTGAACTTCGTCCACGACCAGCTCGCGGGCGGGCATGTCCCCGCCTGGTTCGTGATGGACGCGAAGGCCCGCGCCCGGTACCCGTTCGCCCAGGTCCTGCCGGGAGCGCCGTTCCCGCAGGGCTACTACGACAGCGGAGTCGTCCACCGGGACGCCACCCTGGCCGGACTCGCGGAGCGCATCGGCGTACCGGCCGACGCCCTCACCCGTACCGTCCAGCGGTACAACGGCTTCGCCGTCACGGGCCGGGACGAGGACTTCGGCCGGGGCGACAGCGCCTACGACCGGTACTACGGCGACCCGACACTGAAGAACCCCAACCTCGACGAGATCACCCGGGCCCCCTTCTACGCCATCCGTATCGAGGTCGGCGACCTGGGCACCAAGGGCGGGCTCGTCTGCGACGAACACAGCCGTGTACTGCGCGCCGACCACAGCGTGATCCCCGGCCTGTACGCCACCGGGAACACCTCCGCCTCCGTCATGGGCCGCGAGTACGCGGGGGCGGGCGCGACGATCGGCCCGGCCATGGTGTTCGGCCACATCGCCGCACAGCACGCGGCCCGGGCCCGCCGGAACAGCCCGGCCTAGGACCTGTCCGGCGGTTCCGGACGCAGGACCCCAGGCCGTGTCGCACACCCAGGAGACCGACCGATGTCATATCCCCGTCCGCTGCGCGTCCGTGTCGCCGAGGTGATCGCCGAGACGCCGGACGCCTGTTCGCTCGTCCTCGAACCGGAACCCGGTGACGCGGGCCGGTTCGCCTACCGGCCGGGCCAGTTCCTCACCGTCCGGATCCCCGAGGCGGGCGGCGGGCCCGGCAGCGTGGCCCGCTGCTACTCGCTGGCCAGTTCGCCGGTCATCGGCGAGAAACCGAGGATCACCGTCAAGCGCACCCGGGGCGGTCACGGGTCCAACTGGATCTGCGACACGGTGGAGGAGGGCTGCACCCTCGAAGTCCTGCGTCCCGCCGGTACGTTCACCCCGGCGACCCTGGACACCGACTTCGTCCTGTTCGCCGCGGGCAGCGGCATCACGCCGGTCATGTCCATCCTCAGGTCGGCGCTGCACGCGGGCTCCGGCACGGTGACCCTCTTCTACGCCAACCGGGACGAGAGTTCGGTGATCTTCCGGGACGGGCTCATCGCCCTGGCCCGGGAGTACCCGCTGCGGCTGCACGTCGTGCACTGGCTGGAGTCGGTCCAGGGCCTGCCCACCGCGGCCGGGCTGCGTCAACTGGCCGCGCCCCGCGCCGCCGCCGAGGCGTTCGTGTGCGGCCCCGGCCCGTTCATGGACACCGTCGTCGAGGTACTCACCGAACTCGGCGCCCCGCCAGGCCGGGTGCACGTCGAGCGCTTCTCCTCGTCGGCGGGCGACCCGTTCGCGGAACAGGCGCCGGCGGGCGATCCGGCACAGACGGGTCCCGCGGCCCCCGCGGGCTCGGCGGAGGTCCGGCTCGACGGCGAGACCCGTACGGTGCCGCTGCCCGCCGGCACCAAGCTCCTCGACGCGCTGCTGGCGGCGGGTCTGGACGCGCCGTTCTCCTGCCGGGAGGGCTCGTGCAGCGCCTGCGCCTGCCGCCTCCTGTCCGGTGAGGTCACGATGGAGCACAACGAGGTACTCGAGCAGGCGGATCTCGACGACGGCTACATCCTCGCCTGCCAGTCCACGGCGCTGACCGAACACCTCCGCGTCAGCTACGACGCCGAGTAGCGGAACGGGCGGCGCCGCCGCACGGCCGGACGCGACTCCCACTGAGCGGGAGCGTGCTCCCGCTCACCGCGCGCGGCCTGGAACCTTTCCGGTAACCGGCCGGCCCGCCCGGATCCGCCCCCCTCTTCCCGTCCCTTTCCCGATCCTGTTCCAGGAGGTCCCGATGCTCGACGCGGCGCAACGTGCCGAAGCCGCAGATCTGTTGTGGGCGGCGCGCCGGGACCGCACCCCGGTCTCACCGCTGACGGACGGCTACCCAGGCATCGACGTGGTCGACGCCTACGAGATCCAGCTGACGAACATCCGCAGACAGGTCGCCCACGGCGCCACGGTGCGCGGTCACAAAGTGGGTCTCTCGTCGGAAGCCATGCAGCAGATGATGGGCGTGGACGAACCGGACTACGGCCATCTGCTCTCCGACATGGAGCTCTCCGAGGACGTCCCCGTGCCGGCCGCCGACTACTGCTTCCCCCGGGTCGAGGTCGAGGTCGGGTTCGTGCTGGGTGCCGCCCTGCCCGGCGAGGGCTGCACACCGTACGACGTGCTCGCCGCGACGGAGTACGTCGTACCGGCCATCGAGCTGATCGACAGCAGGATCAAGGACTGGCGGATCGCGCTGCCCGACACCGTGGCGGACAACGCGTCGTCAGCGGGCCTGGTGCTCGGTGCGGCCCGGGTCCGCCCATCGGACCTGGATCTCACGGACGTACCGGCCGTACTGCACAGGGGCGGCCAGGAGGTGGCCCGCGGCAACAGCCGTGCGGTACTGGGCGATCCGGCCAACGCCGTCGCCTGGCTGGCCCGCAAGGTCGCCGCCTTCGGGGTACGGCTGGAGGCCGGACAGGTCGTCCTGCCCGGCTCGTGCACCCGGGCGGTCGACGTCCGGCCCGGCGATGTCTTCCAGGCCGAGTTCGGCGGACTCGGCTCCGTGTCCGTCACCTTCCAGTGAGACGAGTCCCAGTGAGGCGAGAGAAGTGACCAAGGCCAGTGCAGCCATCGTCGGTTCCGGGAACATCGGCACCGATCTGATGTACAAGTTGCTCCGCTCGGAAGCGATCGAGCCCCGCTGGATGATCGGGGTCGACCCGGACAGCCCCGGGCTGAAGCGCGCAGCCGACCACGGTCTGACGACCGGATCGGCCGGGGTGGACCCGCTGCTGTCGCAGGACGAACTCCCCGACATCGTCTTCGAGGCGACCTCCGCCCATGTGCACCGGGTCAACGCCCCGCGCTACGCCGAACTGGGCATCCAGGCCGTCGACCTGACACCGGCGGCCCTGGGCCCCGCGGTCGTACCGGCCGTGAACCAGGGCGAGCACCTGGACGCCCCGAACGTCAGCCTCATCACCTGCGGAGGGCAGGCGACCATCCCCGTCGTCCACGCCGTCTCCCGGGTGACCGACGTGGCGTACGCCGAGATCGTGGCCTCCGTCGCCTCACCGTCGGCGGGGCCGGGCACCCGGCAGAACATCGACGAGTTCACCCATGCCACCAGCCGGGGCATCGAGCGGATCGGCGGCGCCCGCAAGGGCAAGGCCATCATCATCCTCAACCCGGCCGAGCCGCCCATGCTCATGCGGGACACCGTGTTCTGCTCGCTCCCCGACGACGCCGACCGCACGGCCGTCGCCACCTCCATCCACCGGATGGTCGCCGACGTCGCCGCGTACGTACCCGGCTACCGGCTGCGCGCCGAGCCGCAGTTCGACGACGCGGGACCCGGCAGCGGCGGGCTCGCCCGGGTGGCGGTCTTCCTGGAGGTGGAGGGCGCGGGTGACTTCCTGCCGCCCTACTCGGGGAACCTCGACATCATGACCGCCGCGGCCACCAGGGTCGGCGAGGGCTTCGCCCGGGGGATCACCGCCGCCCGTGCCTGACCGTGCCACATCCCGGCAGGCCGGCCCCCACACGCGTCCCCACCCGCCCGCATTCCTCCGAGGGAGACACCTGCACATGCCCTACAGCGCAGACCTGGACATCCGGGTCACCGACTCCTCGCTGCGGGACGGCTCGCACGCGAAGCAGCACCAGTTCACCGTCGAGCACGTCCGCTCCATCGTGGCCGCCCTGGACGACGCCGGAGTGCCCGTCATCGAGGTCACCCACGGCGACGGACTCGGCGGCTCGTCCTTCAACTACGGCTTCAGCCACACCCCCGAGCAGGAACTGATCAAAGCCGCGGTGGAGACCGCCACCCGGGCCAGGATCGCCTTTCTGATGCTGCCGGGGCTCGGCGTACGGGACGACATCCGGCGCGCGGCCGACAACGGCGCCGCCATCTGCCGTATCGCGACCCACTGCACCGAGGCGGACATCTCCGTCCAGCACTTCGGACTGGCCCGCGAACTCGGCCTGGAGACCGTGGGTTTCCTGATGATGTCGCACAGCAGCCCGCCCGAGGCCCTGGCGGCCCAGGCCCGCATCATGGCCGACGCCGGCTGCCAGTGCGTGTACATCGTGGACTCGGCGGGTGCGCTCATCATGGAGCAGACCAGCGACCGCGTCGCGGCCCTCGTCGCCGAACTCGGCGACGACGCGCAAGTGGGGTTCCACGGCCACGAGAACCTCGGCCTCGGTGTCGCCAACTCCGTGCTCGCCGTACGGGCCGGGGCCCTCCAGATCGACGGCTCGACCCGGCGCTTCGGGGCCGGAGCGGGCAACACCCCCGTCGAGGGCTTCGCCGCGGTGACGGAGAAGCTCGGCATCCGTACCGGCATCGACACGCTGAAGATCATCGACGCGGCGGAGGACGTGGTCCGCCCGGTGATGGACGGCGAGTGCCTGCTCGACCGCCTCTCGCTGACCATGGGCTACGCCGGTGTGTACTCCAGCTTCCTCAAGCACGCGGACCGGCAGGCCCGGCGCTACGGGGTGTCCGGCGCGGAGATCCTCATCGAGGCCGGACGGCGGGACCTGGTGGGCGGCCAGGAGGACCAGCTGATCGAGATCGCCGTCGGCCTGGCGGCGAAGAACGAACCGAAGAACGAACCGAAGAACGAACCGCAGAACGAACCGAAGAACGAACCGAAGAACGAACCGCAGAACGAACCGAAGAACGAGGCCGCCGTCGGCGCCTGAGAAGCCCTGCCCCGCAGTGGCGCGGCGCAGCAGACGAAAGAGGAAGAGATGGCGGACACCGTACTCGACAAGATCGTGGCCAGGGCCGATGAACTCCGCGAACTGGGCCCGGACAACGAGGCCAAGGGCAGCCTCACCGACCGGACGGCCGCGCTGCTCCGTGAAGCGGGAACCATGCGGATGCTCCAGCCGAAGACACACGGAGGCATGGAGGCGCACCCGAGAGAGTTCGCCGAGACCGTGATGGGCATCGCGGCGCTGGACGGTGCCACCGGCTGGGTCAGCGGTGTGGTGGGCGTGCACCCCTGGGAGATGGCCTTCGCCGATCCGAAGGTCCAGGAAGAGGTCTGGGGCGAAGACCAGGACACCTGGATCGCCTCGCCCTATGCCCCGATGGGCCTGGCCAGGCCGGTCGACGGCGGCTATCTCTTCAGCGGGCACTGGCAGTTCTCGTCCGGTACGGACCACTGCCGGTGGATCTTTCTGGGCGGCTTCCTGGCGGACGCCGACGGCGAACGCGTGTCGCCCCCTCAGTCCCTGCACCTGATCCTGCCCCGCTCGGACTACCGGATCGTCGACGACTCGTGGGACGTCGTCGGGCTGCGCGGCACAGGCAGCAAGGACATCGTCGTCACCGATGCCTTCGTCCCCGAGCACCGCGTCATCCCGTACAACAAGGTGGTCGACGGCACCGCAGCCCGTGAGGCCGGCCTCACCAACCCCGCCTACCGGCTGCCGTTCTCCTGCGCCTTCCCGCTGGGCATCACATCGGCGGTCATCGGCATCACCGAGGGCGCGCTCGCGCACCATGTGGACTACCAGCGTCACCGGACCACGGTGGCCGGCACCAGGATCAAGGACGACCCGCACGCCCTGTACGCGCTCAGCGAGGCCGCGGCGGAGATCGCCGCCGCCCGTGCGGCCCTGCTCGACAACCTCTCCCGGATGTACGACATCGTCGCGTCCGGCCGTGAAGTGACCTTCGGGCAGCGGGCGGTGGGCCGGCGCACCCAGGTCCAGGCCGCCTGGCGCGCGGTCCGCGCGATGGACGAGATCGTCGCGCGCTCCGGCGGCAACGCCATGCGGATGGACAACCCGGTGCAGCGCTTCTGGCGCGACGCGCACACCGGCCTCGCCCACGCCATCCACGTACCCGGCTCGGTGTTCCACGCCTCGGCACTCACCGACCTCGGGATCGAACCTCCGCAGGGGCCGATGCGCTCGATGATCTGAGCCCATGCCGTACCGCACCGTATCCCCGACCGAGCCGGGCCGACCGGACCCGGCCAGATCTGACGATGGAGCTGAGACAGATGGCGGATGTCCTCGCACTGGGATATCTCACGGTCCGTACCCCACACCTCGACCGCTGGCGTGAACTCGCCGTCGAGGCACTCGGGTTCGCCCAGGGGGCCGGGCCCGTCCCCGAGGCGCTGTATCTGCGCATGGACGAGCGCAGGGCGCGGCTGACCCTGCTGCCGGGGGACACCGACCGGGTGGACGCGGTGGGCTGGGAGGTGCGCGACCAGTTCGCGCTCGCGCGTGTCCGGCAGGCCGTCGAGAAGTCCGGTACTGCGGTCCGTGAGCTCTCTGCCGATGAGGCGGCGGAACGCGGAGTGGAGGAGGCGATCGCCTTCAGCGATCCGGGCGGCACCCCGCTCGAAGTCTTCTTCGCCCCGATCCTCGACCACAGTCCGCTGCTCACCGGCGCCGGCCAGCGGTTCGTCACCGCCGGAGCAGGTATGGGACATGTGGTGCTGCCCACGACCCGGATGGAGGAGACGGTCGCCTTCTACACCGAGGTGCTGGGTTTCCTGCCGCGGGGTGCGATGCGGCTCGGCGGCGCCGGCGCGGCGGGGCCGGCGCGCCGGGTGCGCTTCATGGGGGTCAACGAGCGCCACCACAGCCTCGCGGTGGTGCCCGCGCCGCACGGTGAGGCGCCCGGCATGGTGCATCTGATGGTCGAGGTGGACAGCCTGGACGCCGTGGGGATCGCGCTCGACCGGGTGCACCAGCACGGCTTCTCGCTGTCCTCGACACTCGGCCGGCACACCAACGACAAGATGGTGTCCTTCTACGTACGGGCGCCGGGTGGCTGGGACATCGAGTACGGCACCGACGGCCTGCTCGTCGACGAGGCGCACTACACGGCCGAGGAGATCACCGCCGACAGCTACTGGGGCCACGACTGGTCGGGCACCGAGCCGCTCGCGGCCTTCGCGCCGCGGCCCTGAGCAACCGGGCCCACCACGACTCGGGCCGCTGGGCCCACCACGACTCGGGCCGCTGGGCCCACCACTGTTCGAGTCGCTGGACCCGCCACGACCCGGGCCCCCGGGCCCGCCCCTACGAGGCCGGTGCGATCACGCCCGGCCTCGTAGGGGTGCGTCCGGCCGCCCCGCAGCGCTGGGCGGCCGGACGGAGCGTACGGTCACACGCCGCCGGACAGATGCCGCACCGCGAGGGCGGCGAAGGTCATCGCGGTGCCGAGCGGGATGCCGGGGCCCGGGTACACGCTGCCGCTGAGCGAGGCGGCGGTGTTGCCCGCCGCGTACAGACCCTCGATCGCCGAACCGTCCGCCCGCAGCACCCGGGCGTCCGTATCGGTGCGCAGCCCGCCCTTGGTCCCCAGGTCACCGAGGACGATCCGGGCGGCGTAGTAGGGCGGCCGGTCCAGCGGCCGCAGGCACGGGTTGGGCACGCCGTCCGGAGCGGGACCGGCGAAGAACAGGTCGTAGGGGTCCTCGCCGCGGTGGAACGCCTGGTCGGTGCCGGACCGTGCACTGGCGTTGAACTCCTCCACGGTCCGCCCCAGCGCGGCGGCCGGGACGCCGATACGGTGCGCCAGCTCGTCGACCGTGTCGGCCCTGACCCACACCCCGGACTCCAGACAGGCGCCCGGATCGAGACCGGGGACGGCGATCGCGGGCAGCGCCCCCTCCTCACGGGAGTCGAAGACGAAGTGGGCCGGGATGCGGCCGGCCGGATCGGCGGCCATGGCGCGGCCCATCCGGTCGTAGGGCAGCGACTCGTTGGCGAACCGCACTCCCGACGCATCCGTGAACAGCCCGCCGTGCAGACCCAGGACGAACGACACCGCGCCGTCCGGGCCCTCGGCGGCGGGGCAGAACCACCCCTCGTCCATCAGGGCGGTCGCGGCCCCGGCGGCGACCGCCGCCCGGATGGGAGCGCCGGTGTTGCTGCCGCCGGGCGCCATGCTCCAGGAAGCGTCACCCGGTACGCCTTCCTCGGTGCGCATCGCCGCGTCGCGTTCGAAGCCGCCCGCCGCCAGCAGGACCCCGCGACGGGCCCGGAGAGTGACCGTCCGGCCTTCGCTCTCCGCGCGCACACCGACGACCCGGCCGTCCTCCACGACCAGGCTCCGCAGCGAGGTACGGGTCCTGAGCGTGGCCCGGCCGGTGCCGGTCAGGGCCAGCAGCAGCCGGCCGATCAGGGCGCGGCCCGCTGTCAGCGGCGTACCGGGCTGGCCCAGGCCCGCCCGGTCCCGGTCGACGGCCGGCCGTACCAGCGGGAGCAGCTCACCCAGGGCTTCCGCGGGCAGGTCCACAGGGACGATGGAACGCCCCCGGTCCAGCCGGCCCGGCGCCGCGAAGTAGTCCGGGAACGCCTGCCAGGCGAAAGCGATGTCCGGGTTCTGCTCCAGGAGGTCGACGACGGCCGGAGCGTATGCGACGAAGGCGTCCTGCCGGTCGGCCGTCTCCTCACCGAGCAGCGCCCGCAGGTAGGCACGGGCCAGCTCCGTGGAGTCGCCCGCCCCGGCCCTGGACTGCACACGGCTGCCGGGAAGCCAGCAGGCCGCGCCCGAGTAGGCGGAGGTGCCGCCGAACAGCGCGGTGCGTTCGATCACCGTCGTATCGAGCCCTCGGGCCGCGGCCGCGTACGCGCCGGTGAGCGCTCCCGCACCGGACCCCACCACCAGTACGTCGCACTCCGTCTCCAGGTCCTGCGGGGTTCCGCTCACCGCTCCTCCTCCATGAGTGCCTGCTCTCCGGGTGTGCCTGTTCGCCGCGCGCCGGAGTGGTCCGGCGGGGGGACGGATTCCTGCCTGGACGAATCAACCGCAGAACGGGCCACCGGCCCGCCCGCTGTCCCACTCACCGGAAGGAAACCCGCACAGCGGGCCGATCTGGTGTCGGCTGGGGGCAGCCGGTGTTGCGGGCGGCGATGTCCGCGCACCGACCCAGACCTGGTCCATCACGCTGAAAGCCGACGAACGGGGAAGCCGGTGCCCAGAGTTGCCGAGAACCGGCCGGCCGCGGAGCCCAGCTCGCCGGGCCAGCAGGCCCGGCGGCTGCGGCTGCTGGAGGCCGCCGCCCACCTCGCCTCCCTCCACGGGCTCGACCGCGTGCAGATGCACGAGGTGGCCAAGCAGGCGGGCGTCGCGATCGGGACCCTGTACCGCTACTTCCCGTCCAAGACACATCTGTTCGTCGGCGTACTGGCCGACGAGATCGACCGTCTCGGCGACACCTTCGGCCGACGCCGGCCGACCCCGGGGCTGCCGCCCTGCGATGCCGCGTTCGCCGTACTCCAGCAGGCCAGCAGAGCACTGCTGCGCCGCCCGGCGCTGGCGACCGCCATGCTCACGTCCGCCAACAACGCGGAGGTGGCCAAGGTGCCCGAAGCCGCGGCCACCGACGGCGGCATCCGCACCGTCCTCCTGGACGTCATCGGCCTCGAACACCCCACGCCCGGGGACCAGGCGCGGCTGCGGCTGCTGCTCCAACTCTGGTACGGGGTACTCCAGTCGGGGCTCCAGGGGCGGATCTCGATGCCCGAGGTGGAGTCCGACCTGCGGCTCGGCTGCCGGATGCTGCTGACCGGTCTTTCGCATCCGCCGCCCGCGCGGTGAGCGCTCCGCCCGGGAGCCGGGCGGAGAGGCAGGTGGGCCCGGTGCGGCCCGGCTGGGTATCCTCGGCCGGTCGGACCATGACACGGTGGAGGAATGGTGCCCAGAGTCGCAGCGGGCAGAGCCGCGGTCGAACCGAGCTCGGTCGAGCAGCGGGCCCGCCATGTCCGGATCCTGGAGGCCGCCGAAGAGCTCGCCACGGAGAAGGACCTCGACCGCGTCCAGATGCACGAGGTGGCCAAGCGGGCCGGGGTCGCGATCGGGACCCTCTACCGCTACTTCCCGTCCAAGATCCATCTGTTCGTGGGTGTGATGGCGGACCAGGTCGACCGGATGAGCGAAGGCATCGCCAGGCGTCCCCCCAGCACGGCGGACGCCGCTGAACGGGTCTTCGGGGTGCTCGTCCGCGCCAACCGGTCGCTGCTGAGCAAGCCGGCCCTGGCGAAGGCCATGATCCAGTCGTCGAACGCGGCCAACGCAGCCGTCGTGACCGATGTCGCCCGGATCGACTCCACCTTCCGCACGGTGCTGCTCGCCGCGGCCGGGGTCGACAGGCCGACCACCGACGATCTCGCCGTCGTCCGGCTGCTGCTCCAGGTCTGGTTCGGCATCCTGCAGTCCAGCCTCAACGGCCGTATCTCCATGCCGGACGCCGAGGCCGATCTCCGCCTCGCCTGCACCCTGCTGCTCCGGGGCATGTCGCTCGGAGACGACGACGCCACAGGCTGATCCACGGGCGGGGGCCGGGCGGTGCGGGCGTGCGGGCAGTGCGGGCGGGTGGTGCGCGCGGGCGGGTGGTGCGCGCGGGCGGGCAGTGCGGGCGGGTGGTGCGCGCGGGTGGTTACGTTCGAGTGGTGACGGATCCGCCGGATTCTGTCGGCTCCGTCACGTCCCGGAGCCGAAGCCCGACGCGAGCAGCCGGGGTGACTCCGGGCGCCCGTCCAGTACCCGATTGGTCCGGTACGTCACCTGCCACCCGTCCTGACTCCGGCGCAGCCGCCAGTGGTTGGCGGTGGCCCGGCGTACCGTGAAGCCGCTCGCGTCGTGTACGACCATCAGCGAATGGCAGACCGCCACCGCCTCGTCGCCCGTCACCGTCACACGGGGCGGTCCCACGACATGCGCGCAGCCCCCGGAGACCCACTGTCCGTGCCGGTCGGAGCCGACCATCGCGGCGATCTCGGCGCGGCCCGTCATCAGCAGCTCATCGACGTCGTACACACCGTCCGGCTCCCAGAGGGCGGCGACGGCTTCGGCGTCCGCGCTGTCGACCAGCGGCCCGTACGAAGCGATCAGCCGGGCGATCTCCCGTTCGTCCTCCAGCAGGGCGAGGCGTGCCTCCAGGGCGGCGATGCGCCGCGCGGTGTCGTCCATGTCTGTCTCCTGCTCCTGGCGTGGGTCGGCTCTCACCGTCGGTCGGCTGTCAGCAATCGGCAATCAGCGGTCTGCGGCCGGCGGTCAGCCGGTCTCCCCGGTCAGTGCCCACAGGGCTTCCAGCTGCTCGCAGTAGTGTGCGGCCGACCGTGCGTCGATTCCGACGCTCACCACGGTGGCTCCGGCCTCCCGCACCCGCCGTACCGCCCGTACGGCCGCCTCAGGCGCCCCGGACGGGTCGACGCGTCCCGCGGAGAGCACCACGTCGAAATCCTCCGGGAGTTCCCTGCCGCCGAGCATCTCCGCCAGCCGGTCCACCGGCAGCCCGAAGGGCACCCATCCCTGGCCGTACGTCACGGCCCTGCGCAGTGAGCGCGGGGTGCGCCCGCCGATCCACAGGGGGACCCGGTCCTGCACGGCGTGCGGTTCGACGACGAAGCCCTCGAAGTCGTAGAAGGCCCCGTGGTACGCCGGTTCGCGCCGGGACAGCGAGGCGCGCAGCGCACCGAGCGCGTCGTCCGCACGCGCCCCCCGCCCCTCGAACGGGGCGTCCAGCAGGGCGAATTCCTCTTCCAGGCTGCCCACCCCGAGCCCGAGGACGAGCCTGCCGCCACTGATCCGGTCGAGGGTGCCGTAACGCTTGGCGATCTCCAGCGGGTGGTGGTAGCCGAGCACGAGCACCTGCGTCGCCAGCCGGATCCGCTCGGTGACCGCGGAGAGATGGCCGAGGGCCGCGAGCGGATCCCAGTAGGTCCCGCCCCGCTGTACGGCCACATCGGCCGGGACAGCGACATGCTCGCTGCAGGTGAGGTGGTGGAAGCCCAGAGTGTCCGCGGTGCGCGCGATGCGGGCGAGTTCCTCGATGCCCGCGGAGCGTTCCCACTCCGCGTGCCCGCCGGGGACCTGGGTCACGACGGGGCTGACAATGCCGATACGCATCGGCGCACCTTTCGTTGGGAGGAGACGGGGGAGGAGGCGGTGGTGACGGTGCTCAGGTGCGCCGCAGCAGCCGCTTGGACGCCTCGTGCGCTCCGGCCGCCAGCGCGGCCCGGTCGGGCCCGCCGCGCTGCGCCGCGGTCTCCTCGTTGCCGCCCGCGATCCACACCGGCCCCTCGTGGAGATGGGCGAGCCCCTCGCGCGCCACGTCGTCCGGGTCGGCGACCCGGAGGCCAGGGAGGGTGAAGTCGAGGCCGGCCCGGACCATGGCGGGGGTCCGGGTGACGCCGAGCACCAGCTCCAGCACCTGGACGTCGTACTCCCCGAGCTCCAGCCACAGCCCTTCGGCGAAGATCCTGCTGAACGCTTTCGCCGCCGAGTAGATGCTCATGTGGGCCTGGCCCAGATAGCCGGCGAGCGAGCCGACCAGGAGGATGCCGCCGCGGCGGCGCTCCTTCATCAGTGCGCCGAAGTGGTGGGTCAGCCGGAGCTGGGCGGTGATGTTGAGGTCGATGACACCCTGTACGCCGTCGAGATCGCCGGTGACGAACTCGTGGCCGTAACTGTTCGCGCCCGCGTTGAAGACCAGCAGCCCGACCTCCAGGCCGTCGGTGGCCTCGCGTACGGCCGCCAGGGCCCCGGGATCGAGCAGGTCGAGTTCGAGAGTGCGGACCTCGACCCCCTTCGCACGTACCTGCTCCGCTGTCTCCTGGAGCGGTGCGGGCTTCCGGGCGATCAGCACCAGATTGATACCGGCGTCGGCCAGCTGGTGGGCGAAGGAGGCGCCCACCCCCTCCGAGCCGCCCGCGACGACCGCCCACGGCCCGTAGGTGCGGCTGTCGACGGTCCGGGCGCGGGTGGTGCGGGTGCCGTTGGCACTGGTGCCGCTCACAGTGTGTCCTCCTGGTCGCCGGCCCCTGGGTCCGGTACGTCGATGACGCCGTCCAGCGCGGCCCGGCGGACCGTGTCACGCAGCCGGCCACAGGTTTCGAGCCGGGTGCCGCTCCGCTCGCCGGCGACCGTCACGGTCGAGCGCCTCTCCTCGCACGCGTCCATGGCCGCGCCGTCCCACTGGATGCTGGTCTGGTGCCAACTCCCTTTGCGGACCAGCACGGTGGCAGCGCACCGCTCGCACACCACCGGCCGCATGGGTGCGTCCAGCAGCCGGTTGTCCTGCGGCGTCACCGCGGCGACCCGGTGCGGGCGGTCCTGGTTCCGGCGGTCTCGGCGGCGTCTTCGGTTCCGGTGCCTTCGGTTCCGGCGGCCTCGGCGGCCTTGCGCGCGAGGTTCTCCTCGACCTCCTGGCGCCACGCCTCGATGGGCCGGTCCGTGTCGAGCTCGAACTCGTAGCGCTCCACCATGTCGGGCCGGACGTCGGCGACATCCACGTAGAACTGCTCGTACCAGCGGCGCAGTTGGTAGACCGGACCGTCCTCCTCGCACAGCAGCGGATTGTCGATCCGGGTCTTGTTCTTCCAGATGGCCACGTCCTGCTCGAAGCCGAGCTTGATGAAGTCGGCCATCTTCGCCGCCAGTTCGTCCGCCGCGCTGCCTTCGAGGGTGTCGCCGCGCTGCACCATCACGCCGTACTGGAGCACGAAGGAGTTCTCGTCCACGGGGTAGTGGCAGTTGATGAGGATGGAGTTGAGGTCCGTGCGGTCGTAGTGGTACGTCAATTCGTCGATCATGAACGACGGACCGTGGTACGACGCGACCGAGGTGTTCCCGAGGAGCTTCGGCTCGTCCCCGGTGGCCTGGGGGCGCATGTCCTCGCGGCCGACGCCCTTCTGGAACTGGGTGGCGACATTCCCCTCGAAGACGTTCTTGAAGTAGGTCGGGAAGGAGTAGTGCACATAGAAGAAGTGCGCCATGTCCACCACGTTGTCGACGACTTCACGGCAGTTGGCCTCGACCGTGATCTCGCTCCAGAGCCAGTCGGTCCAGTCGTCGCTGCCCGCCCCCTCCATCCGCGGGATGGTCACGTCCGGCGGCGGAGGATTGCCCTCCGGGTCGTTCCAGAGGAACAGCAGGCCGTCCTGTTCCATGGTGATCCAGGCGGCCGTGCGAGCCCGGAGCGGGACCCGGCGGCTGTAGGGGATCTGCCGGCAGCGGCCGTCCCCGCCCCAGCGCCAGTCGTGGAACGGGCAGGCCAGCGCGTCGCCCTTGACCGTGCCCTGCGACAGGTCACCGCCCATGTGCCGGCAGTAGGCGTCCAGCACGTTCAGTGAGCCGTCACCGCTCCGGAAGACGACCAGCTTCTGCCCGAAGGCGTGGATCGCGTGCGGCGAACCGTCCTTGAACCGTTCGGCCAGGCCCAGGCAGTGCCAGCCACGGGCAAAGCGGACCGGCGCCGCCGCGGCCTCGATGCTGCGGACCACGTCGTTCTGAGACTCCACTGCGGTCATGCTCACCCATCCCTTGAGAGCCCGGTTTCCTCCTGCCGCAACGTAGGCCGGGGCCGCGGGCGGGCGCCCGGCGAGTCCCACTGACCGGAACCGCCGGGGTGCGGGGCGGCGGAGACGGCGCACCATCGGGCCCGGCAGTTCCGACACCCTGGGAGGACATATGGCGAGCAACGACGTTCTGGAGTCGGTCCGCCCGCTGCTCCCCGCCATCGCGGCCCGCGCGGGAGCAACCGACGAGAACCGGGCGGTCCCCGCCGAGAGCATCCGTGAACTCACCGCCGCCGGATTCTTCCGGATGTTCCAGCCGAAGCGGTACGGCGGATCCGAGAGCGACCCCACACACTTCTACGAGGTGGTCAGGGAGGTCTCCGGCGCCTGCGGCTCGACCGGCTGGGTGGCCTCCGTGCTCGGTGTGCACGCCTGGCAGCTGGGGCTCTTCCCCGAGCGCGCCCAGGACGAGGTGTGGGGCCCGGACCCCGACACCCTGGTCTCGTCCTCGTACGCCCCGGTCGGCCGGCTCACCCACGTCGACGGGGGCTACGAGCTGAGCGGCCGCTGGAGCTTCTCCTCGGGCTGCGCACACGCCTCCTGGGCGCTCCTGGGCGCACTGGTGGTGGGGGCCGAGGGCAGGCCGGTCGACTTCTTCACGGTCCTGGTGCCGCGTGCGGACTACCGCATCCTCGACGTCTGGGACGTCATCGGGCTGCGCGGCACCGCGAGCAACGACATCGTGGCCGACAAGGTCTTCGTCCCCGAGCACCGGATCCTGCGCAACTACGAGCACTCCAGGCTGCGCGGACCGGGACAGGAGGTGAACCCGGGGCCGCTGTACCGGATGCCGTTCGGCGCCGTCTTCACGTCCACGATCACCGCACCCGTCATCGGCGCCGTGGCCGGCTGCTACCGGTCGTACGTCGACGCCATGAGCGACCGGCTCCGGCGGAGCCTGGGCGGCGGACGCTTCGCCGATGACGGCTTCGCGCAGGTCGCGGTGGCGCGCGCGGCCTCCGAGATCGACGCGGCGATCCTCCAGACGGACCGCAACATCGGTGAGCTGTACGCCTGCGCGGGGAGCGGCGGCCAGATCCCCATGGAACTGCGG
This sequence comes from Streptomyces sp. SID10853, assembly GCF_010548145.1. Taxonomy (GTDB): domain Bacteria; phylum Actinomycetota; class Actinomycetes; order Streptomycetales; family Streptomycetaceae; genus Streptomyces. The sequence goes on from NZ_JAAGLN010000037.1 coordinate 21,116, forward strand.
CTGCGGACCCGCCGGGACCAGGTGCGCGCCACCGAGCGGGCACTGGAGGCGGTCGACATCCTCTTCAAGACGGCGGGCGGCAACTCCCTCAAGCGGGGCAACCCCGTCGAACGCGCCTGGCGGGACGCCCACGCGGGCAGCGTGCATGTGGCGAACGACGCGCCGCGCACCCTGGCGATGTACGGCAAGGGCGTGTTCGGCCTCACGGTCGAGGACAACCTGGTCTGAGACGGGGGCGGCCCGGGACGGACTGGATGGAGCGGGCTGCGCCCCGGGTCCGACCGGCACAGCCCCCATTCCCGGTGGCCCGCGCAAGGCTCGACGCGCGGTTCCGCACATGGCTCGTCGGCTGCCTCAGGGGCGGCGGCTGCGAGCCGGGCCGCCCTGTTCCGTGCCCGTGCCCGTGCCCGTGTGCGCCGCGATGCGGCCGTACGTCCGCCGGGGCCGTACCGCGGCCAGTGAACCGCGGCCCGCCTCGCATCGGTGTGTCCGTTCCGCTCAGTGGTACCGGGGCGCGGCGGAACGGGCGCGGGCGGGTGCTTCCTCCCGGTCACCGGGAGGAAGCACGTGCGCCGATCCCGCGCCCGCTAACGTCCGCCGTCAGCACGGGCGGCGCGGGGCGCCCCGGGGGAGCGGTACCGGCTCGCGCTGCTGAGAGACCCAGCGGCATTCTCACCAAGGAGAACCACATGACACGCCACGTCGCCGTCACCGGCGCCGCATCCGGAATCGGCCGCGCCCTCGCCGCCCAGCTCACCGCGCGCGGGGACACGGTGATCGGTGTCGACCTGGCCGGCGCCGAGGTCTGCGCGGACCTCTCCACGCCCGAAGGGCGCCGGGAAGCGGCCGACGGGATCAGGGAACGCTGCGGCGGTGTCCTCGACGCGCTCGTCACCTGCGCCGGGGTGGCGAAGCCCGGCCGGCTGATGGTCAGCGTCAACTACTTCGGCACCACCGAACTCGTGACCGCGCTGCGCCCGGAGCTCGCCGCGGCGGAGCAGCCGCGGGTCGGAGCGGTCGGCTCCATCTCCGGTACGCAGCCGAACGATCCGCGGACCGTGGCCGCCTGTCTGGCCGGTGACGAGGCCGCGGCCCTCGCACGGGCTGACGAGGTGGTCGCCCTGGACGAGGCGCAGAAGCTCTACCCCTCGACGAAGGCCGCGCTCGCCCAGTGGGTCCGGCGTACGTGTGTGGCGCCGGGCTGGGCCGACGCCGGGATCGCGCTCAACGCGGTGGCCCCCGGTGTGGTGCTGACGCCGATGTCGGCCGCGCTGGTCGACGACGAGCGGATGCTCGAAGTGATACGGCAGGCCGTCCCCATGCCGCTGAACGGACACGCGGCGCCCGAGGCCGTGGCACACGCCCTGGGCTGGCTGATCGCGCCGGAGAACACCCACATGACCGGTCAGGTCGTGTACGTCGACGGGGGCGCCGAGGTCACGCTGCGGGGGCCCGAGGATTTCTGACACTCCGACAGATTCACTCGCCCCGCTCTTGTCCTGAACGAGAATTCATTCTAGTTTTGCTGTGATAGCCGCTGTCCCGCGGCCACCCAGCGAGGAGAACCCATGCCTGAGGCCGTCATAGTCGAAGCCGTGCGTACGCCGGTGGGACGCCGCCGCGGCGTCCTGTCAGGACTGCACCCCGCGGAACTGCTCGGAGCCGCGCAGCGAGGTGTCGTCGAACGCGCCGGCATCGCACCGGACGAGGTGGGGCAGGTGATCGGCGGCTGTGTCACCCAGGCGGGAGAGCAGTCCAACAACGTCACCCGTACGGCATGGCTGCACAACGGCCTGCCGTACACCACCGCCTGCACCACCATCGACTGCGCCTGCGGCTCCTCCCAGCAGGCCGTCCATCTGGTGGCGGGACTGATCGCGTCGGGCGCCATCGACGCCGGGATCGGCTGCGGTGTGGAGGCCATGAGCCGGGTCTTCCTCGGCCAGGCGAGCACGCCCGACACCGGATCCCCCGCGCCGGACAGCTGGGCACTCGACATGCCCGACCAGTTCACGGCGGCCGAACGCATCGCCCGCGACCGCGGCGTCACCCGCGCCGACGCCGACGCCCTCGGCCTGGCGTCCCAGCAGCGGGCCGCCGAAGCGTGGGCGGCCGGCCGCTTCGACAGCCAGATCGTCCCCGTACAGGCGCCCGCCCCCGGACCGGACGGAACGCCGGGCGACGCCGCCGTCGTCACACGGGACCAGGGGCTCCGGGAGACCACCGCCGAAGGGCTGGCCGCGCTGCGCCCCGTGGTGCCCGACGGGATCCACACCGCCGGCAACTCCTCGCAGATCAGCGACGGCGCGGCGGCCGTCCTGCTGATGAGCGCCGAGCGCGCCCGGGAGCTCGGACTGCGCCCCCGCGCCCGCATCATCGCCTCCGGGCTGATCGGCTCCGACCCCTACTACCACCTCGACGGGCCCATCGCCGCCACCGACCATGTCCTGCGCAAGGCCGGAATGTCGCTCTCCGACATCGACCTGGTCGAGATCAACGAGGCGTTCGCCTCCGTCGTCGTGTCCTGGGCCCGCGCCCACAAGGCCGACATGGACCGGGTCAACGTCAACGGCGGTGCCATCGCCCTGGGACACGCCGTGGGCTCCACCGGCGCCCGGCTGCTCACCCAGGCGGTGCACGAGCTCGAACGGTCCGACAGGTCGACCGCCCTCATCACCATGTGCGCCGGCGGAGCCCACGCCACGGGCACCATCATCGAACGGATCTGATCCACCATGACCATGGCACTGACCGAGGAGCACCGCGATCTGTGCGACTCCGTCCGCGGCTTCGCCGCACGGCACATCACCCCGGCCGTCGTCCGGGCCGCGGTCGACGCGGACTCCGAGCGGCTTCCGCCGTTCTGGACCGCTCTGGCCGACCAGGGCCTGTTCGGCCTGCATCTCCCCGATGACGTCGGCGCCGGGTACGGAATGCCCGAACTCGCCGTGGTGACCGAGGAACTGGGCCGCCACCTCACCCCGGGACCGTTCTTGTCCACCGTGCTCACCAGCGCGATCCTGGACCGGGCCGGCCACCGGACCCATCTGCCGCGGCTGGCGGACGGCAGCGCGGTGGGAGCCACGGTCCTCAGCCCCGGCACACTGCGAGCGACCCGCGACCCGGCCGGCACCCTGAGCGTCACGGGCACCTCCGCGCCGGTGCTCGGCGGTGGCCTCGCCGACGTGTTCGTGCTGCCTGTCGAGTCGGGCGGGCAGACCCTCTGGGCCGCCGTGTCACGTACCGAGGCCGAGGTCACCCCCATCGACGGCCACGACCCGACCCGCCGCCTGGCCCGCGTGACCGTCGAGCGGCTGCCGCTCGACGCGGACCGGCTGCTCGACGCCATCGATCCCCGCCTCCCGCTGGACCTCGCCGCCACCCTGTTCGCCGCCGAGGCGTCCGGGCTGGCCGACCGGGCCACGACGACCGCCGCCGACTACGCGAAGGTACGGGAGCAGTTCGGGCGGCCGATCGGGCAGTTCCAGGGCGTCAAGCACCGCTGCGCACGGATGGCGGCCCGCGCCGAACAGGCCCGTGCCTGCGCCTGGGACGCGGCCCGCGCCCAGGAACCCGGCGCCGTCACGACCGCCGAAGAGGCCGCACTCGCGGCAGCGGTCGCGGGCGCCACGAGCGTCGAGGCGGCCTTCACCACCGCGAAGGACTGTGTGCAGACACTCGGCGGCATCGGCTTCACCTGGGAGCACGACGCCGGCCTCGGGCTGCGCCGGGCCCAGACCCTCCGTATCCTGCTCGGCCCGACCACCGGCTGGCAGCGACGGGTCGCCGAACTCACCCGGGGCGGCACCCGGCGCAGGCTCTCCGTCGACCTCCCGCCCGAGGCCGAGACGGTCCGTGCCGGGATACGGGAGGAACTGCGGCCCGCCACCGCCCTGGACGGCGCCGAGCGCACCACCTACCTCGCCGACCACGGCTACACCGCACCGCATCTGCCCGCCCCCTGGGGCAAGGGCGCGGACGCGGTGGCGCAGCTCGTCATCGCCGATGAGCTGAGCGCGGCCGGCCTGGAACCGGCCGACATGATCATCGGCGGCTGGGTGGTGCCCACCCTCATCCAGCACGGCAGCAAGGAACAGCAAGCGCGTTTCCTGCCGCCGACGCTGCGCGGTGACCTCGTCTGGTGCCAGCTGTTCAGCGAGCCGGGCGCCGGATCGGACCTGGCCGGGCTCAGCACCAGGGCCGAGAAGACCGAAGGCGGCTGGAAACTCACCGGCCAGAAGGTGTGGACGTCCATGGCGCGCCAGGCCGACTGGGGCATCTGCCTGGCCCGCACCGACCCGGACGCACCCCGGCACAAGGGGATCTCCTACTTCCTCCTGGACATGAGCAGCCCCGGGATCGGTATCCGCCCGCTGCGGGAACTCACCGGAGAAGCGCTGTTCAACGAGGTCTTCCTCGACGAGGTCTTCGTGCCCGACGAGATGCTGGTCGCCGGGGAGGGAGACGGCTGGAAACTCGCCCGCACCACCCTGGCCAACGAGCGCGTCTCGCTGTCGAACGACTCCTCGCTCGGCTCCGGGGGAGAGACGCTGCTCGCACTCGTCCAGGACGCCTCAGGGCAGGAGCCGGGCGAACAGCGGCTCAGCACCCTCGGCCAGATCCTCTGCGACGCCCAGTCGACGGGGCTGCTCGCCCTGCGCCAGACCCTGCGCTCACTGGCCGGAGGCCAGCCCGGGCCCGAATCCAGCGTCGCCAAACTCCTCGGGGTTGAACACATCCAGCAGGTGTGGGAGACCGCGATGGACTGGCAGGGGTCCGACGCGCTGACCGTGACGCCCGCGCCGGAGTCCGGCCCGGAGGACGGGCCGCAGTCACTGCGTACCTCCGCACCGCGCACCGCCACCTGGATGTTCCTCAACACCCGCTCCCTCTCGATCGCGGGCGGCACCACGGACGTCCAGCTGAACATCATCGGCGAACGTCTGCTCGGGCTCTCCCGCGACCCCGCGCCGCCCGCCCGTACCTGAACCCCGACGGCCGTTACCCGAACAGGGAACGGACCCGCAACCGAACACGGAACGAAGGAACAGCGACGATGCCCATCGATCCCGACAAGGCGCTCGGCGCCAGCACACCGGCCGACCGCGTGAGCTGGACCGCGCGGGACGTCCTCCTCTACCACCTCTCGCTGGGCGCAGGCGCGGACGCGGCCACCGGCCCCGAACTCCCGTACACCTACGAGCGCGGGCTCCGTGTGCTGCCCACCTTCGCGATGGTGGCCGGCCGCGGACCCTCCGCGGGCGAGCGGACGGCGGCGCCGATGGACCTGCCCGGCCTCGATCTGAACCCGCGCGGAATGCTGCACGCCGGACAGAGCCTGACCGTGCACAGGCCGCTCCCGGCCTCGGGCACCGCGGACATCACCACCACGGTGACCGGACTCCGCGACAAGGGGAAGGCCGCACTGGTCACCCTCGAACAGACCGCGGCCGATCCGGACGGCGAGCCGCTGTGGAGCGCCACCATGGACATCTGGGCCCGGGGCGAGGGCGGCTTCGGCGGCGACCCCGGTACGGAGGAACCCTGGCAGCGGCCGGGGCGCGTACCGGACCACGTCCTCGACGCACGGACCACACCGGGGCAGGCGCTGCTCTACCGGCTCAACGGCGACCTCAACCCGCTGCACGTGGACCCGGAATTCGCGGCCGCCGCGGGCTTCGAGCGGCCGTTGCTGCACGGGCTGGCGTCGTACGGGGTGGTGGCCAAGACCCTGGCCGACGGAGTGCTGGGCGGGGACACCGACGCCCTCACCGGGCTCTCGGTCCGGTTCGCGGGGCCGCTGCTGCCGGGAGAGACCCTCCGTACCGCGGTGTGGCGCGAGGGCGGCACACTCACCCTGGAGACGACCTGCCCGGAGCGCGACGGCGCACCCGTGCTGAGCCGCGGTACCGCGGCGGTGAGCTCATGACCACCGAGCCCGGAACGCCCACGGCTCAGCCCGCGGACCAGCCCACTGCTGAGCCCACCGGTGATCAGCCCACCGCCCGCCCCGACGGAGGACCGGCCCTGATCGCCGACACCCGCGAGGACGGCCTCGACGCCGCGGTGACCGCGGCCCGCAGGGTGATCGCCTCGCTGCTCGGCACGGGCGACACAGCGGACGCCGATCTCCGCCGGGTGGCAGGGACGCTGCACGCGCTGGCCGACCATCTCGACTCGCACGCCCCGCCGTTGAAGGAGCGCCTCGTCGCCATGTGGGCCGGGGAGGGCGTCAACCGCCACGACCCGGTCACCGGCCCCGAGAACGCCATCGCACCGCCGCTGCTGCTCAGCGGCAACGACGACGGGTCGGTGGCTGCCACGGTCACGCTCGGACTGCCCTACCAGGGGCCGCCCGGATATGTGCACGGGGGGATCTCGGCGCTGCTGCTCGACCACACGCTCGGCGTCGCCAACCACTGGGGAGGCCCCTCCGGTATGACGGCCGAACTGACCCTCCGCTATCACCGCCCGACCCCGCTGTTCGAGCCGCTGACCGTGACCGGGCGCCAGACATCGGTCGAAGGACGCAAGATCCGCACGGTCGGCACCATCGAGGCCGGCGGCGAGGTCTGTGTCAGCGCCGAGGGGCTCTTCATCGCCGTGCAGCCCGCGCGCCCGCGCTGAGCGGACGAGAAGAACAGCTCTGCTCACCGGCGCGGCACAGCGGGACGGGGGCGGGGCACCGGATCTCTCCGGTGCCCCGCCCCCGTCCCGCTGTCGTGCTGCCGTGCTGCCGTGTCGCCGTGTCAGAGCCCGACGTCCCGGCGCACGACCTTCCCGCTGGCCCCGCGCGGCAGCGCATCGCCCGTGATCCGCCACCGGGACGGCACCTTGTAGTACGCCAGTTGCTCTCGCGCGTACGCCGTCAGCTCCTGCTCGGTCGGTGCCGTGCCGGCGCGCGCCACGACGACGGCGCCGACCTCCTGCCCGAGGTCCGGGTGGGGCGCACCCAGGACGATGCACTCGTGGACGTCCGGATGCTCGGTCAGAACGTTCTCGACCTCCGCCGGGTAGACGTTCTCACCGCCCCGCAGGATCAGGTCCGAACGCCTGCTGGTCAGCCGCAGCCTTCCGTCGTCGATCCGGCCGATGTCACCGGTGTGCAGCCAGCGGCCGGCCTTGATCGTCGCCGCTGTGGCCTGCGGGTCCTCCCAGTAACCCAGCATGTTGAACGCGCTGCGCACACACACCTCGCCCTCCTCGCCCTCGGGAAGGGGCGCCCCCGAGGGGTCCCGGATCTCCAGCGAGACCGTGGTCACGGGACGCCCCAGGGTGCCGGGTGACTCGGCGAGGTCCGCGGGTGAGGCCGCTGCCACGGCGGTGGACGTCTCGGTGAGCCCGTAACTGTCCACGAGCGCCTGCCGTGCCGCGGGCAGCGTCTCGCGCAGCCGGTCCTTGAGCGCCGGCGACGAGGGTGCGGAGGCGAGCGAGAAGGCGGTCAGCGACGACAGGTCGTAGCCCGAGAGATCACCGTGCTCGACGAGCCGGGTGGCCATGGTCGGTACGGCACCCCAGTTGGTGACCCGCTCCTGCTCGATGAGCCGCAGCACCCGGTCCACGTCGAACGCGCCCCTGTGCATCACCACCGTGCCTCCGCACGCGAGCTGGGGCACCGCGAGATTGTGCAGGCCGGCGATGTGGAACAGCGGCAGCGCGAGCAGATGGCGGCGCGGGGCCGCGGGGGCGCCCGCGGCCTGTGCGAGGGCGTTGTTCAGCCCCAGGAAGTCGATCACCGCCAGGAGGTTGCGGTGCGAGTGGACCGCGCCCTTGGGCAGGCCCGAGGTCCCGCTGGTGTACAGGATGACGGCCGGGTCGTCCTCGTCGACGTCGCAGGACGGCAGCGCGGCCTCCTGGTACTTCCGCGCCAGGGACGGCACGTCCTCCTCGACGGTCAGTACGGGCACCCGCGGATCGTCGATCAGGGCCGCCCGCTTGGCGTCCGCGATCACGACCGCGGGACGGACATGTCCCATGCCGTACGCCAGCTCACGCCGCGACCACCAGGCGTTGAACCCGACGACGACCGCCCCGATGGAGACGGCCGCCCAGAACGTGACGATCCACTCGGGCGAGTTGGCCGCGGCCACGGCCACCCGGTCGCCCTTGCGTACGCCGTAGTCGGTACGCAGCGCCTCGGCCAGCGACGCGACCAGGGCGGCGTGGCCGGCGAAGGTCAGCCGTTCGTCGGCGGTGACGATGTAGTCGTGCTCGCCGTGGCGCACCGAGTCGGCCAGCACTTCGTGCAGGGCCTTGCGCCGGTTTCTGAACACCGGCATCCGGGCGCCGAGCACCTCCTCGTCGACGAGTTCGAACGCTTCGCCCGGCCCGGTCGGGCCGGGCGCTGGGGCGGAATGAACCACACGCTGATCCGTCGGCCTGGCCATGTCTTATCTCTCCCTCGGTGACGTCGAGCCCCGTGCGCCGACATTGTCGCCGTGCCCCGGGAACCGGGCGGGGCTTCGGTCCCGATGAGCGGGACACCCGGCGCCGCCCGCGTCACGGCGTGCCGATGATGGGCCATCCAGCAGACGATCACGGGAGGAAGACCCATGGGAAGCCTCGCGGGGAAGGTCGCACTCGTCACCGGCGCGGGCCAGGGGGTCGGCCGGGGCATCGCGCTGGCGCTGGCCGCCGAGGGAGCGGACATCGCGGTCGTCGGACGCACCCGCGCCCCGCTCGATTCGACCTGTGCGGCGCTGCGGGAGCGGGGCGTACGGGCAGAACCGTATCCCTGCGACGTGAGCAGGACCGAGACGATTCCCGACGTCGTCGACGCGGTGGCCGCCGACCTCGGCGGGGTGGGCATCCTCGTCAACAACGCCTACAGCGGTGCGTACGGACCGCTGCTGTCCATGAGCCAGGACGACTTCCAGCGGGGTTTCCTGAGCGGCCCGTTCGCCGCCTTCGCGTTCATGAAGGCGTGCCATCCGCACCTCAGGCGCAGCGGCACCGGCTGCATCGTCAATCTGGTCAGCTCCGCCATGGTGCGCTGGGACCCGACGACGTACGGGGCCTACGCCGCCGCCAAACAGGCGCTGCGGTCGCTGACGCGTACCGCCGCCGCCGAGTGGGGGTCCGACGGGATCCGCGCCAACTCCATCGCCCCCCACGCGCTTTCCCCCGCTCTGAAGAACTGGGCGGACACCAACCCGGACGAGGCGGAAGCCTTCCGGCGGACGATCCCCCTGGGTTACATCGGCGACTGCGAACAGGACATCGGCCGCGCGGTCGTGATGCTCGCGGGTCCCGATGCCCGCTATCTGACCGGCGCCACCATTCCGCTCGACGGCGGCCAGGCGCATTTCGGATGACCGGCCACCGGCCGGCCGCCACCCGCCACACGCCCCACGCCCCGCGCGTGGACGGAGGACTTTCATGAGCCCAGAGACCCCTTCGACCTCAGACCGCCCCGCGGTGCCCGACGTCCTGGCGCCCGCCAGGCTCGGCCCGGTGAACCTGCGCAACAGGATCATCAAAGCGGCCACCTACGAGGCCCTGAGCTACCGCAGCCGGGTCACCGAGGAACTGATCGAGTTCCACCGGCGGTACGCCGCGGGCGGGGTGGGCATGACCACCGTCGCCTACTGCGCCGTGGCCCCCGAAGGGCGGACCGACCGGCACCAGCTGCTCTGGGAGGCCGGGGCCGCGCCAGGCATGCGCAAACTCGCCGAAGCGGTCCACGGCGAGGGCGCCGCGATATCGGCACAGATCGGGCACGGCGGGCCCGTAGCCAACCCGAAGGGCAACGGCATGCCCGCGCTGTCGCCGAGCCGGCAGTTCCACCTCACCACACTGAGCTTCGCGCAGGAGGCCACCCACGACGACATCGGCCGCATCATCCGCGCCCACGCGGACGCGGCACGGATGGCGGCCGACACAGGCTTCGACGCGGTGGAGATCCACCTCGGTCACAACTACCTGGCCAGCTCGTTCCTGAGCCCGAAGATCAACCACCGGACCGACGGCTACGGCGGCAGCCTCAAGAACCGGGCCAGGTTCGCCCGCGAGATCACCCGGGCGGTGCGGGAGGCCGTCGGCGACCGGATCGCGGTCCTCGCCAAGCTGAACATGGACGACGGCGTTCCCGGCGGTATCTGGCTCGACGAGGCGATTTCGGTCGCCCAGTGGCTGGAGGAGGACGGCTGCCTCGACGCACTCGAACTGACCGCGGGCAGCTCGCTGCTGAACCCGATGTACCTCTTCAAGGGCGATGCGCCGCTCAAGGAGTTCGCCGCGGTCATGCCGCAGCCGGTCAAGCTCGGCGTCCAGCTGTTCGGGAAGCACAAGCTGCGCAGCTACCCGTACCGGGACGCCTACCTGCTGGAGGACGCCCGGCAGATCAGGGCCGCGATCAAGATGCCGATGGTGTTGCTCGGCGGTATCACCGACAAACCGGTCATGGACCGGGCCATGGCCGAGGGCTTCGAGTTCGTGGCCATGGCCCGTGCCCTGCTCCGCGAGCCGGACCTCGTCAACCGCATCCGGCAGGACGAGGCCACCCCCTCCCTGTGCATCCACTGCAACAAGTGCATGCCGGCGTCCTTCGACGGCACCCGCTGCGTCCTGGTGGAGGGGTCCAGCCCACGGGGCGACAACTGGGGCAACACCGTCGTGTCATGACGCCGCTCGTGACAGGCCCCGGGTCCGCGCCGCGCGGACAGCGTACGAAGTGGGCGCCGCGCGGACAGTGAACGAAGAAGACAGCGGGGGTGCGGCGGCCGTGGCCTCCGCACCCCCGCCCCACCGGCTTCCCCAGGAGGAACCCCGATGAACGGCCTGTCCGGAGCCGCGGCGATCGCCGGTATCGGCGCGACCGAGTTCTCCAAGAATTCCGGCCGCAGCGAACTGCGGCTCGCCTGCGAGGCGGTGCTCGCCGCGGTCGCGGACGCGGGGCTCGAACCGTCCGACGTCGACGGACTCGTGACCTTCACCGCCGACACCAACTCCGAGATCCACATCGCCCGCAACACCGGCATGGGCGAGCTGACGTTCTTCTCCCGTGTGGGCTACGGCGGGGGAGCGGCCTGCGGAACGGTGCAGCAGGCCGCCATGGCGATCGCCACCGGAGTGGCCGAAGTCGTCGTCTGCTACCGCGCGTTCAACGAACGCTCCGGCGAGCGCTACGGGCTCGGACAGGCCGACCGGGCCATGGACACCAGCGCCGACAGGGCCGCGTACTCCTGGATGACCCCCCACGGGCTGAGCACTCCCGCCCAGTGGGTGGCGATGTTCGCCCGCCGCTACATGCACCAGTACGGCGCCACCAGCGAGGACTTCGGCCGGGTCGCGGTCGTCGACCGCAAGCACGCCGCGACGAACCCGGCGGCGTGGTTCTACGAGCGGCCCATCACCCTGGATGACCACCAGGCATCACGGTGGATCGCCGAACCGCTGCGGCTGCTCGACTGCTGCCAGGAGAGCGACGGCGGCCAGGCGCTGGTACTCGTATCGGCGGAGCGCGCCCGTGATCTGCCGCACCCGCCGGTCCGCGTACTGGGCGCGGCACAGGGGTCGGGCCGAGACCAGCACATGATGACCAGCTACTACCGGACAGGGACCTCCGCCATCCCGGAAATGGGGCTGGTCGGGACACAGCTCTACCGCCAGAGCGGCCTCGGCCCCACCGACATGGACTCCGCCGTCCTCTACGACCACTTCACCCCGCTGGTCCTGCCGCAACTGGAGGAGCTGGGCTTCTGCGCGACGGGCGAAGCGAAGGACTTCATCGCCGACGGCCACCTCGAAATAGGCGGCCGGTTGCCGGCCAACACCCATGGCGGCCAGCTCGGCGAGGCATATCTGCACGGGATGAACGGCATCGCCGAGGCGGTACGACTGGTCCGTGGCACCTCCGTCAACCAGCCGCCCGACGTGACCCATGTCCTGGTGACCGCGGGCACCGGGGTGCCCACCAGCGGCCTCGTCCTCGGCACGGCCGGATAGGACCACCGGCGGTCCGGCCCTCGGGTGCGGCGGGACGGGGCACCGGCGGTACCGCGCCGGTCACGACCGGACGGGGGCAGCGGCGGCCGGTCCTCGGGTGCGGCCGGCACCAACGGCGACAGGCGGTCGGTCAGTCCTCCCGCAGGAGAGTGCTCCGCAGCAGTTCGACCAGATCGCCCGAATCGGCCCGTGCCAGCTCGTCGAAGGCGCCGGAGTGCCGGCCCAGCAGGACCCCGGTCACGGCGGCCACCACCAGCTCGGCGCGCAGCGCCGGCCGGTCCGCACCCTCACGGGCGAAGCGCTCGCGGAGCGGCTCGACGAGCCGCGTGTGCAGCGCCGCACGTGCGGCGTCCTGTGCCCCCGGATCGCTCAGCGGCTGTACCGCGACCTGGAGGAGTGGGACGGGGCCGCGCCGGTCGGTCCTGTCGAGGACCTCGTGCAGCCGCTGCTCGTCGAAGAGGTCGGCCGGGGTCACATCGCCCTGTTCGGCGTGGAGCGCGGCCACATAGAGCAGCGTCTTGCTGCCGAAATAGCGCGCGATCAGGGCCGGATCGACTCCGGCACGCTCACCGATGTCGCGGATGGTGGTGCGGTCGAAGCCCCGCTCGGCGAAGAGCTCGCTGGCCGCCGTCAGCAGCAGTTCGCGGCTGCGGGCCGCGTCGCGGCGGCGCCCCTGGGGCCCGCCGCTCACTGTTCCGCCCCGGTGTTCCTGAGGAGGTCCCCGCCGTCCGGGACCGGGCCGTTGACGCCCGCGGGCGCCGGACGCCCGCCCCGGACCGCCGAGGTGCGACGGGCGCCCGAGCGGGTCAGGACGTACGCCACCACAGCGGTGGCGGCCCACACGGCGCAGCCCGTGAGCCCCGCCGTACGGTAACCGCTCTCCGGGGGCAGACCGTCCCCGGACGTGGTGGCGGCCTGGAGGATCACGGCGCTGAGGGCGCTGCCGGTCGAATAGCCGATGTACTTCACGACCTGATTGAAACTCATCGCGCTCCCCGTTTCGTGCGCGGGCACGGCTCCGACGACGAGCCCCGGTGTGACCGCGAAGTTGACCCCGACGCCGAGTCCGGCCAGGGCCATCGTCACGAACACCTCCCACAGACGGTCGTGGGCCAACACGAAGCTCAGCAGGGCGGCGAAGGAGAGCAGACAGCTCACGGGCAGCATCCGGACCGGCGGCTGGCTGCGGACCAGGATCCGCACCACACGGCCGGCCACCAGGCTGCCCACCGAGAACGGCACCAGAACCAGGCCGGTGACGACCACCGAGGCCCCGAATCCGTACCCGGCGCCCGACGGCGTCTGGACGTACCGGGTCACGAGGGAGATCAGCAGATACATGCCGACGCCGCCCATCATGGTGGTGAGATGCGCGGCGAAGACCGTACGGTCACGGACCAGCCGCAGCTCCACCAGGGGGTGTGCGGTACGGAGTTCCTGCAGCACCCAGCCGGCCAGCAGCAGCACCGAGACGGCCCCGAGCACCAGCAGCCGGGGCGATCCCCAGCCCCAGTGTTCGCCCTGGGTGAGGGTGAACAGGAGCCCGCTCATCCCGAGCGTGAGGAGCAGCGCACCCGGGATGTCCATCGGGTGTGCCGGACGCGGCGGGGACGCGGGGAGGACGACGGCCGCCGCGACGAGGGCCACGGTGGTGGCGATCACGGCGAACCAGAACCCCGCGTACATGCCGAAGCTCTCGGCGAGGAGACCGGTCAGCGGATAGCCGACACCGACACCGGCCGCCGTCGTGAGCGAGAGCGTCGACAGCGCCGACCTGGCGCGCTCGGGCGGCACGGAGTCCCGCGCGGTGGCGATGGCCAGCGGAACGAGGCCCATGCCCACACCCTGGAACGCCCGTCCCACGATGAGGCAGGCGAACCCGAGGGGCAGAGCGGCCAGCAGACTCCCGACGAGCACCACGGCGAGACCGGTCAGGATCACCTTCCTGCGGTGGGGTCCGTCTCCGAGCCGCCCCATGGCTGGGGTGGCGACGGCCCCGACCAGCATGGTCACCGTGAGGGACCACTGCGCGTTCGCCACCGATACGTGGTCGGCGGCCGCGATGGTCGGAATCAGCGGGGCACCGAGGCTGCTGATGATCGCCACCAGCATGCCGAGGGAGACCAGCACGGGGACCAGTGCCCGCTGCCGCCAGGGGGAGGGGGCGGCAGCGGAAGCGGGGGTGGGGCCGGATATCGGATGCACGGGGGCGGACCGTTCCTGTCGTCGGGCGTTGCCGTTGAGTTCTGGTGCCGAGTGCGGTCGTCGCACGATGTCCTCGGCTGATGTCTTCGAGCGATGTCTTCAGGTGATGTCTTCAGATGATGACAAGAGTGTCTCACCTGTCGGCAGAACAGTCTGTAAGGGGTCCGCGGGGCTCCCGAAGCCGGTGAATAACCGCTTGCTTCTCGGCGATGCGGCGGGTCCAATGACCGGCACCGAGATCGCCGTCCTGAGCAGAGGACGCAGACCGGAGCAGACCACCGGGACCGGAACACACAGAGGGGCACATGGGGGAGCAGCGGGAGCAGGGGGAGCAGGGGGAGCGCACTGTGGAGCGCCCGGAGGGGGAGCAGAGGAAGCAGGGAGAACGAGCTGTGGAGCACCTGGAGGGGGAGTCCGTCCGCCTGGGCGTTCTCGTCCCGCTGACACGGCCCGGCTGGGCCGAGGCGGGCCGGCATCTGCTCGCAGGACTTGAGCTGGCCGCGCGCGAGGTGAACGACGCAGGCGGGATCGCGGGCAGACCGCTGGAGCTGGTGGTCCGGGACACCGCGGCCGACCCGGAGCGTGCCGCGGCGGCCGTGGAGGAGCTGGCCGGTCTGGGCGTGGCCGCGCTGGCGGGCGAGTACCACAGCGTCGTCGCCCGCGCCGCCGCCGCCCGTGCCGACGCCCTCGGCGTGCCGTTCCTCTGCTCGTCCGCGGTGCTCGACGCGCTGACCGACGAGCCGACGGAGTGGGTCGCACGCCTGGCCCCGGCCCAGTCCCACGGCTGGCGGAGCTACGCGGACTTCCTGCTCGGCGCGGGTCGGCGCCGGATCGCCGTGGCGACCCAGCCGAGCGTCTACTGGGCATCAGGGACCCGCGTCCTGCGGGACCACCTCGCTCCCCGGGGCGGAACCGTCGTCGAGCTCGACACGAACGCGCTCACCCCCGATGCCCTCTGCGACGCGCTCGTCGACTGTGGCGCGACGGCGCTCCTCCTGCTGGTCGGACATCCGGAGCCCGCGGTGCCGATCGTCAGGGCGGTCCGGGGCGACCGGCGGCTCGCGGAGATCCTGATCGGTGCTCCGGCCGGCCAGCCGGAGTTCGCCGAATGGACGGCGGCACTGGGTGAGGACGGCGCCGGGATCCCGTTCCTGCGCTACCTGCCCGCACGCCTGGGCCCGCTCGGCGAACGCGTGGCGAAGGAGCTCCGCGAGCGGCTGGGCGAAGCGCCCTCCTTCGTCGCCTTCGAGGGCTGGGACACCGTGGCCGTGCTCGCCGCTGTGCTGCGTTCCCACGGCACCGGCCGGGAGGCCATCGCCGGGTCATGGCCCGGCGTGGTGGTCGACGGCACCCGCGGGCCGATCCGGTTCTCCCGTACGCCGGGGATCAGCGTCCGGCAGTGGACCTGGGCACCGGTCCAGGTCGTCGACCGGGACCCGGCGGAACCAGGCCGCTTCCGGATCCTCCACAGCGGCTGAGAGAGCACGGCTCCCGGGCACGAGCCCCTACCCGGCGGCCTGTCCGTCCAGAGCCATCGCGGCGTCCAGCGAGACCAGACGCGAGTTCAGCAGTGTCGCGACCTCCCAGCGGTCGTTCTGCCAGACCAATGCGAACAACTGCAGGAAGTAGCGGCTCGGCAGCGGCTCCTTCTCACCGGCCATCACCATGCCGAAACGGTGGTGCACCACGCCCCAGCCCGGCCCGACGACCCGGGCGAACGACACCTCGCTCCGCACGAGCCGGGAGCCCTTCAGCACCGTGTCGAAGACCGGCTGCTGGGACGCGATCACTGTGTCGCGTCCCTTGTGGACGGTTCCGTCGAAGTCCACGAGCTCGGCGTCCTGTGCGAAATCGGCGACGAACGCGGCGGCGTCGCCGCGGTTCCATCCCTCGATCATTCGGGCGGGGACAGCACTCAGAGCTTCAACCGTAGGTTCCATGTCATGGCCTTTCTGCCTTTTGCGCTTTCAGCCACCATCCTCGCCGGGCCGGGCGACGGACCCCTTGACCATCTGTGCACAGTCGTTGGATACGTGCGCCCCCGGGCTGTATCCGTAGGTGGCCTTGAACAGCCGGCTGAAGTGCGCCGGATCGGCGAACCCCCAGCCGGCGGCCACAGCCGCGACCGTGGAGTGCTGCCGGGCAGCCAGGTCCGCGCGGCACCGCTCCAGGCGCCGCCGGCGGATCAGGGCCGCCACCGTCAGCGGCTGATCCTGGAATAGCTTGTGCAGCCGCCGTACCGACACATGGTGTGCCGCGGCGACCTTGGCCGGGGTGAGATCCCGGTCGGACAGCCTCGCCTCGATGAAGCCGGTGATCCGCGTGCGAAGCACCTCGTCGGCGACCGGACGCGCATCACCCAGCCGGGCCGACAGCGTCACCGCGATCAGCTCGATCACCGCAGCTGCCGACCGGTCCGCCTCATGGGCACGGAATCCTTCCAGGGACCGCGCCATGTCGCGTACGAGCGAGGACACCAGAGCGCCGGGACCACGGTCACCTGGAATACGTACACCGGTCAGCCGGGCGGCGTCATCAGCTCCGAGCCGCAGCAAGTGCCGCGGCATCAGCACGGTCACATGGGTGGTCGCGGAACTGGCGAACCGGACCGGCCGCACCGGGTCGATCAGGACCAGGTCCGTGGCCCCCAGCACGGCGGTGCTGCCGCCCTGCTCGGCGCGGACCTGCCCTCGTACCACCACCTCCACCTGCCACAGCTCGCTGTCGGCGGCCCGCACGGACCGCGCATCGCGGAAGCACTCTCCCTGCGGGGTCACCAGCTCGGTCAGCCGCAAGGGCCCCAGATCACGGCTCACCACGCTCGCACGGAAGTCCTCGACAGGGGGACGGCCGCCGCGCAGGGGCGGCAGACCGCGCTGGTCGAGGGTCTCCAGAAAGCCGTCGGCGCCCTTCATACGACACCGGTACCCAGCACGCCGTGCGGCAGCGCCTTGTCACTGTCCATCGCGCCAGTCTTCCAGTCGGCGGGCGACGGCAAGGTCGAGGAGTGCGAGTCCCGCATCGAGGGCCGCTCCACCACGGTGTCCGTCGACCCCACACAGTCCTCCAACTGGCCGCACCGGCCCCCCGCTCGCGCTGTGCGGCCGGTGAGCCTCCCCGGCCCCCGGCCGCACGGGCGGATCAGCGCAGTCCTGCGAAGAGAAGGTCAGCGCAGTCCGGCGAAGAGATCGTTCTCCGGTACGGCCGCGCCGGTGGCGTCCTTGACGCGTACATAGGTCTCCATGCCCATGAAGTCGCTGAACCTCTCCTTGCCCATCTTGAGGAAGAAGATGTTCTCGCCCTGGCTGGCGTGCGCGGCCAGGGCGTCGAACTTCTGACCGCTGAACGCGGTGGTGTCCACCCATGTGGTGATCTCGTCGTCGGGCAGGCCGATCTTGGCCAGCGCGGCGGCCTCGGCGGGGTCCGGCTCCGGCATGTCCTCCGAGAACTCGCGCACGGTCTCCCCGAACCGCTGCATCATCGAGCGCGGCATCGTCGTCCAGTACACCTTCGGCGTCAGATCGGTCATCTCCAGCGCGGCCATGGTGATGCGGTTGGCCTGGATGTGATCGGGGTGGCCGTAGAAGCCGTTCTCGTCGTAAGTGACGACCACATCGGGCCGGTAGTGACGCATGAGTTCCGCGAGCCGGGCGGCGCCCTTCTCCACGGGGGTCTGCCAGAAGGACCCGGGGGCGTCGTTGCTCGGCCAGCCCGTCATCCCGGAGTCGGCGTAGTCCAGCATCTCCAGATCGCTGATCTTCAGGACGTCACAGCTCGCTTCGAGCTCCTGACGGCGCATCGCGGCGACGGCCGCCGGATCGTGCCCGGGATCGCCCGGCTTGATACCGCCCGGGCCGTCACCGCAACCGCCGTCGGTACAGGTCACGAGAACCGTGTGGATTCCTTCCGCCGCGTACCGCGCGAGGACCCCTCCGGTTCCGGTGGCCTCGTCGTCGGGGTGGGCGTGTACTGCCATGAGCGTCAAGGGCCGGTCAGCCATGGAAAAAGTCCTCCTGCGGAAATACATCGTGGTCCGAGGGCGCGGCGGGTGTACCGCGGTGCCGGGCCCGGGGCGTGGTGATACGGGCGGCCTTGCGGCCGCCGTGTCCCCGCCCGTGGACACCGGTCCCTCGAACGGTGCAACCGTGCCGACCGGCCCCGCTGTTCCCGTGCGGCAGCCCGGCCTTCCGCCGGCTGTCTCCAGGAGGCCGCGTACGGTCAGCCCGTCGTGCCGCTGCCGCCCGCCCCGGCGCCGGATGCGGCAGGGTGCGGCACCCGGCCGCTCAGTAGGCTCCCCGCATCCGGGACGACCGTGTCCAGACCGAGTTCCGCAAGGATGCGGTACGTCGTGGCGGTGGCCGCCGACAGCACCGGCAGGCCCGCTTCGTCCTCGACGGGCTGGATCGCGGCCAGCGACGGCATCTGCACACAGGCGGAGAGCACCAGCGCGTCCGCCCTGCCCAGGTCCAGCTTCCGCCAGTGCTCGCGCAGAGCGGCCGGATCGAGGCGGGCGACCGCCAGATTGTCCGGGACCTCCAGGCTCAGAGCGTCGACGACCTCCACGCCCGCGTCCTCGATGTAGTCCACGACCAGCTGGGTCAGCGGCTTCAGATACGGGGTGATGACGGCGATCCTGCGGGCGCCGAGCGCCGCGATGCCGTCCAGCAGCGCCCCCGCGCTGGAGACCACCGGGGCCTGCGAGCCCCCTTCGCTGAGCGCGGCTGTGATCTCGGCCTCCGCCGTGCAGTGGTGGCCGGGTCCCTGCGCCATGATCGCCACCAGGCAGGCGGAGGCGACGACATCGGGCCGTGCGTCGGCGAGTTCGAGCGCGGCGCGCTGCGTCTGTGCGTTCATGCCGCGCAACTGCTCGGGTGTGACGTGCTGCATCCTCATACGGCTGCTGTGGAAGACGAACCGGTCATCGGGCCGGTCCTGCTCGCGGGAGCGCAGCATGCGCGGCAGCTCGGTCTCCATGGTCAGGTTGGAACTGGGGACGATCATGCCGATGTGGTGGTCCGTCACGGGTTCTCCCTCGGTAAGGCGGTGTCGGAAGCACCCGTGTCGTCCGGGTGCGGTCAGGACTCCCTGGCCAGGGCCTCCCAGTGGTCGGCCAGGGACGTCAGGAGGTGCATGAACTCGTTCTGCTGCGCCGGGTCGTACGGCGAGAGGAGCCGCTGGTCGAGCAGGCGCGCCCGTCTGTTCGCGTCATGGAGGGTCTTCGTGCCCTCCTCGGTCAGATACAGCAGCTTGCGGCGCCCGTCGTCGGCAGCGGTGCGGCGCACCAGCAGGCCGCGGCTCTCCAGGCGCCGGGCCACATCGGCCATCGTGGAGGTGTCCAGGGCCACGGCCGACGCCATCGACCGCTGGTCGTGGCCCGGCGCCGCGTCCACGGCGGTCAGTACGGCGAACTGCGGTCCGGTGAGCGTCGGGTCGACCGCACGGACCCACGCCGCGAGGTACGCCTGGTAGAGGCGGCGTACCTGATAGCCGGGCGCGGTCGTCAGGGCCGCGGGAATCACGGGCGAGGACTCGGAGGCGGATGCGTCAACCATGGGCCAACTCAATCACGGCGTGTCCGGGGGCCCCGCCCGGCCCGCAGTGTGGTCACGCAGGCATCCGCCGCAACGTCTCGCGCAGTGCGCCGAGCGCGGCAGGAGGGTTGTCCCAGAAGAGCATGTGGCCCGCGTCCGGGACCCGGGTCAGGGCGGCCGATGGCTGCACGGCGGCGGCCTCCGCGGCCCCGGCCGCCGTGACCACCGGGCTGTCCGCCCCGTACAGCAGCGCCGTCGGGCCGGGCACCGAAGGCCACCAGTCGAAGAAGTCCTCCGTCTCGAAGCCCCGGTGCGTGGCCGCGATCGCCTCCCGCGAGCAGCTGGACAGCCAGCGGGCCCGCAACTCCTGTTCCCGGCGCGGCCAGCGGGGCCAGGCCCGGGCCACACTCCCGGCGTCCGTGCCGCGCTCGGCCTCGGCCAGCTGGCCGAGGAAGGCGTCGAGGCTCGTCGGGTACGGGCCACGGCCTGGGCCGCTCATCGGCGGATCCCCCAGCACCGTGCCGGCGAGCGGAACCTTGCCGCGCGCCGCCACGACCGCCGCGATCCGCGCACCCATGGAGTGCCCGAACAGCAGCGGACGTTCCAGGCGGAGCCCCGACACGACTGCCTCGGTGTCCTCGGCGTACTCCTCCAGGGTGTATGTGCCACCGCCGTCGGACAGCCCGCGGCCGCGGATGTCGACCACCAACGGGCGTACCAGGTCGGTGAGTTCACGGGCCACGAAGTCCATCGTGACCGCGGGACTGCTGATGCCGGGCAGGATCACCAGCGGGGTGCGGTCGCCCCCGTAGTCGAGGATGTGCAGGCGGGCGGACCCGGAGCGCACCCACCGGCCGGTGGCGGGGATGTCGGCGAGATCGGCAAGAGCGGACTGCGGTACGGACCGCTGCGGGTGTGGCACGGGAACCTCCTGAAGGCGTACGGGGCGGGGCGGAGCGGTGAGTCAGCGGGCCGACACGGGCCGGACAGCGGGCAGTCGGCCCAGATACGTGGCGGCATCGGTGAGGTCGACGACGTCCCCGTACTTGGCCTGGATGTCGAAGAGATTCGCCTCGTGCGGGCCCTGGGCGCGGTCGCCGACGCATTCGCGCGCCACCAGAACCGGGAAGCCCGACTGCACCGCGTCGACAGCGGTGGCCCGTACACAGCCACTGGTCGTCGCACCGCACACCAGCACGGTGTCGCAGCCCAGACCGGTCAGGGCTGCGTCGAGCGAGGTGCCGAAGAACGCGGACGCCCCCTTCTTCACCACCAGCAGGTCCTCCGGGCGGCGCGGCAGCCGCGGGTCGATGGCGACCGCCTCACTGCCCTCGACGAGCGCCCGCATGCCCTGCGCCTTCTGGAGCCAGGCGACGGAGTCACCGGCCGCCTCGGCAGGGGAGTAGGAGATGGCGGTGAAGATGACCGGGACGCCGGCCGGGCGGCCCGCTTCGATCAACTCGCCGGTCGCGCGCACCACTTCGGTCAGATCGGCGCCGGAGGGGAAGGCATCATCGGTGAAGCCGCGGGTGAGGTCGACGACGACGATCGCGGGCCTGCCGCCACGGCGCACCGGCGCGCCGAAACCGGCGCGGGCGTAGGTGCTGTCGGTGGACTGTCCATACCGGCCTGTGCCGGTGTCTGCGCCTGCGCCTGCATCTGCGCTCGTGTCCGGGATGCCGCCCGTGCCCGTGCCCGTGCTCACGATCGCTTCGCTCACGACTGCGTCGCTCATGTCTGATTCGCCGCCTTCAGCTGCCGGCTCATGGTGGTCAGCCGGCCCAGCAGCCAGCCCTCGAACAGCCCGAAGGCGAAGGCGGCCGCCACCGGTCCGTACGTACGCAGAGCCGGTCCCGCCACCAGCGCCAGCCCGTCGAGCTCCGCCGCCGGAGCGAGCGCGGGGGCGAGCGCCGCCGG
>NZ_JAAGLN010000380.1 GCF_010548145.1 Streptomyces sp. SID10853
ACCGGTACGGCGCCCGCCGCCCGCAGCCGCCGGGCCGCGTACCCGCGGATACCGGTCGGCCCCTTCACCGCGAACGGCACCCCGGAGAGCGGCCGGGCGCCGCCCGGGTGCCCACTGTCCTGTGGTGCGCCGCCGGGGACCCCGGCACTCTCCGGTGCCCCGTCCGGGACCCCACCGCCCGCCGGCGCCTCGGGCCAGACCTCGGTGAAAGCGCTCAGGGCGGGGTCCAGCCGCGCGATCCGTCCGAGCGCTTCCGCCACCGTCACCGTCACCGTCGTCCTCATCGGCGCCACCGTCGTCTCCCGCCCCGCTGCCCCGCCCCATGGCCCGGCCCTCGGCACCCGTGTACCCGTGTACCCGTGTACTCGCAGTCAGCCCGTGTTCGGGGTCAGTGTTCCAGTGCCGCCCGCATGACCGCCCGTGCGATCGGAGCCGCGAAGCCGCCGCCCGAGATGTCCGCCCGGTGCGCCGACGCGTCCTCGACGACCACGGCCACCGCGACCGCCGGCTGGCTCGCGCCGTCGGCCTTCGCCCAGGAGATGAACCAGGCGTACGGCGTACCGGCGTTGTTGACCCCGTTCTGGGCGGTGCCGGTCTTGCCGCCCACCGTCGCGCCCGGGATCGCCGCGTTGGACCCGGTGCCCTGCGTGACGACGTCGACCATCATCTGCTGGAGCTGGACGGCCGTCGACGCGTCCATCGCCCGCCGGTAGGACTTCGAGCCCGTGCGGCTGACGACCCGGCCGCCCTTGGCCCGGGTCTCGTCGACCAGATGCGGGTACATCAGCTCGCCGCCATTGGCGACGGCGGCCGAGACCATCGCCATCTGCAGCGGTGTCGCCGTGGTGTTGAACTGCCCGATCGAGGAGAGCGCCAGCTGGTCCTCGCTCATATCGGTGTCGAAGTTGCTCCTCGCCACCCCGGAGGGAATCCGCAGCCCGGCGTCGTTGAAGCCGAACTTCCCGGCCGCCTCGTCCATCCCGCTGAGCCCGACCTTGACCCCCAGGTTGGCCATCACGGTGTTGCAGGAGACCTCGATGGCGTACGCGAGCGAGGCGTCGCCGCAGCCGCTCGCCTCGTTCGGCAGGACCGTCGTGGTGTGCGGGAGGGTGTACGGATCGGGGGTGTCGGTGTCCGCGTTCATATCGGTGACCACCCCCGAGTCGAGGGCGGCCGCCGCCGTCACGATCTTGAAGGCCGAACCGGGCGGATAGGTCTGCCGGATGGCCCGGTTGAGCATCGGCTGGTCCGCCGACGCGTTCAGCCGGGACCAGGCGCCGGTGACCGAAGGGCCGGTGCCCGACAGGACGCCCGGATCGTACGAGGGGCTGCTGACCAGCGCCAGGATCTTCCCGGTCGACGGCTCGATCGCGGCGACCGCCCCGCGCCGGTGGCCGAGACCGTTGTACGCGGCCTCCTGCATCGACGCCTTGATGGTGGTGGCCACGCTGCCGCCCGGCTGCTGGGCGCGGGTCAGTTCGTTCCAGAGCGGGAAGGGGGCGAGCATCGAGTCGGTGCCGGAGAGGATGCCGTCCTCGGCGTTCTCGATCAGGGTGGTGCCATAGGTCTGCGAGGCGTAGCCGGTGACCGGCGCGTACAGCGGTCCGTCGCGGTACGTGCGCTCGTACCGCAGCTGCTGGCCGGTGTCCTTCGACCCGGTGACGCTGTGCCCGCCGACCAGGATGCTGCCGCGCGGCTCGTGGTAACGGGCAATGGTCAGGCGGCGGTTGGCCTGGTTCTTGTCCAGCGAGTCCGCCTGGAAGACCTGGATCCGGGCGGCGTTGGCCAGCAGCGCGATCAGGAGCAGGAGACAGCAGGCGGCGGCGCGCCGGATGTAGCGGATCACGACTCGTCCTCCACGATCGGAGCGATGATCCCGGTCTCCACGAGCCCGGGGTCCGGTCTGCGCGCCGAGTCACTGATCCGGATCAGCAGCGCCACGATCACCCAGTTGGTGACCAGCGAGGAGCCGCCCTGGGCGAGAAAGGGCATCGCCATGCCCGTCAGCGGGATCAGCCCCATCACGCCGCCCGCGATCACGAACACCTGGATCGCCAGGATCGAGGAGAGGCCGATCGCGAGCAGCCGCCCGAAGGAGTCGCGGAGCGCGAGCCCCGCCCGGTAGCCGCGGGCCACCACCAGGGCGTACAGCAGGAAGAGCACGGCGAGCCCGGCGAGCCCCAGCTCCTCGCCCGCCGTCGCCAGGATGAAGTCGGACTTCACCGCGAAGCCGATGAGGATCGAGTGGCCGAGCCCGAGACCGGCCCCGAGGATGCCGCCCGCCGCGAAGGAGAAGAGCGACTGGGCGAGCTGGTTGGCGCCCTGGCCCGCGTCGATGGAGGCGAAGGGGTGCAGCCAGTCCTCGACGCGGCCGCGGATGTGGGGTTCGAGGCTGCCCACGACGAACGCGCCGAACGCGGCCATCACCATGCCGATGGCGATCCAGCTGAGCCGCCCCGTCGCCACGTACAGCATGATCACGAACAGCCCGAAGAAGAGCAGCGACGTCCCGAGATCGCGCTCCAGGACGAGGACGCCCACACTGATCACCCAGATCGCGAGGACCGGTGCCAGCACGCGCATGGTGGGCAGTTGGAGCCGCCAGATCCTGCGGCCGGTGTACGACAGGGCGTTGCGGTTGGCGGAGAGGTACGCGGCGAAGAAGACCGCGAGCAGGATCTTGGCGAACTCACCGGGCTGGATGGAGAAACCGCCGACCCGGATCCAGATCTTCGCCCCGTTCACCGCGGGGAAGAAGATGGGGATGATCATCAGGACCAGGGCGGCGGCGACCGAGAGATAGGTGTACTGCTGGAGGATCCGGTGGTCACGCAGGAAGAGCACACAGCAGATGAACAGGGCCACCGCGAGTGTGGACCAGATCAGCTGGGCGGGGGCCGCGGTGTCGCCCGGCGTCTCCAGGTCGAGCCGGTAGATCAGGACGAGCCCGATGCCGTTGAGCAGTACGGCGATCGGCAGCAGCAGCGGGTCCGCGTACGGGGCCCGGAACCGCACGGCGAGATGGGCGAGCAGCGCGAGCAGGCCGAGCCCCGCACCGTACTTCAGGGTGTCCGCCGGTACGGCGTCGTTCTTGGCGAGTCCGACGTCGATGTAGCCGTAGACGGAGATCAGTACGGCGCCGATCAGCAGCACCAGCTCGACGCCCCGACGCTTCGGCAGACGTAGTTCGGGCGGGGGAGCGTCCGCCGTCGTTGCGGTCATGCCAGGCAACGTAGCAAGACGGTGACGCTATGTCCGTTAATGTCACAGCGAACCGGTGGGAAGCCGGTGCCGGCCGCGGTTCACTGCTGGTACGGGTTCTGCCCCTGCTGCTGCGGCGCGGGCTGACCGTACCCCTGCTGCGGGCCCTGCGGCTGACCGGCGCTCTGCGCGAGGAGCTGCTCGGCCTGCTCCTTGGTCGTCCGGTTCTCGACCCCGCAGAAGGTGCACTGCGTCGCGTACTTGGTGGAGAACGGGAAGAGCGGCACGAAGAACAGCGTGAACTTGGTGACGCGCTTGCGGAGTGTGTGGGCGGACGGGTTGCCGCACTGCCCGCACACCAGCGTCAGGATGGCCAGCTGGTAGATATAGCCTCTGCTGCCAAAAATGATCATGAATAGTCCCCTCCTGGTCGGTAATCGCGGTACACCGTAACCGGGTTCTTGCCCCCGCGGCGCCGGGACTGTTCCCATGGCCGGGGTGGGGTGATGCGGTATGCCGGAACTCAGGGTCACGCCGGGGCGGTACCAGGGCCGGACCCGGCTGTACGTCACGCTGCCCGCGGGCAGCACTGCAGCCTGGTACGACCGGGAATCGGGGCGGGTCAGCCTGGTCCTCGACGAGTACCGGGCCGAGGTGCTCGCGGCTCTCGCGCCCTACCTGACCGGGGAGCCCGAGGTCGGCCCACCCCCGGTGCCCACCCCGGCCGAACTGGCGCTGCTCACGCTGCATCCCGACGACGACCTGGCGCCCAACCGGCCGGGCGAGGCGCTGCACGCCGCGCCGGCCGGGAGCGCGGTCTCCCGCTTCCGGCGGGCTCCCCTGCGCGCCGCCCGTACGGCCCTCGCCGCCCAGGAGGCGCTGGGGGCCGAGCTCGACGCGCTG
>NZ_JAAGLN010000381.1 GCF_010548145.1 Streptomyces sp. SID10853
GTCGGGGACGGCGCGGCGGCCGTCGTACTCGCGGCGGGCGACCGGGCGCGCGCCCTGTGCGAACGCCCCGCCTGGATCCGGGGCATCGACCACCGCATCGAGGCCCACAGCCTCGGCGTGCGCGACCTCACCGACTCACCGTCGGCCCGGCTGGCCGCCGAACGGGCCGGCGCCTTCGAGCGCCCCGTCGACACCGCCGAACTGCACGCGCCCTTCACCTCCCAGGAAGTCGTCCTGCGCAAGGCGCTCCGGCTCGGCGACGGCGTACGTGTCAATCCGTCGGGCGGCGCGCTCGCCGCGAACCCCGTCATGGCGGCCGGGCTCATCCGGCTCGGCGAGGCCGCCGCCCGGATCCAGCGCGGGGAGTCCGACCGGGCCCTCGCCCACGCGACCTCCGGCCCGTGCCTCCAGCAGAATCTGGTCGCCGTCCTCGAAGGAGAGGCCCAGTGAGTAACCAGCCAGCGAACGGCCGAGGTGCGGCCGGCAAGGAACCGGTGGCCGTCGTCGGGATCGGCCAGACCCACCACGTCGCCGCCCGGCACGACGTCTCCATCGCCGGACTCGTCCGCGAGGCGGCCGGGCGCGCCCTGAGCGACGCCGAGCTGACCTGGGCGGACATCGACGCCGTCGTCATCGGCAAGGCCCCGGACTTCTTCGAGGGCGTGATGATGCCGGAGCTCTATCTGGCGGACGCGCTGGGCGCCGTCGGCAAGCCCATGATGCGGGTGCACACCGCGGGCTCGGTGGGCGGCTCGACCACACTGGTCGCATCCAACCTGGTCGCGTCGCGGGTGCACAGGACCGTGCTGACCCTCGCCTTCGAGAAGCAGTCCGAGTCCAACGCCATGTGGGGACTCTCCCTGCCCGTGCCGTTCCAGCAGCCCCTGCTCGCCGGCGCCGGCGGGTTCTTCGCCCCGCATGTGCGGGCCTATATGCGCAGGGCGGGGGCGCCCGACACGGTCGGCTCGCTCGTCGCGTACAAGGACCGCCGCAACGCGCTGAAGAACCCCTACGCCCATCTGCACGAGAAGGACATCACCCTGGAGAAGGTCCAGGCGTCCCCGATGCTGTGGGACCCCGTCCGCTACTCCGAGACCTGCCCGTCGTCGGACGGGGCGTGCGCGATGGTCCTCACCGACCGTGCGGGGGCGGCCCGTTCACCCCGGCCGCCCGCCTGGATGCACGGCGGGGCGATGCGCAGCGAGCCCACCCTCTTCGCAGGCAAGGACTTCGTCTCGCCGCAGGCGGGCAAGGACTGCGCCGCCGACGTCTACCGGCAGGCGGGCATCACCGACCCGCGCCGGGAGATCGACGCGGTCGAGATGTACGTCCCGTTCTCCTGGTACGAGCCGATGTGGCTGGAGAACCTGGGCTTCGCCGCCGAGGGCGAGGGCTGGAAACTCACCGAGTCGGGCGCCACCGAGCTGGACGGCGACCTGCCGGTGAACCCCTCGGGCGGGGTGCTCTCCACCAACCCCATCGGGGCCTCCGGGATGATCCGGTTCGCCGAGGCCGCGCTCCAGGTCCGCGGCGCGGCGGGCGAGCACCAGGTGGACGGCGCCCGCAAGGCGCTGGGGCACGCCTACGGCGGCGGCTCGCAGTTCTTCTCCATGTGGCTGGTGGGCTCGGAGCCGCCCACCGGCTGACCGCCGGGGGACCGCCCGACGGGCCCTGTCCGGCCCCCGCACGGCTTCCGTCCCGCCGCGCGGCTCGATGCCCGCGGGCCGCTGCGGGGCGTCTGCGCCGGTCCGCGCCGGGCTTTCCCGCGGGTGGCCGCGGGGACGGTGAGGACCGCTCCGCACAGCCCCGGCCCCGGCTTCGGCGGACCGCCGGGGCCACGTACCATGGCTGTATGTCCTTCCTCCGCCGCCGCAGCGCCGCCACTCCCGCGGGCCCGGACTTCGACGTCCTGGCCATGGACCCGGGTGACTGGCCCGGCAACCTCGGCGCCGGACTCCTCCCCGCACCCGACGGCACCTGTCAGGGCGTCTTCCTGCGGTACGACCTCTTCGGCGGCCGCGGCCCCGCGATGATCATCGGGAATCTGCCGGAGGGCTCGCCCGCCCGCGAGGTCGCCGACGGCCAGATCCCCTTCGAGGTGGCGCAGCTCCTCGCGGCCCTGGAGAACGACGAGCCCATCGAGGTGCTCGACACCGAGGACATGCCGGTGATGCAGGGCGACAACCTCCTCATCGTGCGGCGTCTGAAGCTCTCGGAGAGCCGGATCTCCTGCGTGCAGTTCGACCGCAGCGACAAGGTCCTGGTCACCATCGCCAGCTGGGACCGGCCGATTACCGACGATCTGTACGCCCTCCTGAAGCCGCTGCCCGCCGAGATGTTCCAGCAGGGCTGAGCCCCGCGCGCCGGCCCGGTCGTACGCGGGAGCATCCCCGCGGACGTAGAACCCGGGTAACACGTCTTCGCCATCGCATGGTTGCCGCGCCTTCCGCGCTGGTCATCGGCCATGCCAGTGGTCTGGACATCTGTTTCAACAGCCGCCCCGTGCGGCGCTCTTGACGTGCCATCACCTCAGGTCGGAGAGTGCGCCCATACCGTTCGAGCGATCACCACGGCGCAACTCCCGGCAAGAAGGGCCGTCATGACGTCCAAGCAGCGGATCAGACTCGCGCTCGCGCTGACCACCGCGAGCACCCTCGGCCTCGCCCTGACCGGCCCGGCTGCGCAGGCGACCCCCCGGGACACCCGGCCCGAGTGCCCCCGCACCCTCGACTGCGCGTGGGCCCCCGCCGCCTACCAGCAGACCGGTGACCCCGCCGACAAGGAGACGTACGGCAACTACGACACCGCGGACCGCCCGCACACCGGGAAGATCAAGTACATCGTCCTGCACGACACCGAGGAAACCTTCGACCGGACGCTGCAGATCTTCCAGGACCCGCACAGCCAGACGTCCGCGCACTACGTGGTCCGCTCCGCCGACGGTCATGTGGCGCAGATGGTCAAGGACAAGGACATCGCCTGGCAGGCGGGCAACTGGTACATCAACCAGCAGTCCATCGGGATCGAGCAGGAAGGCATCGCGACCGACGGCGCCAAGTGGTTCACCCCGGCGATGTACCGCTCGACGGCAGCCCTCGTGCGCTACCTCGCGGCCAAGTACGACATCCCGCTGGACCGCCAGCACATCATCGGCCACGACAACGTCCCGCCCACCAGCACCGCCGGAACAGCGGCCATGCACTGGGACCCCGGCACGTACTGGGACTGGGACTACTTCATGAAGCTGGTCGGCAGGCCCACCGTCCCGACCGCCTCGCCCCACAGTCAACTCGTCACCGTGAGCCCGGTGTTCAAGGAGAACATCCAGAAGTTCCGGGACTGCGAGAAGAACGTCGACCTCCCGGCGCAGGCTTCGAGCGCGGTGCCCCTCCACACCGCGCCCTCCACCGGATCACCGCTCTTCTCCGACCCGGCGCTGCACACCGACGGCAAGCCAGGCACCAACTGCATCGCCGACTGGGGCAGCAAGGTCAGCGCATCGCAGCAGGCCGTGGTCGCCGGACACGCACCCGGCTGGACCGCGATCTGGTGGTACGGGCAGAAAGCCTGGTTCCAGAGCCCGGCGCACACCAGGACCATCACACCGACGTCCGGCTACGTGGTGAAGCCGAAGGCAGGCCGGACCGATGTACCGGTGTACGGGGTGGCCTACCCGGAGAAGAGCGAGTACCCGGCCGACTTCACCGCCGCTCACCTGGGCACACCGCTCCCGTACACGATCAAGCAGGGCCAGGCGTACCCCGGCGGTGGCGAGGCGCCCACGGGCTACTACTACGCGCCGACGATCGACGCCTCCTACCCGTACGACCACACGTACTTCCCCGGCGCCACCACGTACGTGACCGTGCAGATCGGACACCGGGTGGCCTTCGTGAAGGCGTCCGACGTCGACATCCTGCGCACACACTGACGACCGGCCGGCCTGCCCCAGCCGCCCGCCGGAGCGTCTCCCGTGCGGTGAGCGCGCGCCGCGGCCGCGCCGGAACAGCACGGTGCGCACCCAGTGTGTCGGCACCGGGTGCGCACCGTGCTTCCCCCTCCCGGGGACCCGGTGCCGGGTCCCCGCGGTTCAGCGGGTCCCGACAGCCGCGCGCACGGCGCGCCGGGCCAGGGCGCAGTCGTC
>NZ_JAAGLN010000382.1 GCF_010548145.1 Streptomyces sp. SID10853
CGCCTGCGGCGGTACGGCGTCCAGCTCGGCGTCGCTCAGTGCGGCGCGGGCCTCACGGACCTGGCCGAGCAGCGCCACCGCGTCGTACGGCCGGTCGTCCGGGCGCCTGGCGGTGGCGCTCGCCACCAGGCCGTCCAGCCGGGCGGCGAGTCCCGGTACGGCGGCGGACGGCGCGGGCACCCCTTCGTTGAGGTGCTGGTAGAGGACCTGGGCGGGGGTGTCGCCGCTGTGCGGCTTGGCGCCGGTGAGCATCTCGTACAGCACCACACCGCAGGCGTAGACGTCCGCCCGGGTGTCGGCCGCGCCCTGCTCGATCTGCTCGGGGGCCAGATACGAGACGGTGCCCAGGATGGCGCCCGTGCTGTTCGTCTCGGTGTCCACGGCCCTGACGAGGCCGAAGTCGGCGACCTTGACCCGGCCGTCGTCCCCGATCAGGATGTTCTCCGGCTTCATGTCGCGGTGCACGAACCCGGCCCGGTGCGCGGCGCCCAGCGCGGCCAGCACCGGCTCCAGGATGTCCAGCGCGGCCCGGGGGCACAGCGCGCCCCGCTCGCGCAGGACGTCGCGCAGGGTGCACCCGGCGACGTACTCCATCGCCAGATAGACATGCGCGCCGTCCGCGCCCTGGTCGAACATACCGACCACATTGGGGTGGTCGAGGCGGGCGACGGACTTGGCCTCCCGGATGAACCGCTCGACGAACGTGGCGTCGACCGCCAGCGCGGGGTGCATCACCTTGAGGGCGAGCACCCGGTCCAGACGGGTGTCGACCGCCCGGTAGACCGTGGCCATGCCACCGACCGCGATGCAGGCGTCCACCCGGTAGCGGCCGTCGAGCAGCTGCCCGACGAGCGGGGCCTGCGGGTCACCAAGCGTCGTATCCACGCTGGCGAGTGTACGAGTCGGCGCTGACAGGGCCTAAGCCGTCCTGGTGAATCGGCCGGGACTGAAGCCGAGCTGTGACAGGCGGGTGAAGGCCGGCGTGAGGACCGGCAGGAGGACCGCCTGCGGGTCCGGGAGGCGCTCCGGCGGGGCCCGGCTCCCAGGACCTGTCCCGCCGGTCCATGCCGGGCCCGGGGCAGGGCCGGCCGGACACGCTCTAGAACGCCGGCCGCTCCGGGTCCAGTGCCGCGCGCCCCTCCTCCGGTGACGACGCCCGGGCGAAGTGCCTGCGGGGGATCCGGCCCGCCCGGTACGCGAGGCGGCCCGCCTCCACGCCCCGGCGCATCGCGGACGCCATCAGTTCCGGCTCCTGTGCGCGCGTCACCGCCGACGCCAGCATCACGGCCGCGCAGCCGAGCTCCATCGCCAGCGCCGCGTCCGATGCCGTACCGGCGCCCGCGTCGAGGATCACCGGCACCCCGGCCCGCTCCACGATCAGCTGGAAGTTGTGCGGATTGCGGATGCCGAGGCCCGAGCCGATGGGGGAGCCGAGCGGCATGATCGCCGCGCAGCCCACCTCTTCGAGGCGGCGGGCCAGCACCGGGTCGTCGTTGGTGTACGGCAGCACCGTGAAACCGTCGTCCACCAGCGTCTCGGCGGCGTCGAGCAGCTCCACCGGGTCGGGCAGCAGGGTGTGCTCGTCCGCCACGACCTCCAGCTTGATCCAGTTCGTGCCCAGTGCCTCGCGGGCCAGCCGGGCGGTGAGGACCGCCTCGCCCGCCGTGAAGCAGCCGGCGGTGTTCGGCAGCACCTTGACGGCGAGCCTGTCGAGGACCGAGAGGACCGAGCCCTGCACCGTGGGGTCGAGGCGGCGCATCGCCACCGTCGTGAGTTCGGTGCCCGACGCGATCAGCGACCTCTCCAGCACATCGAGGCTGGGCGCACCGCCGGTCCCCATGATCAGCCGGGAGGAGAACTCGGTGCCGGCGAGAGTGAGGGAATCGTCTGCCATGTCCGGATCAGCCTCCCTGGACCGCGGTGAGGATCTCGACGCGGTCGCCGTCGGCGAGCGCGGTACGGGGCCAGAAGCCCCGGGGCACGACGGTCTCGTTGACCGCGGCGGCGACGCCCGACGGCGCGCTGGTGAAGCCGGTGACCAGCACATCGAGTGTGGTGCCCGGGGCGATCCCACGGGGCTCGCCGTTGACCGAAACCCGCACCTGAGGCCCGGCCGCGGGCGGTGCGTCCGCCGCCGGGGTGTTCACAGGGGGCACGTTCAGTGGCACGTTCATGCGGGCTGCTCCTGTCGTACGGGCGAGAAGCGCCGGGGGGTGAAGGCGCGGGCCTCCGCGGGCAGCTCCCCGGTGGTGAGCAGCTCGGCCATCACATCGCCGGTGACGGGCGTGAGCAGCACACCGTTGCGGTAGTGGCCGGTGGCCAGCAGGAGGCCGGGCAGCGCGCTCGGGCCGAGCAGCGGCGCGTTGTCGGGGGACGCGGGCCGCAGCCCCGCGCGCGTCTCGGTGAGCGGGAGTTCGGTGATGCCGGGCACCAGCTCATGGGCGTCGCGGAGCAGTTCGTACACCCCGCCCGCGGTGACCGTGGTGTCCCAGCCCAGCTCCTCGCTGGTCGCGCCGATCACCAGCTCGCCGTTCTCCCGGGGGACCAGGTAGAGGTGGCTGCCCCGGACGACCGCGCGGACCGTCCGGCTGAGGAACGGCGCGTACACGCGCGGCACCGTCAGCCGCAGCACCTGGCCCTTGACCGGGCGTACGGGCGGGAGTACCGCGTCCGGTACGCCCGCGAGCCGGCCGCTGAGGCTGCCCGCCGCCAGCACCACCTGTCCTGCGGCCAGGGCCGTTCCGTCGGCCAGCACCACACCGGTGGCCCGGCCCCGCTCGACCGTCAGCCGCTCGGCCCAGTCGCGGTGGAAGGCGACCCCGGCCCGCTCGCACGCGATGACCAGCGCCTTCGCCAGCCGCCGCGGATCGACCTGGTGGTCGCCGTCCACCCGGAGCCCGCCGCGTACGCCCGGCGCGAGCATCGGTTCGAGGCGCCTGCACTCGCGCCCGGTGAGCCACTCCGACTCCAGACCGGACCGGACCTGGAGCGCGTGCAGCTCCCGCAGATTCGCCCGGTCGTCGAGGTCGAGCGCCACGGCGAGGGTGCCGCAGGCGCGGTAGCCCAGCTCCTGGCCCGACGCCTCCGCCAGCTCCGCGGCGAACCCCGGATAGCGGCGGGCGGACTCCAGATTCAGCCCGAGCAGGACCTGCTCGCCGTAGTGCAGTTCCGTGACAGCGGCCAGCATGCCCGCCGCGACCTGCGCGGCGCCGCCGCCCGGCTCGGGGTCGACGACCGCGGTACGCAGTCCGCGCTGCGCCGACCGCCAGGCCGTGACGAGACCGATGATCCCGCCACCGACGATCAGTACGTCCGGCAGCGTGCCCGCCGTGTCGGCGTGGTGCGCCTGGTGACTGGTGTGACGACTGGCGTGATGGGTGTGCATGGGCGTCCAGCCCCTCCCTTCGCCGGCATGACCCGGATCAGGTTCGTACGGTCGGGGGCCGTCCAGCCCCCCTCTCAGCCCGGTACGCCCGGACTCCCGCGAGTGGTTCAGCACGGCCAGCCTAACCCCGGTCCGTGCCGCCCCGTAAGCCGTCTCAGGACACCCCCTGTTCTGACGGGTCGTCAGCTGCTTAAGGTGATCGGGTGAGTGAGCCGAGGAACGTCGTCATCGCCGGCGCGGGCATGGCCGGAGTGCAGACCGCTGTCGCCCTGCGGGACCAGGGCTTCACCGGACCCGTCACGCTGATCGGCGAGGAGTCCCACCAGCCGTACGACAGACCGCCGCTCTCCAAGGCGGTGCTGCTCGGCAAGGCCGATGGCTCCGCCTTCGACGTCGACTTCGCCGCGCTCGGGGTCGAACTGCTGCTGGGGTGCGAGGTGACCGGCCTGCGCCCCGAGGACCGGGAGCTGGACACCGCGCGCGGCCCCGTCCCGTACGGCTCGCTGGTCGTCGCCACCGGCGCGCACCCGGTCACGCTGCCCGGCAGCGAGGGCGCCCCCGGTGTCCATCTGCTGCGCACGCTCGACGACGCGGGACGGCTGCGGGCCGTACTCGCCGACCGCCGGGACGTCGTGGTGGTCGGCGCGGGGTGGATCGGCGCCGAGTTCGCGACGGCCGCACGCGAGGCGGGATGCGCGGTGACGGTCGTG
>NZ_JAAGLN010000383.1 GCF_010548145.1 Streptomyces sp. SID10853
GGCGGTACCCGCAGGGGCCGCGCTGGGCACGGCCGTTGGTGTCACCGCGGTGTGCGCGGCGGCGGGCGCGCTCTTCGGGCCGTACGGCGTGCTGCGGCACGCGCTCGCTGTGCTGCTGGCGCTCGGCGCGGCCCAACTCCTGCTGCGGCACTGCGTACGCCGGTTCGGCGGGGTCACCGGCGATGTGTTCGGCGCGCTGGCCGAGACGGCGGCGACGGCGGCCCTGCTGGTGCTGACGTTCGGCTAGGGCCTGTCGTCAAAGTGCTGTCGTCGTTGCCCGGACGGCGGCCTGTGTGACGGCCCGTGTGGCGGTCCGGCTGCCGCTCCGTGCGGCGGTCCGTGTGGCGCTCCGTGTTTGCCGCTCTGTCTAATAAGCGGCCCGCGTGGGCGATTTCCGTCACCGAGCGTAGGCTCTGCGGCGGGGCGGCCCCATCCATCGGCCACCGACAAACTCAACGGAAGCGAGATTTCACCACCGTGACTGCTCTCACTCTCAGCACGGCCGGCGCCGCGACGCTGCGCGCCGACGCCGTCGTCGTAGGCGTGGCGAAGGGCGCCAAGGGCCCCGTGGTCGCACCCGGCGCCGAAGCCGTGGACAAGGCGTTCGGCGGAAAGCTCGCCGCCGTACTGGAGACCCTGGGTGCCACCGGCGCCGAGGGCGAGGCGACCAAGGTCCCCGCGCCCGCCGGCCTCAAGGCCCCGGTCGTGCTGGCCGTCGGGCTCGGCACCGTACCGGACAAGGCGGACACCAAGGACGCGGCGGACGGCGAGTACGCCGAGGAGACCCTGCGGCGCGCCGCAGGTGTCGCCGCCCGGGTGCTGGCCGGCGCCAAGAAGGCCGCCTTCGCGCTGCCCGTCACGGCCGCCGAGGACGTCCAGGCGATCGGCGAGGGCGCGCTGCTCGGCGCGTACGCCTTCACCGCGTTCCAGGCCGTCCCGCAGGACGCCAAGGGCCCGCTCGGCGAGGTCGCCCTGCTGGGCGCCAAGCCGCGCGACAAGGCCCACAAGGCCGCCGCCGAGCGCGCCGTGGCCGTCGCGGAGGAGATCAACCGCGCCCGCGACCTGGTCAACACCCCGCCGAACGAGCTGAACCCGGCGTCCTTCGCCGCCGTCGCCACCGCGGCCGGCAAGGAGCACGGCATCAAGGTGCAGGTGCTCGACGAGAAGGCGCTCACCAAGGGCGGCTTCGGCGGCATCCTCGGCGTCGGCGTCGGCTCGGAGGCCCCGCCGCGGCTGGTGAAGCTCTCCTACACGCACGCCAAGGCGGACAAGTCGCTCGCCTTCGTCGGCAAGGGCATCACCTACGACTCGGGCGGCATCTCGCTCAAGCCGGCCGGCCACAACGAGACGATGAAGTGCGACATGGCCGGTGCCGCCGCCGTGTTCGCCGCCGTCGTCACGGCGGCGCGGCTCGGTCTCCGGGTCAACGTCACCGGCTGGCTGGCGCTCGCCGAGAACATGCCGTCCGGTTCGGCCACCCGCCCGGGTGACGTACTGCGGATGTACAGCGGCAAGACCGTCGAGGTGCTCAACACCGACGCCGAGGGCCGGCTGGTGCTGGCCGACGCGCTGGCGAAGGCGTCCGAGGACGCCCCCGACGCGATCGTCGACGTGGCGACGCTGACCGGCGCGATGATGATGGCGCTCGGCAGCCGCACCTTCGGCATCATGTCCAACGACGACGCCTTCCGTACCGAACTGCACGAGATCGCGGAGGAGGTCGGCGAGCCGTCCTGGCCGATGCCGCTCCCTGCCGACCTGCGCAAGGGCCTCGACTCCCCCACCGCCGACATCGCCAACATGGGCGAGCGGATGGGCGGCGGCCTGGTCGCCGGGATCTTCCTGCGGGAGTTCGTCGGCGAGGGCATCGCCTGGGCCCACCTGGACATCGCGGGTCCGGCCTTCAACGAGGCGGGTCCCTTCGGCTACACCCCCAAGGGCGGCACAGGCTCGGCGATCCGCACCCTGGTGCGCCTCGCGGAGCGCACCGCCGACGGCGACCTCGGCTGAGCCTCGCCACCGCACGTCCCGTACGGCCCCGGGCTCCCCGCCCGGGGCCGTACGGCTTTGCCCTGCCTTTGCCGCTGTTCGCCCTGAACGAAATCCGTACGCGCGTACGCCCCGGGGAGGGGCCCGGACGGCGGATGGGACGTACCACACTGCGGCCCGGCGTCCCGTCGGCGGCCGACAAGTGCGAAGATGGGTCTTCGGCAGGACAGGGCCCCCACCACAGGGCCGAAATAAAGCGGCCGTACACCCGCCGCCGCCCGGTCAGGGAAGACCGGCACCGGCGCACCATGCATGGAGGACGTGACGTGGCGAACGACGCCAGCACCGTTTTCGACCTAGTGATTCTCGGCGGCGGTAGCGGCGGTTACGCCGCGGCGCTGCGCGGGGCGCAGCTTGGTCTCGACGTCGCCCTGATCGAGAAGAACAAGCTCGGCGGCACCTGCCTGCACAACGGTTGCATCCCCACCAAGGCCCTGCTGCACGCCGGCGAGATCGCCGACCAGGCGCGTGAGAGCGAGCAGTTCGGTGTCAAGGCCACTTTCGATGGCATCGACATCGCCGGGGTCCACAAGTACAAGGACGACGTGATCGCGGGCCTCTACAAGGGCCTGCAGGGGCTGGTCGCCTCCCGCAAGGTGACCTACATCGAGGGTGAGGGGCGTCTCTCCTCCCCCACATCCGTCGACGTGGACGGCAAGCGCATCCAGGGCCGCCACATCCTCCTGGCCACCGGCTCCGTACCGAAGTCGCTGCCCGGCCTGGAGATCGACGGCAACCGCATCATCTCCTCCGACCACGCCCTGACGCTGGACCGGGTCCCGGAGTCCGCGATCATCCTGGGCGGCGGCGTCATCGGCGTCGAGTTCGCCTCGGCGTGGAAGTCCTTCGGCACCGAGGTGACCGTCGTCGAGGGCCTGAAGCACCTGGTGCCGGTCGAGGACGAGAACAGCTCGAAGCTCCTGGAGCGGGCGTTCCGCAAGCGCGGTATCAAGTTCAACCTGGGCACCTTCTTCGACAAGGCCGAGTACACCGAGAAGGGTGTCAAGGTCACGCTGGCCGACGGCAAGGAGTTCGAGGCCGAGGTGCTGCTCGTGGCCATCGGCCGCGGACCGGTCTCGCAGGGCCTCGGTTACGAGGAGCAGGGCGTCGCGATGGACCGGGGCTATGTCCTGGTCGACGAGTACATGCGGACCAACGTCGAGACGGTCTCGGCCGTCGGTGACCTGGTCCCGACCCTCCAGCTCGCGCACGTCGGCTTCGCCGAGGGCATCCTCGTCGCGGAGCGTCTCGCCGGTCTGAAGACCGTGCCGATCGACTACGACGGTGTGCCGAAGGTGACGTACTGCCACCCCGAGGTCGCGTCGGTGGGGCTCTCCGAGGCCAAGGCCAAGGAGGTGTACGGCGCGGACAAGGTCGTCGCCCTCAAGTACAGCCTCGCGGGCAACGGCAGGAGCAAGATCCTCAAGACCGCGGGCGAGATCAAGCTCGTCCAGGTCAAGGACGGTGCCGTCGTCGGTGTCCACATGGTCGGTGACCGGATGGGCGAGCAGGTCGGCGAAGCCCAGCTGATCTACAACTGGGAAGCCCTGCCGGCCGAGGTCGCGCAGCTCATCCACGCGCACCCGACGCAGAACGAGGCGCTCGGTGAGGCCCATCTGGCCCTCGCCGGCAAGCCCCTGCACGCCCACGACTAGTAGCCCCTCCCGGGCACTGCGTCCCAGGGCCGCGACGACCACTTCACTTTCCGTAAGGAGCAACTGAAACCATGTCGGTTTCCGTAACCCTGCCGGCGCTCGGCGAGAGCGTCACCGAGGGCACCGTCACCCGCTGGCTCAAGGCCGAGGGCGAGCGCGTCGAGGCCGACGAGCCGCTGCTTGAGGTCTCGACCGACAAGGTCGACACCGAGATCCCGGCTCCGGCCTCCGGTGTGCTGGCCTCCATCAAGGTCGCCGAGGACGAGACCGTCGAGGTCGGCGCCGAGCTGGCCGTCATCGACGACGGCACGGGCGAGCCCGCTGCCGCCCCGGCCGCCGCCGAGGCCCCGGCCCCCGCCGCCGAGGCTCCT
>NZ_JAAGLN010000384.1 GCF_010548145.1 Streptomyces sp. SID10853
GGCCGGCCGGATCCTTCGGCCTCCGCCTCCGCCACCGGCCGTGGTCCTGGTCGTGGTCCTGGTCCCGGTCCTGGTCCTGGTCAGGGTCCCGGTCAGGCGAACTCCGCCGCGTGGGGTGCGGGCGGTCCGCCGAGCGCGTCGCGCCGCTCGGGCATGGCCAGACTCACCGAGCGGCGCCAGCCGCCCGCACGCTCGAACCCGTACAGCCCCCGGACGCCCGCGGCCAGCACGGCCGACTTGGCGCCGGGCCAGCCGAGGACTGCGCCCATCCGCTCCATCACGGCCAGCCCCACCTCCCGGTAGACCCGGATCTCCTCCAGCGCGCTCTCCCGCAGCACGGCGTGGATGGTGCGGGCGTGGCCCTGTGCGGCCAGGCGCAGCAGTTCCTCGTGGCAGTAGGCGAGGTGGTTGTCCTCGTCCCGGCAGATCATGCGGACGGCCCGGCCGATGTCCGGCTGGTCGCCCAGGTACCGCACCAGCGTGTTCATCTGCTCCGAAGCGCGCTGTTCGGTGACCCTGCTGTGGGCGAGATAGACGATGACGTCCCGCTCGGTGAGCCGCTCGCTGCCGCGCAGCGTCCGGTGGCTCAGGCCGACGCCGCGGCGTTCGAGCAGCATCGTGTAGTCGGCCTCGGCCGGCACCTCGACCGGGTCGAGGCCGCGCTTCTTGAGCAGGGCGTGGAAGATCCGGCCGTGTTTGTCCTCGTCGGCACCGTGCCGGGCGATCTTCGGCGCGAGCGCGCTCATGCTCTCCGGGGCGAGCTCGGCGATCCGGCCGTTCTCCCAGCCGCCCTGGGCCTCACCGCCGGCGGCGATGGAGCAGAAGAGCCGGAACGCGTCATCGCTGTCGACGATCTCCTGGAAAATGCTCCGCGCCGAAAGCACCACGCCACCTCCATGCCGATACCTGACGGTCCGAGTCAAATGCGATATCGGCGGCCCGGCAATGCGAGCCCCTGCCCGTTCGGCCGAAAGGTGGTAGGCGCGCCGGTCGCCCGGAGGCGTAACCGAGCGGCCCCTGAGGCGTTGTTCAGCGCGACGGCCGTGGCGGGGAAGACCCCCCGAGCCCCCACCACGGCCGCAGACTTCCTCCGGGGCTCCCAGCGGTTCCGCCGCCGCGGCCCGCCGTGCTCCGCCTACGCGAGTCCGGCCCGCTCCAGCGCCTCCGTACCGGCGCGCAGCCCGGCCACCCGCTCGTCGAGCGTGAACCCGGCGGGGGCCAGCGTCAGCGTGGTCACCCCGGCCGCGGCATAGGCCTGCATCCGGTCGGCGATCCGCTCGACGGACCCGAGCAGCGTCGTCCGGTCGATCAGCTCGTGCGGTACGGCGGCGGCTGCGCCGTTCTTGTCGCCGCCCAGATACTTCTTCTGGATCTCGGCGGCCTCCTTCTCGTACCCCATGCGCTGCGCGAGCTTGTTGTAGAAGTTCTGCTTGAAGCTGCCCATACCGCCCACGTACAGGGCGGTGTACGGGCGGAACGTGTCGGCCAGCGCCTCTACGTCGTCGCCCACCGCGAGCGGCAGGGTCGGGCAGACGTCGAAGCCCTCCATCGTCAGCCCGGCCTTCTCCCGGCCGGCCCGCAGCGGGCTGATCGCGGTGGACTCCAGGTGCTCGGCCGAGGGGAAGATCAGCAGGGCACCGTCCGCGATCTCACCGGTCTGCTCCAGGTTCTTGGGGCCGATCGCCGCGATGTAGAGGGGAATGTGCTCGCGCTGCGGGTGGACGGTGAGCTTGATGGGCTTGCCGGGGCCGCCGGGCAGCGGCAGCGTCCAGTGCTCGCCCTCGTACGACAGGCGCTCGCGCGACATCGCCTTGCGGACGATCTCCACGTACTCCCGGGTGCGCGAGAGCGGCTTGTCGAACTTGACGCCGTACCAGCCCTCGGAGACCTGCGGCCCCGAGACGCCGAGGCCGAGCCGGAAGCGGCCGCCGGAGAGGGAGTCCAGGGTGGCCGCGGTCATCGCCGTCATCGCGGGCGCCCTGGCCGGGATCTGGAAGATCGCGGAGCCCACGTCGATCCGCTCCGTCTTGGCGGCGACCCAGGAGAGCACGGTCGGCCCGTCCGAGCCGTACGCCTCGGCCGCCCAGCAGACGTCGTAGCCGAGCCGGTCGGCCTCCTGAGCCACGGCGAGGTTGTCGCCGTCCATCCCGGCGCCCCAGTAGCCGAGGTTGATTCCGAGCCGCATGACCGCTCCCTTACCAATGAGTAACGTCCCTGTCGCGGGGACTCTAGCGCGCGCGGGCGGCATCCGTCAGGGGGCGGTTGTCCACAGCCCTCCACCGGGCCGCCCCGCGGCCAGTACTCTCAGCGCCCATGGAGCAGAGGCATCTCGGCCGCACGGGCCTGCGCGTATCCCGGATCGGGCTCGGCACCCTCACCTGGGGGCGGAGTACCGACGAGCATGACGCCGCCGACCTGTTGAAGGCGTTCTGGGAGGCCGGCGGCACCCTCGTCGACACGGCCGATGTGTACGGGGACGGAGACGCCGAGTATCTGCTCGGCCGGCTCTGCGAACGGCTGATACCCCGCAGAGATCTCGTGATCGCCACCAAGGCGGGCAGCGTGCCCGACCCCTACCGCAGGTTCGACGGCTCGCGGGGGCATCTGCTGGCGGCGCTCGACGCCTCGCTGGAGCGGCTGGGTACCGATTACGTGGATCTGTGGCAGGTGCACGCCTTCGACCCGGAGACCCCGCTGGACGAGACGCTCCAGGCGCTGGACATCGCGGTCGCCAGCGGGCGGGCGCGCTATGCGGGGCTGTCCAATTTCTCCGGCTGGCAACTGGCCAAGGCCGCCACCTGGCAGCTCGCGGCGCCCGGGGTCAGGACCCGGCTCGCCAGTACGCAGATGGAGTACTCGCTGCTCCAGCGCGGGGTGGAGCGCGAGGTGCTGCCCGCCGCGGTGGACCTGGGTGTCGGGCTGCTGCCCTCGTCGCCGCTCGGCCGCGGGGTCCTCACCGGTAAGTACCGCCATGCGACTCCGGTGGACTCACGCGGGGCATCGGAGCAGCTGGCGCCCTTCGTCGCGCCGTATCTGGACGACGCCGCGAGCAGGATCGTCGACGCGGTCGCCACGGCGGCCGACGGCCTCGCGACCTCGCCGCTGGAGGTGGCGCTCGCCTGGGTCCGCGACCGGCCAGGAGTGGTCGCCCCGATCATCGGCGCACGCAACGCGCAGCAGCTCACGGCGGCGTTGTCAGTGGAGACGCTTAGTCTTCCTGACGAGATCTGCCGGGCGCTCGACGATGTGTCGGAGCCCGTTCACCGTTATCCCGACCAGGACTGGACCGAGCTGTGAGTACGGATCGCCTCGACACCGAGGCCAGCACCGAGGCCGGGGCCACTCCCGGCGCCGAAGCCGCACCGGAAACAGAACCGGAGACGGACGCGGGGGCGGACGCGGGGACAGAGGCGGGGACAGAGGCGGGGACAGAGGCGCAGGCGGACACGGAGCCGGGGAGCGCGGGGACGGCGAAGGATGCCCCGGCGCCCGGGAAGTCTGCGCCCGAGGAAGCGGCGGCCGGGGAGTCTGCGGCCGCGGAGGCGGTGGCCCCGGCGCCCGGGAAGTCTGCGCCCGAGGAAGGGGCGGCCGGGGAGTCTGCGGCCGAAGACCCGACGGCAGGGCGAGCGGCGCCCACGGACGCGGCGACGCCCGAGGAGCCAACGGCCGGGGAGCCAACGGCCGGGGAGTCAACGGCCGAGGAGTCAACACCCGGGGAACCAGCAGCCGGGGAACCAGCAGCCGAAGACTCGACGGCCGGGAACCCAGTGGCCGAGGAACCAGTGGCCGGGGAACCGGCGACGGGGGAAGCAGCGGTGGCCGGGGAAGCAGCCGCCGAGGCGCCCGCTCTGTCGGAGGCCGAGGCAGAGCTGGCGGCCCAGCGTGAGCTGCGGGCCAGAATCGAGCAGCGCAAAGCCGAGAAGGACGGGCCCATCCAGGCCGGCGCCAAGCTGAGCGGCCGGGCCGCCGATCTGCTCGCCGCGGTCAGGGCGGTGGAGGGCGGCGAGCAGCCGTCCACGCACTTCCCGCCGCCGGCACCCGAGCCGCGCCGCGCCGCCC
>NZ_JAAGLN010000385.1 GCF_010548145.1 Streptomyces sp. SID10853
CCCCGACGAAGGGCGCAACCCGTGACCTCTCTGCCGCACCACCTGCTCGACGGCCCGGACGACGGCCCCCCGCTGATCCTCGGGCCTTCCCTGGGCACATCGGTGTCGGTCTGGGCGGCCCAGGCCACCGCCCTCGGCCGTA
This sequence comes from Streptomyces sp. SID10853, assembly GCF_010548145.1. GTDB lineage: Bacteria > Actinomycetota > Actinomycetes > Streptomycetales > Streptomycetaceae > Streptomyces. The sequence continues at coordinate 143 of NZ_JAAGLN010000385.1, forward strand.
CCCACCGGGTGCTCCGCTTCGATCTGCCCGGCCACGGCGGCTCACCCGCCGGGCTGCTCCCGCAGGACGGCTCGGCGACCGTCGCCGGCCTGGCGGAGCTCGTCCTGCGGCTGGCCGATGCCCGGGGCTGGGACCGGTTCGGGTACGCGGGGATCTCACTCGGCGGGGCCGTCGGCGCGTACCTTGCGGCGCACCACCCGGAACGGGTCACCTCGCTCGCGGTGATCTGCTCGTCCGCCCGCTTCGGCGACCCGGCCGGCTGGCGTGAGCGCGCCGCACTCGCCAGGGCCGAAGGAACCGCGGCGCTCGCACCGGGTGCGCCGGGGCGCTGGTTCACCCCCGGCTTCGCGGGCTCAACTGCCGCCGCCGGTATGGTCGCAGACCTGTGCGCCGCCGATCCGGGCGGATACGCGGCCTGCTGCGACGCGCTGGCCGCGTACGACCTCCGGGGTGCGCTCCACCGTATCCACGCGCCCACTCTGGTGGTCGCCGGACGCGAGGACCCCGTCACTCCCCCGGCCCACGCCAGGGAACTCGCCGACGGCATCCCCGGGGCCGCCCTGCTCGAACTGCCCGGCGTCTCCCATCTCGCCCCGGTCGAGCAGCCGCAGCCGGTACTCGCCGCACTCCAGGCACACTTCGCCGCGCGGGCTGACGACGACTCGACGCGCCGCGCCGCGGGCATGGCTGTGCGCAGGGCCGTGCTGGGTGACTCCCATGTGGACCGCGCCACCGCACGCAGTACGCCCTTCACGGCCGCCTTCCAGGACCTCATCACGCGCTACGCGTGGGGCGAGATCTGGACCCGGCCCGGCCTCGACCGCCGCACGCGCAGCTGCATCACGCTCACCGCGCTGGTCGCCCACGGGCAGCTGGACGAGCTGGCGATGCACGTCGACGCGGCGATCCGCAACGGGCTGACCCGCGACGAGATCGGGGAGGTGCTGCTGCAGAGCGCCGTCTACTGCGGCGTTCCCGCCGCGAACGCGGCCTTCGCCACGGCGCAGCGCGTCTTCGACGAGCTCGACAGGACCGGCTGAGCCCCACCGTGATCCCCCCTTCTGCTTCTCTCTCCGTCCCAGGAGTCCGTATGCGCACACGCGTCGGCATCATCGGCGCCGGCCCGGCCGGTCTGCTGCTGTCCCATCTGCTCCACCGCCAGGGCATCGACAACGTCGTACTGGAACTCCGCACCCGGGAGTACGTCGAACAGCGCCAGCGGGCCGGAATCCTCGAACATGGCACCGTCGAGGTGCTGCGGGCCTCCGGGGCAGGAGGGCGGATGGACCGCCAGGGCATCCCGCACCGGGGCGTCGAGCTGCGGTTCGACCGCCGCTCCCACCGCATCGACCTCACCGCGGGCACCGGTGGGCGGTCGGTGCTGGTCTACGCGCAGACCGAGGTGGTCAAGGACCTCATCGCGCTGCGTGAACAGGGCGGTGGGGCCGTGCTCTTCGAGGCCGAGGCGCTCTCCGTCGACGGGACCGACACGGCGGCCCCGTCGGTCCGCTACCGCCACGAAGGAGCCGAACAGACCCTGGACTGCGACATCGTGGTCGCCTGCGACGGCTTCCACGGCATCGGCCGCCGCACCATACCGGACGGCGTTCTCACCGTGACGGAGCGCACCTATCCCTTCGCCTGGCTCGGCATCCTGGCCGATGTGCCGCCTTCCTGCGACGAGTTGATCTACGCCCATCACGAGCGCGGTTTCGCCCTGCACAGCATGCGGTCCCCGCAGGTCAGCCGCCTCTATCTCCAAGTGGATCCGGCCGACAGCACGGCGAACTGGCCGGACGAGCGGATCTGGGACGAACTCGACACCCGCTTCGAGACCGACGACGGCTGGAAGCTCGCGCGGGGGCCGATCACCGAGAAGGGCATCACACCGATGCGCAGCTTCGTGGCGGAGCCCATGCGCCACGGCCGGCTATTCCTGGCCGGCGACGCGGCCCACATCGTTCCGCCGACCGGCGCCAAGGGCCTCAATCTCGCCGTCGCCGACGTGACCCTGCTGGCGCGGGCCATCGCCCACTGGCACACCCGGCGGGACGAGGCCCTGCTCGACGCCTACTCCGAGACCGCGCTGCGCCGCGTCTGGCGGGCCGAGCACTTCTCGTACACGATGACCGGCCTGCTGCACACCGACCCCGCGGCCACCGGCTTCGACCGCCGGCTCCAGCTCTCCCACCTGCGCTACCTCACCTCGTCCGCTGCGGCGTCGGCCTCACTCGCCGAGAACTACACCGGGCTGCCCGTCGTCTGACCCCGCGCAGGTGAGAGCGGTCGCGGGCTACTTGACGGCGACCGGGTTGACCGGTGAGCCGACGGCCCCGGTGATGGGCAGCGGGGCGGCGGTCAGCCAGAACTCGTACACCCCGTCCCGCGAGCAGTCGTCGGCCAGCGCGTCCAGGTCCCACATCTCGCCGACCAGCAAGCCCATGTGGGGGATCACGACCTGGTGGAGCGGCTGGAAAGCGTTGTCGAACTCGTTGGGGCGGACTTCGAAGCCCCAGGTGTCGGTGGCGACGGCGGCGATCTCGGTACGGTGCAGCCAGCCCGCGGTGGTGAAGGACAGACCGGGGGACGCGCCACCCGCGTACTCGCCCCAGCCCTCCCGGCGGGCCCGGGTCAGCTGTCCTGTCCTGACGAGCAGGATGTCGCCGCGGCCGACCGCCACACCGTGCGCCTCGGCGGTCGCGGCCAGGTGGTCCTCGGTGATGGCGAAGCCGTCGGGCAGCTCGCCGTTGGGCTGTCCGGTCGCGCGTCCGACGACGCGGCCGACGTCGAGCAGGACGCCGCGCCCCGCTACATGGGGTGCCATGTGCTCGATCCCCGTGACGATGTCCCCGGCCGATGTGACGACCTCCTCGGCCGCGCGCCCGTTCCACGCCCTGCCGTGGTCGAAGATGTGCCCCAGCCCGTCCCACTGGGTGGAGCACTGCAACGGCATGGCGATCGCGTCGTCGGCACCGCCGAAGCCGTGCGGGAAGCCCTGGTTGCCCAGCGCGGCGTCGGTGCCGGTCTCCAGCATGGTGTGGACCGGGTTGGTCCGCCGGCGCCAGCCCTGTTGCGGGCCGTCCATGTCGAAGGTCTGCGACAGCGAGAAGCTCACTCCCCTGCGTACGAGTCCCGCGCCTTCGCGCCGCTTGGCCGGGTCGATGAAGTTCAGCGTGCCGAGAACGTCGTCCTCGCCCCAACGGCCCCAGTTGGAGCAGGCATCGGCGGCCTCGGCTATCGCTGTCCCGGGGTCCTCGCGGTTGATCACTCTCATGCCTCCTGGGCCATACGGAAGGTGCGCTGTGCACCGGTGATCAATATGGTCCCGTCCCCCGCCCCGCCGCCGTACACCGGCCTCCTTCCGCTCGGCCCTTCGGGCCCCGGGGCCGTACCGGCGTCCGCCGACGGATGAATTCGCCCATGGCAGAACGCCACCGGCAGCCTGCCCGGCGCCGGGCTTCTAGGGTGAAGAGGTGAGCAGCCACGCGCCGAACCAAGCCCGCGTCCTTCCCCTGCGCCCGGTGGCAGCCGCTGCTGCGCCGGTCACGGGGGACGGGACGAAAGAGCCCCTGTGGCGGGATGTCGTGGGAGACGTCCTGCGCCGCGAGCGCCTCGCACAGGAGCGCACGCTGAAGGATGTGGCCGACAGGGCCAGAATCTCGATGCCCTACCTCTCCGAGTTGGAGCGCGGCCGCAAGGAAGCCTCGTCCGAGGTCCTGGCGGCCGCCGCCCGCGCACTCGGTCTCGGCCTCGGCGATCTGCTCGCCCTCGGCCAGCGCGAACTCGCCCGGCTCAGCCCGCCGCGGCCGGGCGGGCCGCGTGCCGCG
>NZ_JAAGLN010000386.1 GCF_010548145.1 Streptomyces sp. SID10853
TACGCCCGCGCGGTGAACGCGCTGGCCGGGGTGGGCCCGCTGGCGTCGCTCGCCAAGCGCCTCGGCGGGATCGCCCCGGAGCGGACGATTCCGGCGCTGGCGCCGCAGACGTTCCGGCGCTGGTTCGGCACCCGGGTGCAGCCGCCGGCCCGGGTCGTCCTGTGGCCCGACACCTTCACCGACCATCTCTCCCCGCAGGTGGGCAGGGCGGCGGTGCGGGTCCTGGAGTCGGCGGGGCTCGGCATCGCGCTGCCGCCGGACGGGGTGTGCTGCGGGCTGACCTATGTGACGACCGGCCAGCTGGACCAGGCCCGCACGGTGCTGCGCCGGACCCTCGACCGGGTGGAGCCGCTGCTCGACGCGGAGCTGCCCGTCGTCGTACTGGAACCGAGCTGCGCGGCCGCGCTCAGGACCGACCTGCCGGAGCTGCTCGGCGACGACCCGCGCGCGCACCGGCTGGCACGGTCGGTACGGACCTTCGCACAGGCCCTGGAGGAACAGGCCCCGCAGTGGCGGCCCCCGGTGCTCGACCGCGAGGTGGCGGGCCAGACCCACTGCCACCAGCACGCGGTCCTCGGCGACGCGGCCGAACGCCGGCTGCGCGCGAAGGCGGGCCTGACGGGCGAACTGAGCGGAGGCTGCTGCGGCCTCGCGGGCAACTTCGGCTTCGAACGCGGCCATTACGAGGTGTCGGTCGCGTGCGCCGGTGAACAACTGCTGCCCGCGGTGCGGGCGGCGCCCCCGGGGACGGAGATCCTGGCGGACGGCTTCTCCTGCCGCACCCAGCTGGACCAGCTGGCCGGTCTCGGCGGCCGGCCGGGGCGGCATCTGGCGGAGGTACTGGCGGAGGGGCTGGGTGAGGGGCTGGGTGAGGACGAGCGCGCGAGTGGGAGGCAGGCGGGGGGCGTGTCCTGACGCGAGGGCTGTGGACGTACCGAGTGGGCCTGGACCGGCCGGCGGCCGGTTGCCACGGCCTTGTCCGTTGTACGGGGCGGTCGGTCACGCGTTCCGCAGCGCCACGACTGCGTAGTTCTTGCGCTCGCGACCTCCGGCCGACCGGACGGTCGTCACCTCCACATCGGCTTCCACGCGATTGCCGAAGTACGCGCCGAGCCGCGGAGTGATCTCTTCATCCGTGCGTGCCCGGATGATCTCCCCGCCGTCGGTACGGATCTCGACCGTTCCGCGGAGCGCGCTGGCGCTGCCCAGCCATCCGGTGACAGACAGGACCTCCGGAGTCTGGAATTCACTGTGCTCACAGAGATAACGCACGCGCTGGGCACCGTCAGGGGTCCACTGGCTGTGCCGTGGCCGGCCGCCTTCTGCGTACCACGTCAGACGCAGCCCCAGCTCCGCGTCGGTGAGTCCCGCGGTCAGTGCGCCGAGGTGCTTCATCGCGCGCTGGCCCAAGGGGACCAGTTGCTCCGCCAGCCGGTCGTCGGACCGGCCGGTGTTCTCGGACAGGTCCACCACATCCAGAACGGTGTCCACAGCGTCGTCCAGGACTGTGGGCAGGTCTCCGCGCAGATCGGGGAAGAGGCTGTCCTGCGGGATCTCCCGCTCCGGTCCGTAGAGGGCCACTCCGAACGATGACGGGAACAGGGCGGACGCACTCAGCGCGGTCATCTCACGAATGGGCCGGGGGATCGACGCGGCGTTCGTCGGTCGTCCGGTCAGCGCCTGAGCGACAGCGGAAACCGACTCCTGGAGATTGGCGAGGAAGGGGCCGAGCACGGAGACTCTCACCTCATGCGCGGATGTCGCGGGGCCGGTCAGCGCCACATCCATACGGCGCCGTGGCCCCGCCGTTCCGGGCAGGTCAGCTTGGCGCAGCAACCGTTGGCGCTGGACCGCGGCGAATTCCTCCGGCGTCTCAGGAACAGCCCGGCCGCCCGCGCGCTGTCTGCTCTCACGCATCCATCGGAGTACGGCTGCCCTGTCCTGCGGGTCCGGGAATGGAGCCGGAGCCGTCATAGCAGCACCTCCACATATCCTCGGCGCAGCCGGCCGGTTTCATCATCGGACGGAGACGGGTTCCGGGCGCATTGCCAGACCTCATCGTAGAGCCCGATGTCGCGAAACGAATCGTTTGTGAGCGGGGTGAAGAGACTCGGCATCAGTTGCCAGAACGGCACGTCCTCCGGAAGCCGGATGAGGTAAGCATCCAGGCGCATGTCGTGCTCCACGCACCACACCCTGTCGGTGAGCTCATCGAGAGCCACGAGAGACTCACGGTCCAGGCGGTCGTACGTTTGCGCACGGAGCAGGTAGGTGACGTCGATGTCACCCGGATCGAGCTTGCCACTCACGAAACTTCCGCCCAGCCACAGCCTCGATATCCCGCCGGTCACCGCTTCGACGATGAGCCGGTGCTGTTCCCATTCGGCCCAGAGCTGTTTCCGTGTCCTGGAGTCGGCGAAGTCCGGAGCGGCGACGAAACGCGTGTGCAACTGGTCGAGATTCGCAGTGTAGCGCCCGGGAGGCAGCAGCCCGGTTGCCTGATTCAGTTCTGGCAGACCCTGCACTCCGCGCCCTCTCGTACTCCCTGTCCGGATGCACGGCACATTACCGGCGGGAGAGCCTCACTGTATGAAAGTGTGCCCGGTTCGCTCGATGCGGTGAGTGAGCCGGAAACCGTAAGAGGGAGATCCCGTTCCGGGCCCTTACTGTGGACGTCATGGATCCGATCGCCCCCGCCGACGCCAAGGCTCTCGACACCGCGCTGACCGAACCCTCCGTCGCGACCACTGACGTCCCGGCCGCTCCGGGTGTTTCCGGGGCCGCCGGGCTGCGGGGGCGGCTCGGGCCGCTCGGGCTTGTGCTGTCCGGGGGGATCTCGGTGCAGTTCGGGGCGGCCGTCGCCGTCTGGCTGATGCCGAGGGCCGGGGCGCTGGGTGTGGTCTCGCTGCGGCTCGCCGTCGCCGCGGTCGTGCTGCTCGTCGTGTGCCGGCCCCGGGTGCGCGGGCTGTCGCGGACGGACTGGGGCACCGTCCTGGTCTTCGGGGTCGCGATGGCCGGCATGAACGGGTTCTTCTACCAGGCGGCCGACCGCATCCCGCTGGGCGCGGCCGTGACCCTGGAGGTGCTCGGGCCGCTCGCCCTCTCGGTGATCGCCTCACGGAGGCTGGTGAACCTGCTGTGGGCCGGGCTCGCCCTCTGCGGAGTGGTGCTGCTGAGCGGTGGCGGCTTCGGCGGTCTGAACCTGGTCGGTGTGGCGTTCGCGCTCGCGGCGGGCGGGATGTGGGCCGCGTACATCATCTTCAGCGCCCGCACCGGCGCCCGCTTCCCGCGTGCGGACGGGCTGGCGCTGGCGATGGCGGTGGGCGCCCTGCTGATGCTGCCCCTCGGCATCGCGGACGCGGGCTCCAAGCTGCTCGTCCCGAGCACCCTGGGGCTGGGCGCCGCGGTGGCGCTGATGTCGTCCGTACTGCCGTACACCCTGGAGCTGCTCGCCCTGCGCCGGCTGCCCGCCTCGACCTTCGCGGTGCTGATGAGCCTGGAGCCTGCCATCGCTGCGACGGCCGGCTTCCTCGTCCTGCACCAGGCGCTGTCCGGGGTGGACGCGCTGGCCATCGCGCTGGTGATCGTGGCGAGCATGGGGGCGGTACGGACGCAGGTCACCGGGAAGTGACGCGGGGGCCGGCCGGTCCGTAAGAGGCTGGATGCCACGCCCTCCCGCGCGGACCACGCCGCGGGGTCTTCGCTGATCCGGCGGGCCGTCCCGCGCCCTCCCCGCGTCCCGCCCGGCCATGAAGTGCGTCACAGATCCCCGCGGGGGCCGGGGCGGGCGTGGGCGGGGCCCGGCGGGCCCCTGCGGTGGCAACGG
>NZ_JAAGLN010000387.1 GCF_010548145.1 Streptomyces sp. SID10853
CCGGGCCCGGGCCCGGGAGTTCCTGGACCGGTGGGGGCTGCGGCAGGAGGGCCCGCCGATGCGTGGCCAGGTCGCGGTCGTGCTGCCCGTGGTGCGCGAGGCCGACGGAGCGCGGGCGGCGCTGAAGCTGCAGGAGATGGACGAGGAGACCGTGGGGGAGCCGGTCGCGCTGCGGGTCTGGGACGGCCGGGGCGCCGTCCGGCTGCTCGACCACGACCCGGCGACGGGGACCATGCTGCTGGAGCGTCTTGACGAGGCACGACCGCTGGCGGCGGTGCCGGACGTCCTGGCGGCGACCGAGGTCATCGCGGAGCTGCTGGCCCGGCTGACGTCCGTGCCCGCACCGGACGGGACGCGCCGGCTCGCGGACATCGCGGCCCGGATGCTCGACCGCGTACCGGACGCCGTCGATGCGCTGGCCGACGCGGCCGAGCGGCGCCTGCTGAAGAGCTGCGCGGCGGCCGTACGGGAGGTGGCGGACGAGCCGGGGGACCGGCTGCTCCACTGGGACCTGCACTTCGACAACGTCCTGGCAGCCGCCCGTGAGCCCTGGCTGGCGATCGACCCGAAACCGCTCGCGGGCGACCCGGGGTTCGAGCTGCTGCCCGCACTGTGGAACCGCTTCGGGGAGGGCGGCCTGCTGCGGCGGTTCGACCTGATGACGGATGCGCTGGGAATGGCGGCGGACCGGGAACGGGCACGGGCCTGGACGCTGGGACGCGTCCTGCAGGACAGCCTCTGGACCGTGGCGGAGGGCGGACGGCGGCTGGCCCCCGAGATGGCGGAGATCGGCCGGGCACTGCTGGCGCCGGGGGTCCCTCCTGGACTCGCCCACGATTGAGGCCGGGGGCGTGGGGGTGAGCGGGCCGGGCGGTTCAGCCGGGACGGCCGGTTCAGCCGGTCCGGCGGTGGACGGTGCGGCGGTGCGGCGGTGGAGAGTCCGGCGGTGCGGCGGTGGACGGTGCGGCGGTGGACGGTGCGGCGGTGCGGCGGTGGACGGTCAGGCAGACCCGCCGGGTTCATGGTGAGAGCCTCCGGACAGCTCCGAGGGCATTTGAGCACCGGGCGGTTGGTTAGTCTGCCCGCATGATTCGCAATGCCACAGCCGCCGACGTCCCCGTCATCCACGCGATGATCCTTGAGCTCGCCGAGTACGAGAAGGCCCTGGACGAGGCCCGCGCCAGCGAGGCCCAGCTGCACGAGGCCCTGTTCGGCGAGCGCCCGGCGGCGTTCGCGTTCATCGCGCAGACCCCGCAGGGGGAGCCCGCCGGATTCGCCCTGTGGTTCCTCAACTTCTCGACGTGGCGCGGGGTCCACGGGATCTACCTGGAGGACCTCTACGTACGCCCGGAGCTGCGAGGCGGCGGCTACGGCAAGGCCCTGCTGACCGAACTGGCGCGGACCTGTGTGGAGCGCGGGTACGAGCGGCTGGAGTGGTCGGTCCTGAACTGGAACGAGCCGTCGATCAAGTTCTACGAGTCCCTGGGCGCCCGCCCGCAGGACGAGTGGACGGTCTACCGGCTGACGGACGACGCACTGGCCGGGCTGGGCGCGCGGGAATAGGGCGGCGTGATCGTCGCCCCGTTCGCCACCAGTACGCGGTCATACGGGGCTCCGTCCGGGTGTCCGGCTGCTCCGTCGCCCACGAGGGTGCTGGGGTGATACCCGGCCGCCTCGATGCGTGTACGAGGGACGAATCCCTCCCGGGGCACGGCCTCATAGGCCGGGAGCAATCGGCGGCTTGCCGTGGCCGGCCCACCACCTAGGCCGTCTCCACCTCGTCCCACAACCGGCGTGGACCTGACGGCCGGACGCGGGCCTGCGCCTGGCCGTCGCGGAACATCACGCACGCCCAGGACCGGTCATCCAGTCCGTAGAGCCACACCGGACGGGCCTCTCAGCCCGCCGTCTCCCCGTTGGCCTCCGCCTCGGCCGCCTCGCGGCGGCTGGGTGAGTGGGCGGTCACCATGAAGAAGGCGAGTGCCGCTCCCACCACCATGAAGCCGGCCGCCCACGCCGTCGCGATGTTGAAGCCGTGCACCACGGCTGTCTTCGAGAGCTGGGCCTGCTGCATCTTGTTGATGCCGGGCTTCAGGTGGCTGGTGAGATAGCTCGCCGTGGTCGTCGTCGCGATCGTGTTCAGCAGGGCCGTACCGATCGATCCGCCCACCTGCTGGGCCGTGTTGACGGTCGCCGATGTGACGCCCGAGTCCCGGGCGGCCACGCCCGAGGTCGCCGTCGACATCACCGGCATGAAGACGAGGCCCATGCCGAGGCCGAGCAGCATGGTGCCCGGCAGGATGTGCTCGACGTAGTTGGAGTGCGGCCCGATGTAGGTCAGGGCGAAGAGGCCGCCGGCCCCGATCAGCATGCCGGGTGCCATCAGCATGCGCGGCGGCACGTAGTGGAGGAGCCGGGCCGAGACCTGGGTCGAGACGATGATGATCATCGCGGACATCGGGAGGTAGGCGATGCCCGCCCGCATGGGGCTGTAGCCGAGGACGTTCTGGAGGTAGTACGTCAGGAAGAGGAAGAGGCCGAACATGGCCAGCGTCGCCATCGCCATGGTGATCATCGAGCCGCCGCGGCTGCGGTCCTTGACGATGTGCAGCGGCAGCATGGGGTGGGCGGCGCGTGTCTGCCACCACGCGAAGACGCAGAGCAGTACGGCGCCCACGATGAGCAGGGCGATCACCAGGGTCGACGACCAGCCGTGCGATTCGGCCTCGCTCACGGCGTAGACGATCGCGACGAGACCCCCGCAGCCGAGGATCGCACCCGGGATGTCGAGGTGGCTCTCCTTCTGCCCCTGTCGGTCGCTGAGCAGCATGAACGCGCCGAAGACGGTGAGGGCCGCGATGGGCACGTTCACGTACAGACACCAGCGCCAGTCCAGGTACTCGGTGAGGACACCGCCGAGAAGCAGCCCGATGGCGGCGCCCGCGCCCGCGATGGCGCCGTAGATCCCGAACGCCTTGGCGCGCTCCCTGCCCAGCGAGAAGGTCGTGGTGAGCAGGGAGAGCGCGGACGGTGCGAGCAGCGCGGCGAACGCTCCCTGGAGCGCGCGGGCGGCGAAGAGCATGGAGCCGTTGACCGCCCCGCCGCCGAGGGCGGAGGCGGCGGCGAAGCCGATGAGGCCGATGACGAAGGTCCGTTTACGGCCGACGAGGTCGGCGACGCGGCCGCCGAGCAGCAGCAGCCCGCCGAACGCCAGGGTGTACGCGGTGATGACCCACTGGCGGTTGCCGTTGCTGAGGTGGAGGTCGTGCTGCGCCGACGGCAGGGCGATGTTCACGATGGTCGCGTCGAGCACCACCATCAGCTGCGCCAGCGCGATGATGCCCAGCCCCCACCAGCGGTGGGGGTCGGGCTGGTCGGGACTGGTGGGCTCCGGGGTGGAGATCGCCGCGTCGCTCATTTGTCCAGAGGATCACAGAATGGGGTGGTTCGCTTCTTGGCCGGGTGGTGTGGGCCTGGTGGTGCGCTCCTGGTGGTGTGGGCCTGGTGGTGTGGGCCGGGCCGGGCCGGGTGAGTGGTGGTTCTTGGCTGACGTGCACCCTTGCCCGTGCCCGTTTCCCCCGTGCCCAGGCCCGTTCCCGTACTACGGGGCAACCTCGATCCCGCTTGAGGTCAGTGCCAGGGTGGCCGCCTCCAGCGCGCTGTTGAAGGAGACTTCCGCGAGCATGCCCGGCGCCGCGGTCCGGTCGCCCGCGAGGAACACCCCGTCGCCGCGCCGGACGGCCGGCCGGTCGCGCCAGGTGGTGCCGGGCGGGTCGACCGCCC
>NZ_JAAGLN010000388.1 GCF_010548145.1 Streptomyces sp. SID10853
TCCCGCTCGGCGGGCGGCGCGGCCGGTGCGGCCGGGTCGCTCTCGCCCGCGGGTCCCGGGATCCGCGCCTCGCCGTTGACCGGCCGCCGCGGGGACGACGACTGGAGCGCCGTTCCCCCGGTCGTACGGAACAGTTCGTCGGCCCCCGGCAGACTCACTCGGCGTGACACCGGGCGAGCACCTCCCTGGCGAGCTGACGGTAGGCGGCCGCGCCGACCGAGTTGGAGGCGTACGTCGTGATGGGCTCACCGGCGACCGTGGTCTCCGGGAAGCGCACGGTCCGGCCGATGACTGTGTGGTACACGTGATTGTCGAAGGCTTCGACCACACGGGCCAGCACCTCACGGCTGTGCACCGTACGGGAGTCGTACATCGTGGCCAGGATCCCGTCGAGCTCCAGGTCGGGGTTGAGCCGCTCCTGGACCTTCTCGATGGTCTCGGTCAGCAGGGCCACCCCGCGCAGCGCGAAGAACTCGCACTCCAGCGGCACGATGACCTTGTGCGCGGCCGTCAGCGCGTTCACGGTCAGCAGACCGAGCGACGGCTGGCAGTCGATCACGATGTAGTCGTAGTCCTGCATCAGCGGCTTGAGCGCGCGCTGGAGCGTGGACTCCCGGGCGACCTCACTGACGAGCTGCACTTCGGCGGCCGACAGGTCGATGTTGCTCGGCAGCAGGTCCATGTTGGGGACCGCTGTCTTGAGCAGGACCTCGTCCGCCGCCATGCCCCGCTCCATGAGCAGGTTGTAGACGGTGAGGTCGAGCTCCATCGGGTTCACACCGAGACCGACGGAGAGCGCGCCCTGCGGGTCGAAGTCGACCAGCAGCACCCGCCGTCCGTACTCCGCGAGGGCCGCGCCCAGGTTGATGGTCGACGTGGTCTTGCCCACGCCGCCCTTCTGGTTGCACATCGCGATGATCTTGGCGGGACCGTGGTCGGTCAGCGGTCCTGGGATCGGGAAGTACGGCAGCGGCCGCCCGGTCGGGCCGATCCGCTCGCGGCGCTGGCGGGCAGCGTCCGGGGCGAGCGTGGCCGCGTACTCCGGGTCGGGCTCGTACTCGGCGTCGGGGTCGTAGAAGTGACCCTCGGGTACCTCGTTGTAGACGGCGAGGTGGGTGGTCGAATCGCCACTCCGGTCGCCGGCCCTGGCGTTCACGTGTAGGCCGTCCATACTCTGGTGGGCTGTCGTCATGTGCGGGTGGGTCTGATGGCTCGCGGAGGCGCGGACAGCGACGGAGCCGACAGCCTCGCGCCCCGCAGGGCCGTGGCCCCGAGCAGGCGTTCCCGATCGACCACCCCCGGGAGTAAATGTCGACTCATTCACAAGTCGTCTTACCTCCTTGGACGTGACCAGGAAACTTTATCGATAGGTCAGCGTGGCACCATGCCGACGATGGGCGACTCTATGGCGTGTCACCGGTCCTCAGCAACACAATCCGCCGGACCCGGCCCGATGTGTCGGCAACGGAACACCCCGGTGTCAAGGGCGTACAGGGATCACTCGGCGGGTTTCCCGGGTGTACGAAACGGCTAAAGGGTTACGTTCACGGCGAGTTGAACGAGGGGCGCAAAGGGGGCAGACGCGCAACCGGCCGGACCTCGGCGAGCAAGGTCCGGCCGGTTGCGTGAGATTGACGACGCGTGTTGACGTGTCAGCCGAGCAAGGTGCTCAGTTCGGTGTACGGAAGACCGAGGTCCTCGGCGACCGAACGGTAAACGACCTGCCCGTCATGCGTGTTGAGGCCGAGCGCCAGCGCGGAGTCACGGCGCAGCGCCTCCTCCCAGCCCCGGTTCGCGAGCTCCACGATGTACGGGAGCGTGGCGTTGGTGAGGGCATAAGTCGACGTACGCGGCACTGCGCCCGGCATATTCGCGACACAGTAGAACACCGAGTTGTGGACCTGGAAGGTCGGCTCGGCGTGCGTGGTCGGACGCGAGTCCTCGAAGCAGCCACCCTGATCAATCGCAATGTCGACAAGTACACTTCCGGGCTTCATCTTGGCGACGAGCGCGTTGGTGACGAGCTTCGGCGCCTTGGCACCGGGGATGAGCACGGCACCGATGACGAGGTCCGCGGCGACGACCGCCTTCTCCAGCTCGAACGCGTTCGAGACGATCGTCTGCACCTTGGTGCCGAAGATCCGGTCAGCCTCGCGGAGCTTGTTGATGTCCTTGTCCAGCAGGGTGACGTGGAAGCCCATGCCGATGGCGATCTGGGTGGCGTTCCAGCCGGAGACACCGCCGCCGATGACGACGGCCTCACCCGCCGCCGTACCGGGCACACCGCCGGGCAGCACGCCGCGGCCGCCCGCGGAGCGCATCAGGTGGTACGCGCCGACCTGCGGGGCGAGCCGGCCTGCCACCTCCGACATCGGGGCGAGCAGCGGCAGCTGGCGGTTCGCGGTCTCGACCGTCTCGTACGCGATGGCCGTGGTGCCGGACTCCAGCAGGGCGTCCGTGCACGCGCGGGAGGCGGCGAGGTGCAGGTAGGTGAAGAGCGTCTGGTCCTTGCGGAGCCGGTGGTACTCCTCGGCGACCGGCTCCTTGACCTTGAGCAGCAGATCGGCGGTGGCCCACACCTCGTCGGCCGTGGGGAGGATGCGCGCGCCCGCGGCCACGTACTCCTCGTCGGTGATCGCGGAGCCGACACCCGCGCTCTGCTCGATGACGACCTGATGTCCATGGCGCACCAGCTCGTGCACGCCTGCCGGGGTGATGGCCACCCGGAACTCGTTGTTCTTGACCTCGCGGGGGATGCCGACCAGCACGTCGATCACGGTCCTTGAATCTGGGGGGGGTGATGTTCTGGATATGACGCACATATCCGGCTATGCACAGCAGTGCTGAAGACATCCCGGATGGACGCGACGAAAACCAGTGTTAATGAAGGACTACGCGCTGTCTAGCCTTTCAAAGCATCAATCTTCAGTCGACCGACCACGGATTTCGTAGGCAAATCGCTAATCAGCCAGCAATCTCTCAGCCGAACCGCGGTGCAGATGCGCGGCCGCAGAGTCGCCCAGCCGCTCCAGGGTGTCGGCGAGCCGCAGGTGCAGCGCCGCCTGAAGCCGCACGTCATCGGCGCGCCGCGCCCACTCCACCGCCTCCGTGCAGGTGCGCAGCGACTCCTCGGGGCGCCCCGCGTACTCCTGCACCCGGGCCACCTCACTGAGCGCCCGCGCCTGGGCCGGCAGGTCTCCCGTGCGCCGGTATCCGGCCACCGCGGCCCGCCAGTTGCGCAGCGCGTCGGTGTAGTGCCCGGCGTAGGTGTGCACGGTCCCGAGCCGGCCGTGGAGCCGGGACTCGTCCGCGAGTTCTCCCCGCGCCTGCCGCTGGGAGAGCGCCCGCCCGTACCAGTCGCAGGCCCGCTGCCAGTCCCCCAGCTCCTGGTAGGCGCCACCGACGGATTCCGTCGCCCGGCCGGTCGCGTACGGGTCGTTCGCCGCGCGTCCCGCGTCCAGCGCCGCCCGGTAGCGGGCCAGGGCGTCACGGGTACGGCCGGTCCGTGCGTCGAGATCGGCGAGGTTCAGCAGCGCCGCCGCCTGCTCACGGTGCAGTCCGCGCCGCTCGGCGACACCGAGGACCAGCTGATGGAGCCCGTACAGCTCGGCAGCGGCGGCCTCGGCTCCGCGGTGCGCGGTCAGGGCCCGTACGAACGCGGCGACCAGCCGCCTGGCCAGCGTGTCGAGCTCGCCGTCCGCGACGGCCAGCCGGGCGCTCGCGAACAGCACCGGCTCCCGCAGCCGGAGCCACTCGGCGGCGGC
>NZ_JAAGLN010000389.1 GCF_010548145.1 Streptomyces sp. SID10853
CGGCGGTGAGCGCGGCCCGGCCGGTGAACGGCTTCCCGTCGAGGGCCAGCCCGTCCTCATCGGTGGCCGTCAGCACCAGTTCGTCGCCGGCCGCCGCCCAGTGGCCCGCGACGCCCGGGATCCGGCCGTCCGGCGCGTCGTCGAGCCAGTGGGTGCCGGTGAGGGCCAGCGGGCCGTAGGGCGCGGAGACCGTCGCCGTCCGCTCCTCGTGCCACTTCCGCCAGCTGTCCGCCTCCGCTTCTGCCGCCCCCGTGTCCGCGGCAGCGGCGCGGCCGCCCGGGTCTCCCGTGCTTCCCGTTCCTTCTGTCATGTGATCAACCCTTCCATACCGGCTCGGCGAGACCGAGGTGGGAGCGGAGCGTCGCACCCGTGTACTCGGTACGGAACACCCCGCGCTCCTGGAGCAGCGGCACGACCCGGTCGACGAAGTCGTCGAGTCCGCCCGGGGTGAGGTGCGGGACGAGGATGAACCCGTCGGCGGCGTCGGCCCGGACGAACGCGTGGAGTTCGGCGGCGACCGCGTCCGGGGTGCCGATGAAGGACTGGCGCCCGGTGGTCTCGATGACCGTCTGCCGGATGGACAGCCCCTTCTCCTGCGAGAGCGCACGCCACTTCGCGGCGACGGCGAGCGGGTCGGCGACCTTGACCCGCCCCTGGACGAAGTCCGATCCGGGGTCGGGGTCGATGTCGGGCAGCGGCCCGTCCGGGTCGTACGCGGAGAGGTCCCGGCCCCAGATCTGTTCCAGCGCGAGGATCGCGTTCTGCGGGGACACCTGCTGCTCGCGGATGACCGCCGCCCGCTCCGCCGCGTCGGCGGCGGTGTCGCCCAGGACGTAGCTGACCCCCGGCATGATCTTCAGCTCCGACGGCTCACGGCCGTACTTCGCCAGCCGCCGCTTGGTGTCGGCGTAGAAGGCGCGGCCCGCTTCCAGCGTGCCGTGCCGGGTGAAGATCACGTCGGCGGACGAGGCGGCGAACTCCCGGCCCTCGTCCGAATCGCCCGCCTGGATGACGACGGGATGCCCCTGCGGGGAGCGCGGCACGGTGAACTCGCCGGCGATGTCGAAGTGCCGGCCCTGGTGGGCGAAGGGACGCGACCTGCCGTCGGGGCTCCAGGAGTCCCACAGTTCACGCGCCGTCGCGACGAACTCGGCGGCCCTGGTGTAGCGGTCGGCCCGGTCGAGATAGCCGCCGCGCCGGAAGTTCTCCCCGGTGAAGGCGTCGGACGAGGTGACCACGTTCCAGGCGGCCCGGCCGCCGCTGAGGTGGTCGAGGGTGGCGAGCCTGCGCGCGAGGTCGTACGGCTCGTTGAAGGTGGCGTTCACGGTCGCGGCGAGCCCGAGCCGGTCGGTGACGGCCGCCAGCGCGTTGAGCAGGGTGATCGACTCGGGCCGGCCGACCACGTCCAGGTCGTGGATCCGCCCCTGGTACTCGCGCAGCCGCAGCCCCTCGGCAAGGAAGAAGAAGTCGAACCTGCCGCGCTCGGCGGTCCGGGCGAGATGCTCGAAGGAGGAGAACTCGATCTGGCTCCGCGAGCGCGGATCGGTCCAGACCGTGGTGCTGTTGACGCCCGGGAAGTGGGCGGCGAGATGGAGCTGCTTCTGTGGTGCGGTCACGTCCGTCCCCCGGGGATTGCGTCCTTGGTGTGCGGTGTCCGCACGGTCTCGTCCCGCGGATGCGGTGGCTGCGGTGGTGTGCTGCCCGCGGGCCGCGGGCTCCGCGCGTACCGGCCCGCGGGACGGGTCAGCCCCAGATGCTCACGGAGTGTCGCGCCCGGATAGAAACGGCGCAGCAGACAGTGGTGCTGGAGCACGGGGACCGTCCCGTCGACGATCAGCGGGAGGTCGCGCTCGACGTCGGTGGGGCGCAGATGGAAACCGTCGGCCGCGCCCTGCCCGTACCAGTCGGCGATCAGCCGGGCGAGCCCCACCGCGTCGGCGCTGGTGTGCAGTTCGACCGGGAGCGAGACCAGGACGCGCAGCTGGTCGGGGCTGCGGCCGTGGGCGGCCACCCGGTTCCTGATCTCCTCGCGGAACGTGCGGGCGGTGAGCGGGTCGTCGGCGCGTACGAGTACGACATCGGCGTGGCGGACGGCCGCCTCGCGGGCCGCCGCACCGGTTCCGTCGATCACCGTGACGGGGTGGCCCTGCGGCGGTCTGGGCACGATGGCGGGTCCCCGGACGGAGAACGTACGGCCGGTGAAGTCGGTGTAGTGCAGCCGGTCGCGGTCGATGAAGCGGCCGGTGGCCACATCACGGATCTCGGCGTCGTCGTCCCAGCTGTCCCACAGCCGGGCGGCCACGTCGGCCACTTCACCCGCCTCGTGCCAGAGCTCGTCGCCGGGCGCGGCGTCGCGCCGGCCGAACAGGGCGGCCTCGGCGGCGGTCGCCGATACCGCGGTGCTCCAGCCGGCCCGGCCGCGGCTGACCCAGTCCAGGGTCGCGATCGCCGATGAGACATGGAAGGGCTCGGTGTGGGTGGTGGTGACGGCCGGTACGAGGCCGATCCGGCGGGTGCCGGGTGCGACCCGGGCGAGTACGGCCGGCGCGTCGGGTCCCGGCCTGGCGAAGGAGTCGTCGAGGGTGACGAAGTCCAGGGTGCCGCGCTCGGCGAGGAGCGCGAGGCCGGTGTAGTGGCGGGCGTCGAACCGCGGCCGGCCGCCGATCTCGGCGGCGAGGTGGAGGGGGCGGGGCACTGGCATGGTCAGGAGTCCTTTCACAGGACCTTGGAGAGGAAGGCGCGGGTACGCTCGTGCTCCGGGTGGTCGAGTACGGCGGCGGGCGGGCCCTGCTCCACGATCCGGCCCTCGTCCATGAAGACCACCGTGTCGGCGGCCTCCCGGGCGAAGCCGATCTCATGGGTGACGACGATCATCGTGGTGCCCTGGGCGGCCAAGTCCTTGATGACGTCCAGGACTTCGCCGACGAGTTCGGGGTCGAGCGCCGATGTGGGCTCGTCGAAGAGGAGCAGGCTCGGCTCCAGTGCGAGCGCGCGGGCGATGGCCACCCGCTGCTGCTGTCCGCCGGAGAGCCTGCCCGGGTAGGCGGCCGCCTTGTCGGCGAGTCCGACCCTGGCCAGCAGCCCGGCCGCGGCCGCCTCCGCCTGTTTCCTGGGTTTCCCCAGAGCGGCCACCGGGGCCTCGGTGATGTTCTCCAGCACGGTCAGGTGCGGGAAGAGATGGAAGTTCTGGAAGACGAAGCCGATCCGGGTGCGCTGCTTGAGGACCTCGCGCTCGGGCAGTTCGAAGAGGCGGTCGCCGGAGCGGCGGTAGCCGATCAATGACCCGTCCACACTGATCCAGCCGCGGTCCACCTTCTCCAGATGGTTGATGGTCCGCAGCAGGGTGGACTTCCCCGAACCGGACGGGCCGAGTACGACGGTGACCTCACCGGTGCGGACCGTCAGGTCGATACCGCGCAGCACTTCGAGAGCGCCGAAGCTCTTGTGCACGGACCTGATCTCGACCATGGCGGGGGCCTGGTCCCGTGCGTCCGTGGCGGGGGCCTGGTCCCGCACGTCCGTGGCGGGGGCCTGGTCCCGCGCGTCCGCGGTACCTGCGCCCTTGGGGACGGTAGCGGTCGGGCCGGGTTTCGTCGGGCTCGCTGTCATCGGTCGGACTCCTTGAGCACAGTGAGGGCGGCGCGCGCGGTGGCGTCGTTCTGCCGGAAGGCGGGGGCGTTCGTGTGCGGCCTGGCGAAGGCGCCGGCCGAGCGGGCCGTGGTGTGCGGGCCGAGCGCGAACCGGCGCGGGTGC
>NZ_JAAGLN010000038.1 GCF_010548145.1 Streptomyces sp. SID10853
GTCGGCCGCCGTGCCGGCGCTCAGTTGGCGGGCCTGCGCCCAGCCCGGTGGCCCCGTCGGCCAGGAGTGCGCCGAGCTGCCCGTACCGCTCGACTACCACCACCCGGACGGACCGCGGCTCACCCTCGCGGTGTCCCGGCTGCGGAGCGACCGGCCGGCCGCGCGGCGCGGGACGCTCCTCGTGATCCCCGGGGGGCCCGGCGGGTCCGGGGTGCAGCGGCTGACGCAGAAGGGGGCGGCGCTGCAAGGGCAGTTGGCCGGTGCGTACGACATCGTCAGCCTCGACCCCCGTGGGGTGGGCGGCAGTACGCGGGCGAGCTGCGGGCTCCCCGCTGCCGACCGGCATCTGGTGACGGTCAGGTCCTGGCCCGCGGCTGACGGCGGGATCGCGGAGAACATCGCGAGGTCCCGGCGGACCGCGGACGCGTGTGCCCGCAACGGCGGCCCGGTCCTGCGCAGCCTCACCACGGCCAACGAGGTCCGCGACATCGACCGCTTCCGGCAGGCGCTGGGTGAGGAGAAACTGTCGGCGTGGGCCCAGTCGTACGGGACGTACGTCGGGGCCCAGTACGCGCAGAAGTATCCGCAGCACACCGACCGGTGGGTCCTGGACAGCAACGGCGACCCCGACCCGTCGCGCGTCGCCCGCGGCTGGCTGGCGAACATGGCGGTCGGCGCGGACGACCGGATGCCCGACTTCGCGGCCTGGGCCGCCGATCCCGCCAGGACGGACGACGGGCTGCGGCTGGCCCAGCACCCCGCTGAGGTAAGGCCGTTGTTCCTCGCGCTGGCCGCGAAGCTGGACCGGGAGCCGAAGGCGACGACGGCCCCGGGCGTCCCGCTCACCGGCACCCTGCTGCGGCAGGCGCTGCAGAACGCGCTCTCCGACGACGCCGCGTTCCCGCAGCTGGCTCAGCTGGTCAAGGCCGCGCAGGACCCGGCCGCGACGCCCGTCCTGACGCCCGATCTCTCCCAGGCCATGTCCGACGAGGACGCGGCTGTGGCGATCGGGGTGATCTGCAACGACGTGCGCTGGCCGGACCCGGTCTCCTCGTACGGCCCCGCGGTGGCCGCCGACCGCGCCGCCCGTCCCCTCACGGCGGGAATGCCGGTGAACATCACGCCCTGCACCTTCTGGAAGGACGCACCGGCCGCGCCGCCCACCCGGATCACCGACCGGGGTCCGTCGGACATCCTCATGATCCAGAACCGCCGGGACCCCTACACGCCGTACGCGGGCGCCCTGAAGATGCGCGCCGCGCTCGGCGGCCGGGCCCGGCTGGTCACGGTCGACAGCGGCGGCCACGGCTCCTACCTGGGCACCGGGAACGCCTGCGGGGACCGGACCGTGACGCGGTTCCTCACGACCGGACTGCGGCCGGCGCACGACACGGAGTGCGCCGGCTGAGACAGGGCTGGACGGCAGGTTCTAGTCGTGCGCCGCCAGCAGGTGGTCCAGGCGGGCGTCGGGGAACGCCCGCTGGAAGGAGTTGGCCTGCCACTTGTCGGGGAAGAGCGCCAGCACCTCCTTGTCGCGGACCCGGGTCAGCGCCTCGCCCTGGACCAGCCGCGCGCTGTTCAGCGCGTCGCCGCCCGCCGCGTCCGTGGACCTCGCCAGGTGGTACGGCAGGAACTCGAGCCGGACCGGAGAGGAGAACTCGCCCGCCATCCGGTGCGTCACCACGTCGAACTGCATCGGCCCCACCGCCGCGAGCACCGGCGACTGGTCCCCGCGCCGGTCCGAGACCAGCACCTGGACCACGCCCTCCTCGTCGAGCTGCGCGATCCCGCGCCGGAACTGCTTGGAGCGGCTGATGTCGGCCGGCCGTACGGCAGCGAAGTGCTCGGGCGCGAAGGTCGGCATCGGCGGGAACATCGCGGGCGGCCCGTCGTACAGGGTGTCGCCCACGCGGAGCGCCGCCGCGTTGCCCAGGCCGACGACGTCACCCGGGTAGGCGGTGTCGACCATGGAGCGGTCCTGGCCGAAGATGCTGTGCGCGTACTTGGTGGCGAACGGCCGCCCGGTCGCGGCCCGGGTGACGGTCTCCCCGCGCTCGAAGACCCCCGAGCACACCCGCAGGAACGCGATGCGGTCCCGGTGCGAGGGGTCCATGTTCGCCTGCACCTTGAAGACGAGCCCGGAGAAGGGCGCGTCGACCGGGCGGGCGCCGCCGCCCTCCAGCTCGCGGGCGTGCGGTGCAGGGGCGATGTCGACGATCGCGTCGAGCAGCAGGCGTACACCGATGTTGGAGACCGCCGCACCGAAGAAGACCGGTGTCGACGTGGCGCCCAGGAAGGACTCCGGGTCGAACTCGGCGCCCTCGGCCTGCAGCAGCTGCAGCTCCTCGGTGGCCTGCTCCCAGCGGTCGCCCTCCTCGGTGGCCGCCTGCTCGGCCGAGATGATCTCTTCCTCGGCCTGGTGGGCGCCGCCGGGCGTACGGGTGTAGCGCAGCATCCGCTCGGGGGAGCGCGCGTCGATCAGGCCGCGCATCTCGCCGGCCTCGCCGACCGGCCAGGTCACCGGGGTGGGCCGGACCCGCAGCTCGCGCTCGATCTCGTCCAGCAGCTCCAGGGCCTCACGGCCCGGCCGGTCCCACTTGTTGACGAAGGTGATCACCGGGATACGGCGGTGCCGGCAGACGTCGAAGAGCTTGCGGGTCTGCTCCTCCAGGCCCTTGGCGGCGTCGATGAGCATCACGGCGCAGTCGACCGCCGCGAGCACCCGGTAGGTGTCCTCGGAGAAGTCCGCGTGACCGGGGGTGTCGAGGAGGTTGAGCACATGGCCCCGGTGGTCGAACTGGAGCACCGCCGACGTCACGGAGATACCGCGCGCCTTCTCCATCTCCATCCAGTCGGACGCGACCGCGCGCCGCCCCGACTTCCCGTGCACGGCGCCCGCCTCGGTGATGGCGTGCGCGTGCAGGGCCAGGGCCTCGGTGATCGTCGACTTTCCCGCGTCGGGGTGGCTGATGACCGCGAAGGTCCGCCGCCTGGCCGCCTCGGCCGCCGTCCCGCTCACACCAGCTCCGCCGGGGGCGTCCCCTTTGCCCGCGGAAGTCCCGTACGTCTGCACCCTCGCCACCAGTCCCTTGTCCGTCCGAACCACCAGTGTGCGGCAAGGCGCCACCCGGCCGGGACCGGCGCCCGGCGCGGGACGGTCCGCGCCGCCCGCTGTGGGACCCTCCAGGGGCGGGGGCGCCGGGGGAAAGACCAGGGACAAGGACAGCGGATGAGCGCACGTTTCCAGGAAATCGACTGGCGGCCCACGCCCATGGGCGAGATCAGTCTGCGGCGCCGGCGCGACCCGGCGTCAGGCGACGACGTGTACGAGGTGAAGCTCGGGGACGAGTTCCTGATGTCGAGCCTCTTCACGCTGGGTGAGACCGAACTCACCCGGCTCGGCCTCGCGGAGCTGCCGGACGCCCCGCTGGACGTCGCCGTGGGCGGACTCGGCCTCGGGTACACGGCGCGGGCGGCGCTGGACGACCGGCGGGTGGCCTCGCTGATGGTGGTCGACGCCCTGGGCGAGGTCATCGACTGGCACCGGCGCGGGCTCGTCCCGCTGGGCGCCGGGCTGGCGGCCGACGACCGCTGCCGGCTGGTGCACGGCGACTTCTTCGCCCTGGCCACCGGCCCCGGCGGCCTGGACCCCGAGGAGCCGGGGCGCCGCTTCCACGCGATCCTGCTGGACGTCGACCACTCACCGCGCCACGTGCTGCACCCGAGCCACGCGGCACTCTACGGCCCGGCGGGGCTGCGCGCCCTCGCCGGACTGCTGCACCCGGGCGGGGCCTTCGCGCTGTGGTCGAACGACCCGCCGGACACGGAGTTCGGGGCCGTACTCGCGGAGGTCTTCCCGCACACGCGGGCGCACGTGGTCACCTTCGGCAATCCGCTCCAGGGGGGAACGTCGACCAACACGGTCTATGTGGCCCGCAGGGGGACGGACAGCCCCTGAGGACCGTCACCCGGCCGGGGCCCACTCACCCGGACGGGCTCTCACTGACCCGGCAGGGGCAGGCCGGACTTGTTCTTCACGAGGCTGACGTCCTGGACGAACAGCTGGAACAGCAGCTGGCTGGGGCCGGCTTCCCGCCCGTTCTTGTTCTTGGCGCCCTGGGCGATCGCCAGGCTGTACGGCTCGTTCTTCTCCGCCTTCATCCCGACGTAGCCGGGCAGCGTGCCTTCGTTGCCCGTCGCGGCCTGGTGCTCGCCGCCCATCGCCTTGTGGATCAGTTCGGTCTTGTGGCCCGGTCCGAGCGCCATGTGGTCCGAAGTGAAGAGGAGTTCGTGGGCGCCCGGCTTCAGCGTGAACTTCAGCTGGACCTGATAGCTGTCGCCCGCCAAGTCGTGGTAGTAGTCCGCCTGCTCCTGGTCGCCCAGGTGAGCGCCGATCGTCATGCCCTTGTGCTGGGTCTTGAACTCCTTCGCCGTGCCACCGCCCTGTTCCACATAGGCCAGGGCGGCACGCTGTGCTTCACTGCCCCAGTAGCTCAGGACGCCTTCGGCCTCGGCGTGACTCATGGAACGGAACAGCTCCAGGCTGCCGGAGGCCGGCGGCTTGGCCGCCAGGTCACGCAGCAGCGCGGGTCCGACTGTCTTGATGATCTCGTCCATGGTGCGTGTCGTGCCCTTGGCCGTCTTCTTCTGGCTCTTCTGATTCTTCTGGTTCTTCTTGCCGGTGGCCCTGAGGCGGCTTGTCTCCTCGGCCATCTCCCGTGAGGACGTACCGTCGGCGCCGCGCAGCCCTGCCGCGCGTTCCCAGTGCTCTGTGGTCATGACGTTCTGCGGGTTGTCCGGGTCGGCGTGGTCGTAGGCCCGCTGTACGAAGGGACCGGCCTGCCGGTGGGAAGGCGCCATCCGGCGTTGCACGTCCTCGCCGGCCCGTGGGCCGGCCGCCATGACGCGGGCGGCCGTGGCCTCGGCCTCGCGCTCGAAGCGGTCGGACGGGTCGGAGACCTTCAGCCCGTCCCCGTTGTCGGTGCCGACGACCGGGCCCCGGCGCTGCTGGATGACATGGGTGAGTTCATGGGCCAGCGTGTGCTGGTCCCCGCCGCCGTCCCCGATGACGATGTGGTTGCTGCTGGTGTAGGCGCGGGCGCCGACCTCGGCCGCGGAAGCCCTGGCCGCCGAGTCGTTGTGGATGCGGACGTCGGAGAAGTCCGCGCCCAGTCGCGCTTCCATGTCGGTACGGGTGGTGTCGTCCAGCGGCCTGCCCGATGTCCGCAGCACGTCATGGACGGCCGAGCGCTGCACCGCGGGCGGTACCTCGGCCTGCACCCCGGCCTGCCGCATCTCTGCCTGCCGGGCCGGCTCGGCCTGCTGGTGGCCGCATCCGGCGCTGTGCTCGTGCTCCTCCTGGGCCCAGGGGTGGCCGTTGCGGCGGAGCAGCTGGATGACAGCGGCGTTGCCGGCACCGGCCTGCACACCGAGCAGCCCGCGCAGCTGCGCGGAGGCAGCGGATGCGGGTTCGCCGGCCGGGGCACGGCCGGTGCCGGCCCCGGTGCGTCCGGCGTTGTCGTGCCCGTGCATGGGATCTCTTTTCCGGCGGGAGACGGTCAACCTCTCCTGTATACGCGCCGGGGAGCCGCTGATGCCAGGTACGGACGGGCAGCATCGGCCGCCGGACCGGCCCGTCCGGCGGGGCCTCCCGGCCACGGACGGCGGCGCGTCCAGCAGACTGGTCCCGCGGCAGCAGCACACCGAATCGCCAGGTACAGGGGGCCACATGACGGAACAGCCCGACGCCACACGCCGGTCCGACGCCACACGCCGGTCCGACCTCACACGGCGGCCCGCGGAGACCGGACAGCCCGCCCGCCGGAAGCGGCCCTTCCTGTACGTGGTGGTCTGTGCGTCCGGTATCGCGGGCGGTGTGGGCGAGCTGATCACCGCCGCGCAGCAGGCCCAGTGGGACGTCGGTGTCGTCGCCACCCCGCAGGGGCTCGGCTTCATCGACGCGGAAGCGGTGGTGGAGCAGACCGGCTACCCGATCAGATCCGCCTGGCGCGCCCCGGGTGACCCGCGCCCCCTGCCACCGGCGGACGCCATCGCGGTGGCGCCCGCCACCTTCAACACGATCAACAAATGGGCGGCCGGTATCTCCGACACCCTGGCGCTCGGCATCCTCTGCGAGGCGTACGGCGCGGGCATCCGCACCGCCGTACTGCCCTGTCTGAACGCGGCCCAGGCCGCCCACCCCGCGTACCGCAGGAGCGTCGACACGCTGCGCGGCATGGGCGTCCTCTTCAGCGCGTACGACCCGGGCCGTCCCGGCGCGCCGGACGCCGCCGCCGGATTCCGCTGGACCGAGGCGCTGGAGCTGCTCGGCTGAGCCTGCGCGCCCGCCGGTTCAGCGGCGGGACATGTACAGGTCGAGGGCCTTGTGCAGGAAGCGGTTGAGGGGGAAGTCCCACTCGCCCAGGTACTCGACGGCATGGCCGCCGGTGCCGACCTTGAAGCGGAGCAGGCCCAGGAGGTGGTTGCTCTCGTCCAGGGTGTCGGTGATGCCCCGCAGGTCGTAGACGCCCGCGCCGAGCGCGTGGGCGTCGGACATCATGCGCCACTGGATGGCGTTGTTCGGCTGGACTTCGCGCTTTCTGCCGGTGGAGGCGCCGTAGGAGTACCAGACGTGCTCGCCGACCGTCAGCATGGTGGCCGCCGCGAGGACGTCACCCTCGTGGTGGGCGAGATAGAGCCGCATACGGTCGGGGTCCTCGGCCGTCAGTACGGTCCACATCCGCTGGAAATAGGAGAGCGGGCGGGCGATGAACCGGTCCCGCTCGGCCGTCTCGGCGTACAGGTCGTAGAAGGCGGACAGGTCTCCGTACCCGCCCCGTACGACGGTGACTCCGGCCTTCTCGGCCTTCTTGATGTTGCGCCGCCACTGCTGGTTGAAGCCCTGCTGCACCTCGTCCAGTGAGCGCCCCGCGAACGGGACCTGGAACACATAGCGCGGCTGGCCCGCCGCGAAGCCGTCCTCGCCGCCCGGTTCGGTCTGCTGCCAGCCCATCCGGCGCAGCCGGCCGGCGACATCGGCAGCCCGCGGGTCGTGCCAGGTCGCCTCGGCGTCCCGCAGCCGTCCGGCCGCCGGATCGGCGATCGCGGCCTTGACCGCCTCCGTGTCCCAGCTCCTGGCGACCACGGGCGGCCCCATCTTCACCGAGAACGCCCCCTGCCTCTTCAGATGGGCCAGCATCGGTTCGAGCCACCGCTCCAGGTCGGCGGCGTACCAGTCGATGACCGGACCCTCGGGCAGGTAGGCGAGATAGCGCCGGAGCCTGGGCAGGGGTCTGGACAGGACGAGCCCCGCCCCGACGAGCCGGTCGTCCGTGTCGTACCAGCCCAGGCTCTCCGCCCGCCAGTCCGGCTTCACGTCGCCCCACGACGGGACCTGCATATGGCTCGCCGAAGGCCGGGTCCTGATGAAGGCCAGGTGTTCTTCGCGGGTGATGCCCTTCAGCCGAAGGCTCATGCGCAACGCTCCTCTGCCCGGGACGCCCCTCCCGAGGCGTACGGCCCGTCAAGTCTCTCCGTACGCACCATGTCAAGACCGCATCTCTCTGTCCCGGGGCGCCACGCCGCATTACCGAGTCCGGGGGCAACGCCGCCCGGCACCCGACCGCCCGGCACCCGACCGGCCCGGCACCCGGCTGCCCGGTCAGGCCCCCGGCACCGTGCCCGGTACGGCGGCCGCCTCCGTCGTACCGCGGTCCGGTTCGGCGAGACGCCGGAAGAGCGGGTGGAGCAGGACCGCGGTGAGGGTACCCGCCACCACGCCGCTGCCCAGGACCGTCCGGGCCCAGCCGGGGAAGCCCTGGTAGATGTCCGGGGCGACCACCGGCAGCAGTCCAGCGGTGAGCGCCAGGGCGATCACCGTGGAGTTGGCCGTCGCGCCGGGTGCGGTACGGGCCAGCATGTCGATGCCCATGGCCGCGATGATCCCGTAGATCACCAGCGACGATCCCCCGACGACCGGCGCCGGTATCCCGGCCAGCAGCCGGGAGAGCGGCGCGAGCAGACCCACCACGACGAGCAGGGCACCCGCCCCCGCCGTGACGAAGCGGCTGCGGACCCCGGTCAGCCGGACGATCCCGATGTTCTCCGAACTGGTCACGAGCAGCGACGTACCGAACAGCCCGCCGAAGAGCGAGACCAGCGCATCGGTCCCGGCCACACGCGGCACATCGCGTCCCGGGTCGGCGGTCCTGCCCACCGTCTCGCTGTTCAGGACGGTCTGGCCGGTGATCTCCGCCAGGGTGGTGAGGCTGAAGACCAGCAGCGGCAGGGCGGCGAGCACGTCGAAGTGCGGTGCCCCGTACGGCAGGAGACGCGGGAGAGCCAGGCCACCGCCTCCGTCGCCGGGCGGTGTGAAGCGGCCGAGACCCGTCGTGACGGCGACGAGGGTGCCCGCGCCCATCCCGAACAGCACCGCCGTCTGCCGCCAGACCCCGCGGAGCAGCAGCAGGAGCAGCAGCGTGCAGCCGATGGTCGCGGCGGCCAGCAGCACCGCCGACGGCGCCGCGTACCCGGCGGCCCCCGCCTGACCGGTGATCAGCTGCGCGCCGACCTTGATCATGCCGACGCCGATCAGCAGCACGGTGACCCCCATGACCAGCGGGGGGAAGAGCCGCACGACCCGTGCGTAGAACGGCAGTACGGCGCAGAGCAGCGCCGCGGCCAGCACGACCGCACCGGTCGCCGTGGCCGGGCCGTGGTCCTTGGCCGTCTGGAGGAACAGCGCCGTCGCCGCCCCGCCGGGCAGCATCACGAACGGCAGCCTCACCCCGATCCTCCACACCCCGACCGACTGCAGCAGCGTGCCCGCGCCGCACAGCACGAGCACGGCGCTGAGCAGGGAAGCGGTCCGCCCGGGGCCGAGGCCGAGCGCCTGGCCGGTCAGGAACACCGTCGAGACGGGCGAGGCCACCATGACCAGCACGTGCTGCGCGGACAGCGGGGCCAGCCGGCGCAGCGGCAGCCGCTCGTCGACGGCGTGGACCTGCCGGGGCGCCGGGCCCGCGGTGGTCACGGGGTGGCCCCCGCGTCCAGCCAGGGCAGCTGGGCCGCGGTGTAACGGTAGGCGCGGAAAACGGCGTTGGGCTCGGACGGGAACAGGCCGCGCACCTCGGACTCCCGGTACCCGCCGAAGTACGGGACGACGTACTCCCAGCACAGATATCCCTCGGGCGTCACCTCGAACAGCCGGCCCGCGGGAGAGTCCGTGACGAGTGTGTTGCCGCCCGCGAGGCGCTGCGCGCTGCCCATGAACGGCGCGAAGAACGACTCCCTGGCCGGGTCGTGGTACTCCCACACGATCTTCCCCGACGCCCGCTCGATCTCGATGACCCGGGTGTACGGGACGTCGGAGCCGGGCCGGAAGACCCCGTTGTCGAAGACGAGCAGATCACCGTTGGCCAGCTCGGTCGGCGCGTGCTGCTGCGACACGGTGCCGGGGGCGGTCCGCCAGAGGATCTCGCCGGTCTCGCGGCTGATGACGACGACGGCCGAGACGCTGCGCAGGCTGGCCAGGATGTTGCCGTCGGCGAGCGGGGTGACGCTGTTGATCAGGGGCCAGTGCTCGCGCGCGTAGTCGGGGTGCAGCGGGTACTCCTCGCGGCCGAGGTGCTCGGCGGCCCGCCACGACCAGCGTTCGGAGCCGTCGGCGCCGACCTCTCTGATGGTGTCCGCCCAGACGGTGCCGTCGGCCTCCGACCCCGGCACGCCGCCCCGTACGGCGTCCGCGTCCGCGCCCCGCAGGGGTTCGAGCGCGGTGTAGAGGATGCCGCCGTCGCCCAGGTGGTGGGCGTCGTGGTGCTGGAGCGGGTCGCGGTACTCGCGCAGGACCGTGCCGTCCGGGGCGGCTTCGAGCAGCACACCGCCCCGGTACTTGTGCCACATGGGGAAGAGGGCGGGCTCACCGGGGAGTACGCCGTTGTAGGCGAGGTTCCCGTTGGGGAGGACGCGCGCGTGCCGGCCGGGCCGGTAGGGCAGCTTCCACTCGTGCACGACCGTGCCGTGCAGGTCGATCAGATACACCTCGCCGGTGCCGGTGAGCGGGGCGAAGAGGGTGTAGCCGCCCTCGGACGCGGCGGGGTCGAGAGCGATCAGGCCGGTGCCGCGGCGGCGGCGCGTGTTCTGGTCGACCGGTGGCATAGGGCCCCTCCCAGGAAACTCATGAAACTTTCTTTGATGTGGTCAATCTCCTTAAGAAGCTAGCGAGGGAGTGTTGCGGCACTGTGAAGGCCGTACGAAGCCATCGGCGGCTTACGGGATGATGAGGGGCGGCACAGCGGACAGCGGAGGAGGGAACACGACGTGACAGCCGAATCGCCCGCCCTCCGGATCGGGCCCGGCATCCGCCGGCGGCGCAGGGACCTGGATCTCACCCTCGCCGAGGTCGCCGCGCTCAGCGGTCTTTCGTCGCCTTTCCTCAGCCAGGTCGAGAACAACCGGGCCCGGCCCAGCATGCGTTCGCTGCAGCTCATCGCGGACGCGCTGGAGACGACGGCCGTGCAGCTCCTGGCCGCCGCCGACTCCCCGCGCCGGGTGGACGTCGTACGCGCCGACGCCGACCCGGGCATCGACGCGGCGGCACGGGTGCGCCCGCTGGTCCGCGGCCACCAGCAGATGCACGCGCTGGAGTTCACCGGGGACCACGACGAGAGCCGCGCATTCGAGCACCGCAACGACGAGTTGATGTACGTTGCCGACGGCAGCGCCGAGGTCGAGGCCGAAGGCCGTACCTACCAACTGGGCCGGGGCGACACGCTGTTCCTCACCGGCGGGGTGCGCCACCGCTGGCGGGCGTGCGAGGAAGGCACCCGGGTGCTGCTCGTGGCCGTCGCCGACCATGTCGAGGTCATGCCGGCCGGGCCCGGCGGGTGAATCCGCGGGCTGTACGCCTTACGCCTCGCGGCCCACGGACGTGATGGACATGTCCGCGTAGCGGTCGCCCGCCACCTGGCCGGCGATCGGTTCGAGGAGCGCCAGCTCGTCGGCCGTCAGCACGATCCGGGTGGCCGCCGCGTTCTCCAGGAGGCGGCTGCGCTTGCGGGTGCCGGGGATCGGCACCACGGTCAGACCGTGCGTCACGGCCCGCTGCTGCACCCAGGCCAGCGCGATCTGCGCGGTGGTGGCGCCGTGTTCGGCCGCGATCGCGTGCAGGGGCGCCAGCAGCGCGGCGTTCGCCCTGGCGTTGTCGCCCGTGAAGCGCGGCAGCAACTGCCGGAAGTCGTCGCCGGACAACTCCTGGTCCGCGCCGGTGATCGCCCCGGTCAGCAGCCCCCTGCCGAGCGGTGAGTACGGCACGAAGGCCACCCCCAGCTCGGCTGCGGCGCCCACCGCGCTGCGCTCGACGTCCCGGCTGAAGACCGACCACTCCGACTGCAGGGCGGTGATCGGGTGCACGGCGTGTGCCTCGCGCAGCTCGGCGCCCGTGACCTCGCTCAGTCCGAGGTGCCTGACCTTGCCCTCCCGCACCAGTTCGGCCAGGGCTCCGACGGACTCGGCGAACGGGACGGCGGGGTCGCGACGGTGCATGTAGTAGAGGTCGATGACCTCGACGTCCAGACGGCGCAGGCTCGCCTCGACGGCCGTCCTGATGTACGCCGGGTCGTTGCGGATGGCCCGGTAGGACGGGTCGTCCGCGCGGTACTCGAAGGCGAACTTGGTGGCCAGGGTGATCTCGTCGCGGTGCGCGGCGACGAACGGTGCGAGGAACTCCTCGTTGGCACCGAGGCCGTACATGTCGGCGGTGTCGATGAGGGTGACGCCCGCTTCGACGGTGGCCTCCAGGGCGTCGCGGGCCGCCGTGGTGTCGGTCTCCCCGTAGGCGGCACTGATGCCCATGGCACCGAAGCCCTGGACGCCGACGAGGGGGCCGCCGGTGCCCAGCTCGACCTTGCGGATCTGTTCGGTGGGGCTGACGGCTGTGGTGTGGGCGGTGGTGCTGCTCGTGGTGTTGCTCGTGGCGCCGCTCATGGTGGGTTCAGGCCCTTTCCGGCGTCCGGCGGGCGCCCTGACAGGAGTCGATCTTGGAGTCGATCTCGATGAGGGTGTCCTGCAGCTCCGCGATGCGCGCGACGACGTCGTGCCGGGTCTGCACCAGGATCTCCCGCCGCTCGTCGTCGGCGGTGGCGCCCCGGCGGACCAGCTCCGCGTAACGGACCATGACCGCGACCGGCATGCCGGTCAGCCGCAGCCTGGCCACGCAGGAGAGCCACTCCAGGTCCGCGCTGCCGAAGACCCGCTGACCGCTGTGCGAGCGCTCCACCTCCGGCATCAGGCCGATCTGCTCGTACCACCGCAGCGTATGGGCGCTGAGCCCGGTGAACGCCGCGACCT
Organism: Streptomyces sp. SID10853; assembly: GCF_010548145.1. Taxonomy (GTDB): domain Bacteria; phylum Actinomycetota; class Actinomycetes; order Streptomycetales; family Streptomycetaceae; genus Streptomyces. The sequence goes on from NZ_JAAGLN010000038.1 coordinate 12,346, forward strand.
GGCTGATCGTGTAGCGGTCCTGGCGGCCGGGAAGCGGCTGGCCGGACACGGCGGACACGGCTGATGTACGGCCGGATGCGGGCGGAGTGTGCGTGGGCGGGGTGTTCACGGGAGGACTGCTCAGGGGAGGGCTCTCGGTCACCGTCATGCCGTCAGGCTAGAACGCTCAAGTGCACTCGAAGCAAGCAATTGAACGCGCGGGTGCGCAGGCGGCCGGCCCGCCTGTCCGCGGGCGCGGGCCGGCCTGTTACGGCTTCGGTCAGGCGCCGCTGTGGCGGAGCATGTCCTCGCGCTCGACGACCTTCACCCGCTCGCGGCCCTCCGCGGTGCCGAGGCTCCGCTCATGGCTGTCGAGCTGGTACCAGCCGTCCCACGTCGTGTACCGGACACCGCGCTCCTGGAGGAAGCCGGTCACGGCATCCGGATCAGGCAGCGCGGCGCCGGGCAGCCGCCCGGCGGCGTGGTCGTCGAGGAGGCAGGCCACGGTCTCGTTGGCGTCGCCCTTGGTGTGGCCGATGAGCCCGATGGGACCGCGCTTGATCCAGCCCGTGACGTAGACGGCGGTCTGGTGGCTGCTGTCGGCGGCCAGGACGCGCCCGGCCTCGTGCGGGACGGTGCCCGAGGTCACGTCGAAGGGCAGCTTGGGCAGCTCGTCCGAGCGGTAGCCGACCGCACGGTAGACGGCCTGGACGTCCCAGTCGGTGAAGCGGCCGGTGCCGCGGACGTTGCCGGTGCCGTCGAGCTCGGTGCGCTCGGTACGCAGCCCGGCCACGCGCCCGTCATCGCCGATGATCTCCTGCGGGGACTCGAAGAAGTGCAGGAAGAGCTTGTGCGGCCGGTCGCCGGGGTCGCGGATGGCCCAGTTCTCCAGGGTGGACGCGACCATGTTGGCCTGCTTGTCGGCGCGGCGGGTGGCGATCGAGCCCTCGTCGTAGTCGATGTCCTCGGGGTTGACCACGACCTCGATGTTCGGCGAGTGGTCGAGCTCGCGCAGCTCCATCGGGCTGAACTTCGCCTGCGCGGGCCCGCGCCGGCCGAAGACATGGACCTCGACGGCCTTGTTCTGCTGCAGTCCGGCGTGCACGTTCGGCGGGATCTCGGTGGGCAGCAGCTCATCGGCGGTCTTGGCGAGGATCCGTGCGACGTCCAGGGCGACGTTGCCGACCCCGAGGACGGCGACCTTCTCGGCCTCCAGCGGCCAGGTCCGCTCCACGTCCGGGTGGCCGTCGTACCAGGAGACGAAGTCCGCGGCGCCGAACGAGCCGTCCAGCTCCATCCCCGGGATGTCCAGGGCGCGGTCCGCCATGGCGCCGGTGGAGAAGACGACCGCGTCGTAGAAGCGGTGCAGGTCGTCCAGGGTGACGTCGCTCGGGTAGTCCACATTGCCGAAGAGGCGTATCTGCGGCTTGTCCAGCACCTTGTGCAGAGCGGTGATGATGCCCTTGATCCGCGGGTGGTCGGGGGCGACCCCGTAACGGATCAGCCCGAACGGTGCGGGCATCCGCTCGAACAGGTCGATGGAGACGCCAGGGGCCTGGGCGGCGTCGGACTTCAGCAGGGCGTCGGCGGCGTAGATGCCGGCCGGACCGGCACCGACGATCGCGACACGGATGGGACGAGACATACGGGACGTTCCTCCAGGCAACGCGGACAGACGGACCGACAGGCCCGCCGGACGGCGGCGGGCAACGGGCGGCGGCGGTCGAAGGGCCTGCGGCCCCCACAGTCATGACCCCCACGTCCGGTCCACCTGGGGATCCCCTGACGGGATCGATGCCACCCCTGCCGCCGGGAGCCGGACAGGCGTGTCACCCGAAAGCATATGGCACCAGGTGACAGAATCCCCTGGCTGCCCACGGTACGGACCGGGCCGCCGGTACGCCCGTCCCCGCCCAGGAGGAACCCCGTATGCCACCCAGCCCGGCCGTACGCACCGCGTCCGCCGGCCTGCGCGCCCGCAAGAAGCTCCGGACCCGCGACGCCCTCTGCCACGCGGCCCTCGACCTGTTCGGCTCCCGCGGCTTCGACGGCACCACGCTGGACGACATCGCGGCGGCGGCCGGGGTGTCCAAGCGCACACTGCTGCGCTACTTCACGGGCAAGGAGGACGTGCTGCTCGCGGTGTTCCGGGAGATGGCCGTACTCACCGTGCGCGAGCTGGACCGCAGGCCCCCGGACGAGCCCCCGTCGGCCGCGCTGCGCGAAGCCACCCGCCGGGCACTGACCGAGGTGGCGGGGGCCCTTCCCGCGTACCGCTCCACACCGGTCTGTCTCGCCGTACTGCACATCGTGGCGGTGACCCCGGGGCTGCTCGCCTCGCTGCACCACGTCCTGCTGAGCGAGCAGGACGCGCTCGCCGGCATCCTCGCCGCACGCGAGCACCTGGCGGACCCGGCCGACCCGCGGCCGCAGCTGCTGGTGTCGGTGCACGCCTGCGCCCTGACGGTCGCCGTCCGCACCTGGCGGTCCGGCGGCAGCCGTGACCTCGACACCCTGCTGCGCAGTGTCGACAGATGCCTGGACAACCTCGGCTCGGCGGTCGCGGGACCGTGGGCGGATGACCTTGGCCGGGCGGGCGTGATGGTCGGGCGGGTGTGATGGCTGGGCGGGCGTGACGGTCGGCGGACCTGGTGGCGGGGCGGGTGTGATGGCCGGGCGGACCTGACGGCCGGCGGACCTGGTGGCGGGGCGGGCGTGATGGCAGGGCGGGCGTGATGGCCGGGCCATGTCGGATCGGTTCACCCGAATGGCCCCGCCCGCCTGGTGGCACGGGCCGGGTAAGCGGAGCGTTCAGACCGACGCCGGTTCAGCCCGATGACCCGGCGAAGGAGGCTCTCATGGCTCAGCCCGCAGCCCCTTCCGGGGCCCCGACACCCCGCCCCACGCAGCCCGGCAGAGGCGACGGCAGCGCGTGGGCGACCGGCGGAACCCTGTTCGCCGGTGTGCTGCTGTTCGTGGACGGCGTCCTGGCGGTGCTCAACGGCGTCGTCGGCATCGCGAAGGACAACGTCTACACCCATGTAGGCCACTACAGCTACAAGTTCAACCTGACGGCCTGGGGCTGGATCCACCTGGCCATCGGCGTCCTGCTGATCCTCACCGGCCTCGGCATCCTCAAGGGCGCCCCGTGGGCCCGCTGGCTCGGCGTCGTCATGGCCGGTCTCAGCGTCATCGCGAACTTCATGTGGCTGCCGTACCAGCCGATCTGGGCGTTCACCGCCATCGCGATCGGCGTCTTCGTGATCTGGTCCCTCCTCACGGACCACTCCAGGGCGCCGCTTCGGTGAGCCACGGACAGCTCAGCAGCTCAGCAGCTCAGCAGCTCAGCGGGAAGGCCCGGGCCACCGGCCCGGGCCTTCCCGTGGTCTGCCCGGTGCGGGGGGCCTACCGCCCGGCCCTGTCGTGGACGCGGACCACACCACCGTAGGTGGAGATGTAGGCGGATCCGTCGGGGCCGAGGGTGATCGGGGACCAGTTGTTGTTGTACGCGTCACCGGTCCCGGTCAGGGTGCGGAAACGGGTCTTGCCGGTGCGCCAGTCGATGGCGCTGAGGTACCAGGCGTCGGTTCCGCTGCTGTCGGACGGCTTGGAGTAGGCGTACAGCAGGCCGTTGGAGCGGGACAGTTTGGTGACGACGGTGGGGGACTGCTCCGGGCTGGTCCAGGCGACCCTGCAGCCGGTGCCCGCCTTGTTGACCTCGATCTTGGTGATACCGCCCGGGGTGCTCCTGCCGCCCTGGGTGTTCTGGAGGGACGTGTAGCCGTAGTCGTTCTCCACCGAGAAGCCGTTGCCCCAGGCGGTCAGTGAATTCTCGGTCGCACCGGCGCCGGGCCGGAAGACGGGGACGGAGCAGACCAGGCGGCTGTCCTTGACGTGGTTGCCGCGCTTGTAGACCAGGACGTGCATGCGGGGGTCGGCGTTGTCGGTGATGCCGACGTAGCCGTTGCCCAGCAGTGCGGGGGTGGCGCCGGTGCCCTGGTTGATCTGGCCGGGCTTGGTGCGCGTGCCGCGGTCGTATGTCTCGCGCCAGTCGGTCCGCGGGGTGCCGTCCGGCGCCGCGTGCATCTTGTAGAGGGCGTGGTCGGTGGCGATGAAGGCGCCGTCCGGGCCGGTGGAGAAGGAGTTCTCGATCTGCTCGCCCGGCAGGGCGGTCGTCCGGACCGCACCGGTGCCCGGGTCGACCGTGCCGACGCGGCCGTGGTCGCTGGCCCACCACATCAGACCGTGGTAGTCCGCCTGGACCGCGGTGACCGGGTCGCACTCGCCCTGCGGGTCGGGGTCGGCGGCGGTGGCGCAGACGTGCGGCAGGTACGGGCGCAGGTCCCAGCTGTCGGCCTGCTCGAACTCCCAGCGCCCGGAGCGCGTGCGGTGCACGGTCAGCCGCTGGATGTGCTGGTCGGCGCCGGCGATGACGATCCGGTCCTGGTTGTCCAGGTAGTAGTACGAGCCCGAGGTGTCGGAGAACATCAGGGCGGGGTTGTGGGTCGCGGCCGCCCGGTAGGTGGAGGGCCGCACCGGGAGCGGGTAGGAGGCCAGGTCCTCAAGGGTGGCGGGGTCCTCCAGCCGCAGGGTCGGGTGGTGCGAGGCGCCACCGCAGTTGAGGACCATCAGCCCGTTGCGCAGGAAGGTGGCCGTCGCGCACTGGGCCGGATCCTTGGGGTCGGTGACCTTGCTGGAGCTGTTCACCGCGGGGCTGTGTCCCAGGGGGCCGTTCTGGGGCTGGGTGTTGCTCGCGTAACTGTCGCCGTGCATGGCGCTTCGCCCGTCCTGCGCCATGAAGGGGTTGTGGATCTCGCTGCCCGGTACCGGGCGAGGGGCGGCGGCGTGGCCGGTGAAGCGGGGCACCTGGCCCGTGCCGGGGCCGGTCGGCAGCGGTACGGCCTGTGCGGGGGCGGCGGCGACGGCCAGCGCCAGTGCGGCGGCGAGAGAGGCGGCCGGTATCGCGGCGCGGCGCCACTTGGAGGTGGGGGACATCTGCGTGGTCCTTCCCTGGCGTTCTCTGACATTCGGTGATGAAGGCAGGAGTCGTAATGAGGCAGGGGCCTTATTAAGGTACACGCCTTATTAAGGTGGCTGCCTTAGTATGGGTCCATGGCGAGAGGGAGCACCACACACGAGGTCATGGCCGAAGTGGCGCTGCGGATGTTCGCCGAGCGGGGTATCGACGCCGTCTCGCTCAGGGAGATCACCACCGCGTCGGGCCAGCGCAACAAGTCGGCGGCCCAGTACCACTTCGGCACCAAGGAACAACTGGTCAGGGAGATCTTCGAACGGCACACAGGAGAGGTGAACGCCCACCGTCAGCGCCTGCTGGACGCCCTGCACGAGCGAGGTGGCCGACCGGCCCTGGAGGAACTGGCCGATGTGCTCATCCGCCCGCTGGCCGAGACCGTCGACGGCGGCAGCCACTACGCGCGCTTCCTCGCCCGGGTGTCCACACCTCCCTGGATCGGCGCTCTGGTGCACGCCGACCCCATGGCGACGCAGAGCGTGCAGACCGTCTTCACCGAGATCGCCCAGCTGCTGGACGGCCTCCCGGGCCCCGTGCTGCGCACCCGCCTCGCCCTGGCGATGATGCTCACGGTCCGCGCACTGGCCGCGTGCGAGCACACCGTGGCACCCGGCAGCCCGGACGACGCACGGCGAGTGGCGCTGCTCGCCGCCCAACTCGTCGACACCACCGTCGGCATACTGCTCGCCCCCGTCTCCGGGGCCACCAGGGACCTCCTCCCCGACGCCGCGGAGCCGGTCACCGACGACAGCTGGCCCTGGCACCTGCTCATCGGCGCGGAAGCGGGCTTCTGACGGCGCTGCCCGTATATCGCTTTGGGGGTCCAGATATCGCGTTGTGGGTCCAGGAGCGTCGGCATAAGGTCACCGGCATGTCTCTGCGTCTCCGTATGCGCCAAGCACTGCCGGAAGCGATGCGCGCCCGTGACAAGGCCGCGGTGAGCGCCCTGCGCTCCACGCTCGCCGCGCTGGACAACGCCGAGGCGGTGCCGGTGGACGAGGCCGAGCTGCGCGGCCTGGCACTGGAGCAGTCGCCGGTCGGGGTCGGCGTGACCGAAGCGGCACGGCGTGAGCTGAGTGAGAGCGACGCGGTGGATGTGGTGCGTGCGGAGGTCGCCGAACGGCTGGACGCCGCAGCTCAGTTGACGGCGCCCGCACACGCCGACCGAGCCGCGCGGCTTCGCGCGGAGGCGGCCGTGCTGCTGGGCTTCATCGACGGCCCCGGCCCCGCGTAGGTCTTACCGCAGCTTGTGTCGACTGCGCGCCGGAGTGCTAGGCGCTCTCGTCGGAATCTTCCTGCCGGTAGATGGCCCACGTCTTGGGGGTTTCCGAGACCCAGACAGCTACGAGTTCGGGGTACTTTTCGACCCACTCGCTGTAGATCCACAGGGCGAGATGCTCGGCGGACGGGGAGATGTCCATGACGTCGTTGAGATGGCGGTGGTCGACCGTGTCGTCCATCCAGTTCTTGAACGCATCCAGGTCGCCGTAGTCGCGGACGAAGCCAGCCTCGGTCAGGCCGGACGACGGCGCGGAGAGTTCCATGATGACGACGTAGTTGTGGCCGTGCAGACGTGCGCACTTGTGCCAGCTGGGGAGTTTGTCCAAAAGGTGACTGGCGGAGAAGTGGAACTCCTTGGTGATGGTCAGCTTCCCCGCCATATGCAGCCTCAGCTCCGCAAGTGGCGTGCCGTTCTCGTATGGCATCAGCGGTTACTCGCTCTCCGGGTCGCTGAGCATGATGGCTCGGTTGAGTGGGACGTTGGTGAGGAAGCTGTTACGCAACGCGGGGTCAGTGATAGTGGCGCCCTTCTGTGCCACCTTGATGCGGGCACGGCCGAGGAGATCACGGGCTTCGGCCTCGGATCCCGCGGCGCGCAGGGTGCGGGCCGCGTGGAAGAGAATTTCCTCGCTGCGCAGTGCCGGCATGTCGCCGGTCTGCTCGAGGAGCCGAACCGCGTCGCGTGCATACGCGACCGCTGCCGCCAAGTCACCTTGCAGGAGATGCACTTGCGTGGACAGCCCCATAGCGGCGATCTCGCTGCGCACCATACCGGTGCGGCGGGTTTCGACGACGGTGTCCGTCGCCAGGCGGTGGACGGTCTCCAAGGCATGGGGGTTGTTGTCAGCCGTGTCCAGGACGACCTGGGCGTAAAGGTTGCGCACGATGGGGACGAGGTTGATGAGCCAGGTGCGTTCCGTTTCCAGCCAGGCCTCCTCGATCAATGTCAGGCATTCGCCGCGGCGACGGGGATCGGAGGTGAGGAGCTGGGCAAGCAGCGCGGTGTTGTAGGCGTGCCAGCCGCTGTCACCACCGCGCTCGGCCTCGGTGCTGCGCGCCTCATGCAGGATGCGTTCCGCTTCGTCGAACCGGCCGAGCCCGGTGTGTACCTGCGCCAGGTAGTTCAGTGCGATCGGAAGTTCCACGTTGAGCGGTTCCAGGCGCAGACGGTCGGTACAACGTGCCAGTCGGGTCAGGGCCTGCTCGGGGCGGCCGTCGTCGAACAGGGTGATGCCCAGTTGCATCTCATTCAGATTGCGGGCGTGCTGAAGGACAGGGTCGCCGCTTGCGCCGAGCCGGGGATCGGAGGCGTACAGTTCTTCGGCCTGCTGGAGCTGGGCCAGGCCATCGGTGAGGTTGCGCTTGGACACCTGGCGGCCGTACTCGACCTTGGCGACGAACAGGGCGACTGGATCGTCCTGCTGCTCCGCGATCTTCACAGCATCGCTGAGTTTGCCCAGGCCCGGTACCAGTCCCTTGGTGGCCATGAGGGTCTTCCCGCGCAGCAGGGTCGTACGGGCCACGAGTTCGGGCGCGGCACACCGGGAGGCAGCCTGTTCGGCCTCTGCTGCGAGGGCGTCGATCAAAGGTCCGCCTGCGGACTCACCGCGCCAGCGCACCTCGGTCAGTGACAACAGCAATTCAATCGCTTCCGCCAGCTGACGATCACGACCGGGGGCGCCGTCGGGGAGCTTGCGGGCCGTGCGGATGGCCTTCCAGCAGTGCCGTTCGGCCTCCGCGAAGGACAGGCCGTCGATGGCGGCGGAGCGGGCCAGGGCGTAGTGCGCGGTGGCCGACTCGGCCAGGCACTCCAGTCCGCCCTCCTCCAGGTGACGAGCGATCTCCAGGCGTCGCTCCAAGCGGGCCGAAGCGAGGCCGCTCTGTTCGGCCAGGGCCCGGGCGATACGGGCATGCCGGATGCGGCGCTGCTGATCGGTTTGCTGACTGTGATAGAGCACGTTCCACAAGGCCAGGTGCTGGAACCGATAGCAGTCCGAAGGGTCGTGGCTTGCCCAGTCGGGGCGCTGGCCCCGGGTAATCAGCTGATGGTCCTCAGCGATGCGGCGCAGACGTTCCATCGTCTCTTCGTCTGGAAGGTCCATGGCGGTGGCGACGGTACGGGACAGGAACGTCGGTCCTTGGGTGGCCGCGGTCACCAGGAGCAGCTGGTCGTCGGGCGGCAGGCGTCGCATCCGGTCCTTGACGACCCGCTCGACGCTCTGCGGGAGCAGGATCCGGTCGCCGTGCTCGGGCTGCCATTCGTCCAGACACAGCCGTACAAAGATGGGGTGACCGGCGGTGAGGGTGCTCAGGTGCGTCGGCAGGGCCGGCGGTGCGGTGGGGCAGTGGTGGCGGACGAGTTCCGCGATCGCGTCGTCCGGGAGTCCGCTCAGTGAGTGCGAGCGAACCAGCCCTTCGCTCTCCCACAGCCGCAGCAGCTCGCGGGTACTCTCGGCCGCGCCGTCGAGCGTCTCACCGGTGGCATGGCTGAGGACGAGAGCGAGGGAGGAGCCGGGCAGCATACGCAGCAGCCGGTCCAATACCAGCAAGCTGCTGGAGTCGATGTTCTGGACGTCGTCGATCGTGAGGACCGTGGGCGGCCCCGACTCCGTGAGCTTGAGTACCGCGTCGACGATTTGGATGGCAACACTCTGTTGGAAGGGCAGCAGTGAGTCGAACGGCATGGAACCCGAACTGAGCGCGGCCTCGGTCACGTCACGGCCCATTTTCAGTACCTGGCCGAGCCCCGGCACCAGGGCTGACAGCAGATCCGGCAGTGAGCGAGCAGCGCTCCGCCCCGCTGTGCCCAACAATTGCTTGAAGCGGCTGCGTCCTGTCTGGGCATCCAGCTTCACCAGGATGTCGATGATCGGGCCATACAGCACTCCCGGGCCGATGCACGGGTGACAGCGCGCGGTGATGACCCGGCACGAGCGTGCCCTCGGGGCCGAAGCGGAAGTACGCCGGACGAACTCACTGAGCAACGAGGTCTTGCCCATGCCTGAGGCGCCCTCGACCAGCAGCGCACTCCCGCGCCCTTCGGCCAGTCCCAGGACCAGGGAGCGGAGCTCTTCCATAGGTTCGGTCCGGTCGACGAACATGGCCTGCACGACAGCCCCCGTAGGTTCATTCTGTACCTGCCGGAGCGGCCACTCCGACACCTTTCGTCACTCAACGCACGTAAACGGCCACAGTAGAACACGGTGATCGAGCAAGCGAGAGCGAGATCCTGCCACTGGCCATGTCCTGCGAGGCCAGATGCCGGGTCCTGTCTCCGGGGCATCTGCCACCGGCACACCACCGGCCCGCCGCTGACTCCGTTGACTCGCCCGAACGGCCGTGCGACGGTGAAGGATCGCTCCTCTCGGGAGCACTGGGAACTGGAGGCAGACCGCCGTGACCTTCGGAAACGACGACTCCCGCTCGGGCAGCATGAACCGCAGTCTGATGCCGGAGCAACTCGAGTACTTCGACAAGGAGTTCGCCGCCCGCCCGGCGAACCGCCTGATGCAGAACGCCGTCACCCGGACACCGGTGGACGATGTCGCCCTGGACCGGCGTGTCCTGACCGGCATCGACCACTCGGTCTCCCACCACCTGGACGACTGGAAGGTCACCAACCAGAAGCAGAGCGGGCGCTGCTGGCTGTTCGCCGGGCTCAACCTGCTGCGGGTCGGGGCAGCTCAGGCACTGGGTATGAAGGACTTCGAGTTCTCCCAGAACTACCTGCTCTGGTGGGACAAGTTCGAGCGCGCGAACCACTTCCTGGAGACGGTCATCGAGACCTCGGACCGGGACGTGGACGACCGCACGGTGGCCCACGTGCTGTCGGACCCGATCAGTGACGGCGGGCAGTGGAACATGTTCGTGGCGCTGGTCGCCAAGCACGGTCTGGTGCCCAAGTCGGCCATGCCGGAGACGCACAGCTCATCCGCGACCCGGTCGATGAACCGGGACCTGGAGACCTTGCTCCGCCAGGGCGCACGTGACCTGCGCGCGCAGGCGGCCCAGGGGGCCGAGGCGCAGCGGGAGCGCAAGCGGGAGGTGCTTGAGGTCGTCCACCGGGTGCTCAGCATCCATCTCGGCACGCCGCCACAGCGGTTCCTGTGGCAGTGGGAGGACAAGGACAGGGAGTTCCACCGCGACGGCTGGCTCACCCCGGCGGAGTTCGCGGCCTCCTACGTGCGGCTCCCGCTGGACGAGTACGTCTGTCTGGTGCACGACCCACGGGAGTCGAGCCCGGCCGGCCGCACCTTCACCGTGGAGCATCTGGGCAATGTGGTGGAAGCCCCGCCGGTGGTCTATCTGAACGTACAGGTGGACCTGTTGAAGCAGCTGGCCATGGACGCGATCGTGGGCGGCGAGCCGGTGTGGTTCGGCTGTGACGTGGCCAAGATGATGCGCGGGGACGCCGGCGTCTGGGACGCGGCGCTCTTCGACTACGCGGCCGTCTACGACGCTCCGTTCACCATGGACAAGGCCGACCGGCTGCTGCACCACGACACACAGATGACCCACGCGATGCTGTTCACCGGCGTGGACGTGGTGGACGGCAGCCCGCGCCGCTGGCGGGTGGAGAACAGCTGGGGCGAGGAGAAGGCCGACAAGGGCTTCTGGACGATGAACGACTCGTGGTTCGCCGAGCACGTCTTCGAGATCGCGGTCCGCCGCTCGACACTGCCGCCGGACCTGGCAGCGGCCCTCGACGAAGCCCCGATCGTCCTCCCGGCGTGGGACCCGATGGGGGCCCTCGCCGACTGACACCTGCCTCTAACGCGGGCTTTCCACCGTGGCGAGGGACCGGGTGAGCTCTTCGACGAAGTCGTGGACGCCGCCGAGCTGCCACACCTGGCCCGAGCTGCCCTCCAGGAGGAGGCGGCCGTGCACGGCCGACCAGACCAATACGGCGGCCGCCTCCGGTGACTGGGTCGTGCGCATGCCCGTCTCCGCCAGCCGGGCCACGGCCGCACGCCAGCGCTCCGCCAGGCGTCCTGTTTCGTCCGGGTGGCGGTCGCGGGCGGCGAACATCACACGGAAGCTCGGCGGGTTGTTTTCGGCGAACCGGCAGTAGGCGTGGGCGAGTTCGGCGAGCCTGCGCGCAGGGGTGAGGCCGTCCGAGGTCTCGTTCGCCCGGTCCATCTCTCCGATGAGCTGCTCGTAGAGCATCCCCACCGCTGTGCGGGAGAGCTCGTCCTTGTCCGCGAAGTGCAGATAGATGGCCGGGGCCGTGACCCCCGCCTCGCGGGCCACCTCTCGTAGGGACAGCGGCACCACGCCCATCCGGGTGTCGTCGGCGATGAGTCGCAGCATCGCCTGCAGGATCTCCTCGCGCAGTCTGTCCCCCTCTCCCCGGGCGTTGCGGGGTCTGCGTCCGGGGGCGGAGTCCTCGGGTGACACGGGGTTTCGGGGATGGTCGGCCATGTTTCCAGCCTTGCACAGCGCCCCGTCCCACCGGGCGGGTGAGGGCCCGGTCCGGTGTGCGCACCCTCTTGGCCAGATAACTGAACGGGTGTAAATATACAGAGGTGAAGTCACTGCGCGGTGAGTTCCGCCGAGGTGTTCCCGCGCGTATCGCCGATGGGAGTGCCATGCACATCACGATTGACGAGGACAAGTGCTGCGGTGCGGGCCAGTGCGTGCTGGTCGCCCCGGAGATCTTCGATCAGCGGGACGAGGACGGAGTCGTGGTCCTGCTGAACGACGAGCCCGCCTCCGGACAGCACGGCGCCGCCCGTGAGGCGGCGTCGGTCTGCCCGGCCGCGGCCATCGGGATCCACATGTGACCACCGCCCGGGGCGCCGTGGCAGGTGCCCCGGCAGCAGACATCCGACAGCTACCAGGAGGTCTCATGTCCACCGATACCGATACCGATACCGATACCGATACCGATACCGATACCGGCACAGGCACCGGCGCAAGCACAGGCACCGGCGCAGACACCGGCACCGCGGCCGATGCCCCGGCGTTTCCCCTGACCCGCGGCTGCCCCTTCGCCCCTCCGGAGACCGCCACCGCCTTCCGGGAGGCCGGTGCGCCCCGCCGGGTGACCATCTGGGACGGCAGCCGTCCCTGGTTGATCACCCGGCATGACCAGGTCCAGCAGGTACTCGGCCCCACCGGAAGGTTCGGGGCCGACGTCACCGACCCCGGCTTCCCCAATACCTCCAGCGCCCAGCCTGCCGTCGAAGGCAACATCTTCTTCCGCAAGGACGGCGACGAGCATCTGCCGATCCGTCGCATCCTCAACCCGGACTTCACGGCCAAGCGGTCCGAAGCGCTTCGCCCGCGTATCGCCGAGCTGACCGAGCAGCTGCTGGACGAGCTGCCGGCCAAGGGCAGTCCCGTCGACCTTATCGAGGAGTACGCGCTCGCCCTCCCCACCGTCGTCATCTGTGAGGTTCTCGGTGTCCCGTACGAGGAGCGGCACACCGTGCACGAGTCATCGAAGAAGATCGTGCAGCTGAGCCTCCCCAAGGAGGAGAAGCTCGCCGCACACCGGGCGATGCACGACAACCTCAGCCGCAACATGGCCAAGAAGCGCACCGCGCCCGACGACGGACTGCTCTCCCGTCTCGTCAACACCTGGGTCGACGAGAAGGGCGTTCTCTCCTTCGAGGACGCCGTCGGTCTCGGCACCCTCGTCATCGGCGCCGGTCACGAGACGACCGCCAACATGATCGGTCTGGGCATCCTCTCCCTCCTGCGGGAGCCCGAGCAGCGCGGCCTCCTCCTTTCGGACCCGGGAAAACACGCGGGCACGGCGACCGAGGAAATGATGCGCTACTGGAGCATGGTGCAGACCGAGCCGCGACGCGTGTGCCTGGAGGACACCGAGGTCGGCGGCGTTCTGATCAGGGCGGGCGAGGGCATCATCTGCAACCTGCCTGCTGCAAACCGCGATCCCGAGGTCTTCGCCGCCCCCGAGAAGCTCGACCTCACCCGCACCGAGCGCAGGCACATGGGGTTCGGTTCCGGTATCCACCAGTGCCTGGGCCAGAACCTCTCCCGGATCGAGATGCAGGAAGCCTGGCCACGCCTCTTCCGGCGCTTTCCCACCCTCCGGCTCGCGGTGGCCGAGAGCGAGCTGCACTTCCACGACGACGCCCTCACCTACGGGCTCGAAGAACTGCCGGTGACCTGGTGAGCGCGGGGGAGGACGCCGACCCGTCGAGCGTGGGCAGCGGAGAGACGGCGGCAGCACGGTCGGCTCGTGGGCGGGCCGTCATGGGAGAGGTCATGCAGTGCCCGGTGCCAGCCTTCGTGGGCGAGCCCGGCTCGCTCGGCGACCTCGCGGCCCAGCACATCTTCGGCGACCTGTGGGACCGTCCTGGCCTGTCCCGACGTGAGCGGCGGCTGGTCACCCTTGCGGTCCTGGCCACGCTCGGCCAGGACCGCCTGCACGCACCACTGCACATCAAGGCGGCGCTGGACAGCGGCGACTTGTCCGAGGCCGAACTCCGCGAGACCGCCGTCCAGATCGCCTACTACGCGGGCTGGCCGCTCGCCACGTCCTTCGACGCAGCCGTGGACACGGCCACCGGCCGCCGCACCGGCTACGACCTCGTGCACGACCTGGCGTCCGGCCCCGCGAACAGCGCAACACCCCCCACGGAAGCCGAGGATCAGCCGTGACCGCCCGCCTGCAGGGAAGAACTGCCGTGGTCGTCGGCGGTGGACAGACCCGGGGCAGCACCATGGGCAACGGACGGGCCGCAGCGCTCACCTACGCTCGTGAGGGAGCACGCGTCCTCGTCGTCGACCGGGACGAGAAGTCGGCGGAGGAGACCGCCGTACTGGTGCGCGAGCGCGGCGGCACCGCCACGGCCCACCACGCCGACATCACCGTCGAGGAGGACTGCGCCGGGCTGGCCGATGCTGCCCTCGGAATGCTCGGGCACATCGACGTGCTGCACAACAACGTCGGGATCGTGCCCAGCGGCCGAACCGAGGACCTCGCCCCGGCCGACTGGCGCCACGGCTTCGAGGTCAACCTCACCGGTATGTGGATGACCTGCAAATACGTGCTGCCCCACATGAGGGCGCGAGGACGTGGAGCGGTCGTCAACATCTCTTCGATGGCCGGGCTGCTCGCGGGCGGCGAGGCCATCGCGTACTCCACCTCCAAGTCGGCGGTGCACGCGATGACCCGCAGCCTGGCGCTCGAGTACGCACCGCACGGCGTCCGCGTCAACGCCGTGGCTCCCGGGATGATGGACACGCCCATGGGCGTGGATTCAGTCGCCCGCTCGTCGGGCGCCCGCCGGGAGGAGGTGGCCGCCCGGCGCGCGAGCCTCGTCCCGATGGGACATCAGGGCACCGGCCAGGACGTCGCCGACGCTGCGCTCTTCCTCGCCTCCGACGAGTCCGCGTTCATCACCGGTGTCGTACTGCCCGTCGACGGCGGCTTCACCCTCAGAACCGGGATGCACTGACACCGGCCGGCCACGTCCGCGGCCCGCGCGTCAGGCCGCCGCGACCGCGACCGCGTCGAGCTTGCCCGTCTTCGCGTCGGAGACGAGGTTCGCGAACTGGTCGGCGCTCATCTGGACGCGTTGGCCGAAGTCGTCGGTGATGACGATCCGGCGGTCCTCTTCGGCCGCGGGGTCGACGAAGAGCTGAGGGCAGCCACAGTTGCAGTTTCCGCAGAACGTGGCCACGGGTTCGAGGCCGGGGGAGTTGTCGGTCATCGCACGCACCTTCCGGAGGTGAGCGGCCCCGCCCCTGGGACGGCGCCGGGAATGGGGCCTGTATACCCGGGCCCGTTCGCGGTCAGACCTGCGCCGCGGGTGTGTCAGCCCACCGCGGAACAGGGGAACTTCGGCGCCTTCCGGAACGACTACCTGAGGGGTTCGGTGCGTCCTGCGGGAGTTGCGGGAGTTGGTGGTGCGGTGGTGCTGTGGGGGCCGCTCCGGTCGAAAGCGGCCCCCACGGGTGGTGCGGTGCGTCAGGCGGCCGCGCCGAGCAGGCTCCGGCCTCTGCTCTCGCCCCCGCCCCGGCTCTCGCCCCGGCTCTCGCCCCGGCTCTCGCCCTTGTTCTCGTTCTCGTTCTCGATGAGCTGAGCGGTCAGGGCGGCGCGTGCGCGGGCCACCCGGGAGCGTACGGTCCCCACCGGGCATCCGGTCGCCCGCGCCACCTCCGCGTAGGGGAGCCCGAGGAGCTGGGTGGCGACGAACGCCTCACGCCGTTCACGGGGCAGCGCGGCGAGCAGCTCCTGGAGCGCCACGCCCTCCTCGAAGCCGGGCAGACCGATGGGCTGGGTCCGTTCGACGGCGCGGCGCCAGTCGTCGGTGTCGCTCAGCCGGGGGCGTGCCGCCGCCCTGCGGAAGTCGTCGACGACGGCTCGGCGTGCGATGGCCAGGAGCCAGGTGCGCGCCGATGACCGCCCCTCGAACCGGTGCAGGCTGCGCAGGGCCCGTACGAAGGTGTCCTGGGCGAGATCCTCGGCGAGCTGCGGGTCGGCCGAGAGATGGGCGACGTAGCGCACGACGTCGCGGTGCAGAGCCCGTACGAACGCCTCGGCTGCCGCCGGATCGCCGGCGCGCGCGGCCAGGGCCCAGCCGGTGGACGCCGCGTCGTCGGGCCGGAGCCTTTCGGTACGCGGACGGGGGCCCGGTGCCGGCTCGGCGGTTTCCACAGGCTGGGGACGGTGTTGTTCGGGTGGTCCGCCGCGTTCGGCGGGCAGGGTCGGTTTCATCGCCTGGTGTCCTTTGCGGATCGTTCCGGAACCGCGCTGCTCCGTACCGCCGCGGGCCGCCGTGTGCACGCGTGACCGGCGGGCACGGCTGTGGCCGGGCGGGCGGGAAGCCGGGGGTTCCGGTGAGGGGGCACCCGTGCCCGTCGGCCCGGGTGTGCCCGAAGGAAGCGGCGGCGCCGTACGGCTGCGCGCCGTACGCACGGCTGCGGCGGGCCGGTCGCCTGACCGGTCGCGCGCAGGTGCGTACGTACGTCCTTCGGGATGCCTGCCGCTGCGTCAGAGAGCGGCAAGGCCCCCGGGCGGGCCGCGTGGGTCCAGGTCGCGGGTGCACAACAGCCCGCGCGGCAGCCGGTCGCTGAGGCCCCGGCGCGCCCTCGCGCGAGGACGCGGGGGCGGGACCGGTGCGGTGAGAAGGCACTGAAGCGGGGTCAGCAGCCAGGCGGCCACGGACCGCAGGACCTGGAAGGCCGCCCGCTCGCCCCTGGCCAGCCATACACCGCACACGAGCGCGGCGAGGAGATGCGCGGCCAGCATGCCGGTCGAGTACATGCCCGCCATGTCGTGGGCCATGTTGCCCATGGAGCCCGTGGAGCCCATGTGCCCCATCGAGCCCATGTGGTTCATCGACATCATGTGGCTCATGTGGCTCATGTGGCTCATGGGCTCCGTGGCGTCCATGTCGCCTGCTGGCCCCATGTGGCCTGCTTGCTCCAAGTGGCTTGCGTGGCCCATGTCATGCAGCGGGCCTGTGGAGCAGAGGTTGTCCACCAGCGGTGCCGTACGGGCCGGGGCTGCGGCGGAAGCCGTGGCGACCAGGCCCTGTGCTGTGGCGAAGGCGCTGTGCAGGACCGCCTGGGTCGTGACGGCGAGGCCGGTCACCAGCCAGATGCCGCGCTCGCGCGTAGCGGCCCACCAGCCAGGAACCGCCACCGCCAGGAAGCCGGCGGTGACCACCCAGAAGGGCAGCGGCGCCCCGGACATCAGCACGTGGCCGACGGCGGCGAGTGTGACGGAGACAGCGGCGAACATCGCCGCTCGTGCCGCGCGCCCGATCCGCCCCGCCTCCATGGCCCCTCATCCTCCCATCGCGGGCCGGAATCGGGAACGGCAGGGTGTCCCGGGTGCGCCTCTCGTCACCATTGCCGGATACGCGTACGGGAGCACATGAACACGGCATATGTGCAGGGGGTCGTGGCAGGGCGGGAAGGCGAGGGGCCGAACGGGCAGCTCGCTCCTCCGGCACCGTGCCCGCACCGGGTCACGCCGGGTCACGCCGGGTCACGCCGGGTTCTGGCCGGGGCGTACGACGGTCGCCAACACCGTGACCGGATCGGCGTGTTCGAAGCGCAGGGTGAACGGAATGTGCTCCCCCGCCCGCCAGTCGCCCTTCGGGCGGACCGTGACGTCGATGCCGGTCGGGGCCATGGTGAGACCATCCCCGGCCGGAATCGCCGCGGTGGTCACGGGCTGCCGGTACGCCCCGGACGGGGTCATACGGTGCCGGCTCAGGGCGGGCGGCACCGCCGCACGCGGGGAGGTGACCGCCAGGAGACGGTCGGCCGAGCCCCCGGTGTTGGTGAGGGTGAAGAAGGCGGCGGTCTCCGGTGTCGCTCCGAGCCGGAGGAGGACATGCCCTTCCGGTACGGCGATGTGCGAGGGGCTGCCCGCGTTGCCGTGTGTGGTCCAGGCGGTGAGCCCCGCGAGGGCGAGCCCGCAGGCGGCCACCGGCACACCGACGGCGGCCAGCGGGGCACGCAGCCGGGCGGGCAAGGGATTCTTCACGGCCGGTACTTCCTTACGGGAGACGGGGCGGGAGTCACCGGACGGTCCTGCGGGAGCGGGAGCGGGAGCCGGAGCCGGGGCCTGTGCCTGTGCCTGTGCCTGTGCGGGAGACCGGGTGCCGGGCCGACGCCGGGCTGTCCTGGGGGAGCGGGCGCCGGGCCGACGCGGGAGCTGCCCCGGCCGAGCGCGGGCGCCGGGCCGACGGAGGGGCGGGCTGCCAGTGGCGCAGCCGGAGACTGCTGAGGACGACCAGGACGGAGCTGAGGGACATCGCGGCGGCGGCAAGCATCGGGTCCAGCAGTCCGGCCATCGCGAGCGGGATGGTGACGGCGTTGTAGCCGAAGGCCCACAGGAGGTTCCCGCGGATGGTCGCGAGGGTGCGGCGGGCGAGCCGCACCGCGTCGGCGAGCGCCTCGATGTCATCGCGTACGAGCGTCACATCGGCGGCTCCGATGGCGACATCGGTGCCGGTGCCCATCGCGATGCCGAGGTCGGCACCGGCGAGCGCGGCCGCGTCGTTGACGCCGTCCCCGACGACCGCGACCCGCAGCCCCTTCTCCCGCAGTTCGCGGACGAGTACGGCCTTCCGCTCCGGCGTGCACCGGGCGTGCACCTCGTCGATGCCGAGCAGGGACGCGACGGCGCGGGCCGGGCTCTCCTGGTCGCCCGTGGCCAGGACCGGCCGCACACCGAGGCGGCGCAGCCGGTCCACGGCGTGGTAACTGCCGGGCCGCACCACGTCGCCGAGGGCCACGACCGCCTCGGGCCGCCCGTCGACGTCCACCACGACGGGGGTGTGCGCGGCTTCCGCGGCGGCGGTGAGCGCGGCGCCCAGCGCGGGCGGAAGGTCACCCTCCGGTGTGCGGACCTCCACGAGGGCGCCGTCGACAACTCCCCGTACACCGCTGCCGGGTGTGGCGGCGAAGCCGGTGAGCACACCGGACCGTACGGCCGCCGGGCCGAGGGCACGCTCGGCGTGTGCGGCGATCGCGCGGCCGACGGGATGCTCCGAGCCGCTCTCGACGGCAGCGGCCAGCCGCAGCACCTCCGCACCGGAGAGCCCGTCACCGCGGACCGTCACCCGGGCCACGCTGAGGTGCCCGGAGGTGAGCGTGCCGGTCTTGTCGAGGACGACGGTGTCGATCTGCCGGAGCGATTCGAGGGCCTGGGGGCCGTTGACCAGGACACCGAGTTGCGCGCCGCGTCCGGTGGCCGCCATGAGGGCGGTGGGGGTGGCGAGTCCGAGCGCGCAGGGACAGGCGACGACGAGCACGGCCACACACGCGGTGACCGCGGGCTGCACGTCGGCTCCGGCGCCCAGCCAGAAGCCGAGCACGGTCGCTGCGAGGGTCAGCACGACGGGAACGAAGGCTCCGGCCACAGTGTCGGCGAGCCGCTGGGCACGGGCCTTTCCTGCCTGAGCATCCGTCACCATAGCGGTGATACGGGCGAGTTGTGTGTCGGCCCCAACAGCGGTGGCCCGTACGAGCAGCAGACCTCCGGCGTTGACCGCGCCCCCCGTGACCGCCGAACCCGGCGCGACCTCCACGGGGCGCGTCTCGCCCGTCACGAGGGAGAGGTCGACCGCGGACGCGCCCTCCGTGACCTCGCCGTCGGTGGCGAACCGTTCCCCGGGACGTACGACGAAGACCTGCCCCACAGCCAGCCGTTCCGCCGGCAGCCGCAGCTCGGTACCGCCCTCGCGCACCGTCACCTCCTTCGCGCCCAGTTCGGCGAGGGAGCGCAGGGCCGCTGAGGTGCCCCGCCGCGCGCGGGCCTCCAGATGCCGGCCGATGAGCACGAAGAGCGGGACGCCGGCCGCCGCTTCCAGATACACATGGGCGACGCCCTGCGAAGCGGTGGGCACCAGGGTGAAGGGCATACGCATGCCGGGGGCGCCGGCCCCGCCGATGAAGAGGGCGTACGCGGACCAGGAGAACGAGGCCAGGACGCCGAGCGAGACGAGGGTGTCCATCGTCGCCGCGCCGTGCCGCAGACCGCGCAGCGCGCGCCGGTGGAAGGGGAAGGCGCTCCAGAACGCGACCGGCGCGGTGAGCACGAAGCACAGCCACTGCCAGTTGCGGAACTGCAGCGCGGGCACCATCGAGAGCGCCATCACGGGGAGAGCGAGCAGTGCCGTCACCACGAGCCGCTGTGGCAGGGCCTGTTGACGCCGTCGCCGCCCGTCCTCGTCCACCTCCTCGTCCATCTCCTCGTTCCCGTCTCCGTCCCCTCCCTCGTTCCCGTACGTGTGCTCACGGCCGGCGCCGGCTTCGGGGGCGCGGGCGGTGTACCCGGCCTTCTCGACGGCCTCGACCAGCGGCGCGGTGCCGAGCTCTGCCGGGTACTGGACACGGGCCCGTCCGGTCGCGAGGTTGACGGTGGCGGTGACGCCGTCCAGCGCCGAGAGTTTCTTCTCCACCCGGCGCACGCAGGCGGCGCAGGTCATCCCACCCACGGTCAGGTCCGTCGTACGCATCGGCCGTGGGGTCGTGGTCTCCGCTGCCATCAGTGACCGCCCCCGTGCCCCATCCCGCCCATGTCCCCCATGCCCGGGTCGTCGTGGTGCGCGACCCCGTGGTGCGAGACCCCGTGCATGTCCGGGGCGACCGGACCGGCGAGGTGCCCGACCCCGTACGACACGGCGAAGGCGGCCACGAGCAGCAACAGGAAGCCCACGAGCACGGCGTACGGGGACGAGAGAGATGGGGCGGAGAGACGCGGGGCGGAGAGACGCGGGGCGGAGGGACGCGGGGCGGAGAGGGCAGAACGCCGTCCCGGGGAGGGCGTTACGGAGTGGTCCATGGATGTGGCTCCGGCTGGGGGTGCGGGCCGCGCGTGAGGGGGCGCGGTTGTACGGACCAGTGGTCGGCCCGCGGCGGGCACCAGTTCCCGCGCATACGAGTGGCCTGAGCCACATCAGCGCACCAGCGCACCAGCGCACCAGCGCACCAGCCACATCAGCGCACCAGGCGCATCCGCCCCGCCCGCCCCGGCGCCACCCCTCGCACCACGCCACTCACACCACGCCACTCACACCATGCCGCTCACACCGTGCCGACTCACACCATGACGACGAACATCACCGCCATCCCCAGGGCCATCGCCCCGTGGCAGCCCAGGTCGAGCGCGCCCCGGACACCGTCAGGGCCGACACCGTCCGCATCCGGGCGGGGCGCCCGCCGGCCGGTGTCGAAGCCCCGGGTCAGCCACCACAGAGCCAGCACCAGCAGGACGAACGCGAGGACTCCGGCGCTCCACCGGTCACCCGCGCCGGTCAGCTCCATCGCGCCCGCCGCACCGGAGCCGGACATGTCCATCCCCTGCATGTCCATCCCCGGCATGTCCGCCATCGCCTCGCCACCGCCGCCCATCGAGCCCATGGACGTACCCCAGGCCATCGCCGCGACCATCCACGCCATCGCCCCGGTCATCACGGCATGCGGCAGGACACTCAGCAGGGCCCGGCCGCGTGCCGGCTCTCCCGGCCAGGCCACGGCCGCCAGGAGGAACCAGCCGGCGGCGAGCGAGAAGAACACCACCTGGGGAACGACGAGCAGGTCCATCCCCCAGGGCCACACCATCGCGAGCATCGCCAGGGCCATGACGGCATGCAGGAGGTGGGCGAGCCGTGCCACCCACGGGTGCCCGGCGTGGGCGTGCGCGGACCCGTGCGCGGACCCCGAGGCGAGGGCGCGCCACACTCCGTAAAGGGTGAGCGCGCAGAAGAGCACGGTCATGATCCAGCGCAGTCCGGTAGCGGTGATCATCGCGCGGTCTCCTTACGGCGGCGTACGTCCGCGATCACGAGGTCCATGAGCAGGAAGCAGGCGAGGGGCAGTCCGAAAAGGGGCAGGTAGTACGCGATGACGGCGGCCACCACCACGAGCGGCGCCATCACCTTGCCCGGCACCCGGCGCCAGGCCCCGCGCACCGGGAGGCGTCCGGGGCGCGGTCCGGTGGCCCGGGCGGGCCTGCGCAGCCACCACATCCGGTAGCCCCACAGCACCATGCCGATCAGCGCGACGGCGATCAGCGCCAGCACGATCTGGTTGGCGAGGCCGAAGAGGAGGCCCATATGGGCATCGATGCCCCAGCGGGTGAGCTTCGCGAGGACGGGATAGTCGTCGAATCGGAGGGCCGCGGTGACCTTGCCGTTCGCGGGATCGACCGCCACGGAATCCTGGAGTTCGGGCCAGCGCCGGGTGTTCTCCTTGACGACGTAGGCGCTCCTGGCGTCGGCGGGCGGTGTGATGACGAGCGTGCCGTGCAGTCCGGCCCCGCGTGCGGCCCGTGCCACGGCATCAATGCCGACATCCTCGCGGGACGCGGATCCGACGGCGGCCGCACGCCCGGCCCCGGAACGACCGCCGCTGGTGTGGCCGATGCCGGTAACGGTGGTGGTGGCGACGGCGGTGGCGACGGTGGGCGTGCTGCCGCCCAGCGAGTCCTGGATCTTCCCGATGTTCGCCCCCGCGTGCACCGACCACGTCAGCCCCGTGGCGGACAGCGCGAGAAACCCGGCGGACACCCACAGGCCGACGGCGCCGTGCCAGGACAACGTGCGTCCACGGCCCCTGGGGCCACGGCGCGGGACGAAGAGCTTGCGCAGCCGCAGCCGCAGCCGGTTGCGGGGTGCTCCGAGCCACAGGGCGAGCCCGCCGGCCACCTCCACCCACAGCCAGCTGGCGGCCAGTTCGCTGTAGTTGCGGCCGAACGAGCCGAGGTGCAGTGTGCGGTGCAGGCTGTCGAACCACGCGCGGACGGGCAGCCACTCCCCGGTGGTCCGCAGGGTGCCCAGGACTTCACCGCTGTACGGATTCACGAAGGCGGTCCGTGTGTCCCCCTCCGGCAGCCCCCGTACGTCGAACGCCACCCGCGTGCTGTCGGTGGCACCCGCGCCCCGTGTCACCGACACGAGACGGCCGCCGGGGACGGCGGCGCGCGCCGCCTCGACCTGCGTGGCGAGCGGTTCAGCCGCGCCCTGCTCGCCGACCTTCAGCTCGTGCCGGTACACCACGGACTCGATCTGCGGAGTCGCCGTGTACAGCAGGCCGGTGACGGCGGCTGTCAGCAGGAACGGCCCGATCAGGATGCCCGCGTAGAAGTGCAGCCGCAGCAGCAGAGGACGCAGCCCGCTCCACACGCCCGGGCTGCCGGGCGGCTCTGCCCCGTCGTCCTCGGGGGAAAGGGACGGCGCAGGGCCGGCGGGTATGCGCCTGGCCGGAGGAGAAGGGTCCGGAGAAGAAGGAGAAGGGTCCGGAGGAGAAGGGGACGGAGGGACGGCAGGAGCGGTCTCGGGCATGGGGGCTTCCTCGTACGGTCACCGGGGATGGGTCTCGCACAGGAGTCGGCTCGCCGGGCCGGTGAGTTCCCCGCAGTGGGCGAGGAACAGAGGCTGGACCGGGACTTCGTACCGCCGTGCAGCAGCCGGACTGTGCATCGGCCCTGACACCGCAGGGGGACTGCACGCGCTCTGCGGGGCCGACCGGAAACCGGGGTTGCACCGCTCACCCCCGCCCGCTCGAACTCCTGGGTGCAGACCTCGGTGTGGTGGCGCCGTCCAGGAACGCACCACACAGAGGTCCCGGTGTCCTCCCCTTCACCCTGCGGAGTGAAGTTGGCACGTATCAGGGGCACTTCGGCCTTGCCGTCCTTTGTCCCGCCGTGGTCCGCCCCAACGATGAGCGCATGTCACTAGTCAGTCTGCGTGTGCTGGCAGGTCGCGTGGTTCCCGCGCTGCTGCTCGCCCAAGCCGCCCTCCTCCCCCTCCAGCCCGCCTCTGCCACCGAGCACTCGGCACACTCGTGCCGATCGTTGGCCGGCTGCGGTTCGGTCATCGTCGCCCCCGTCTCCCAGGCGGCCCCGGACCACGGCCCCTGCAGCAGCCCGGAACCGGTCGTATGCCTGATCCGGAGCGAGACTCCGCAGCAACGCGAGGTCGCCCGCGACCAACGGATGCGCTACCACCAACTCCTGGAGGACATGGAGCGCAAGGAGTGCGCCATGCGTGCCGAGGGGCGCTCGGAGGAGGACATCGCCCGCACCCTGAGCCGGATGCGCAATGACGCCAAGGATGTCGTACGCGCCGGCATGACCCCCGAACAGGTCGCGGAACTGGAGGCACGCAACCAGAAGAAGTACGGCAACCCGCTCGGCCCGACGCCGGACCAGCTCTACCTGAAGTACGGCTCCTGGGAGAAGGTCGCCGAAGCAGCCACACGTTCGAGCGCGGCTGTGGACCACGAACTCGGCCTGGAATTCCACCACTGTCCATGCGAAGTACTCCAGGCGGCGTGACGCTGCCGGCACCGGCGGGCCTGCCCTGACCGGCCAACTCCAGTGCACCGCACAGGAACGGTCGTGCAGGGCAGGTTGCGGGAGGAGCCGACTGCACGGCCCGGACCGCGCATGGAGTCCCTCACTACCCCGCTCACCCCTCGGACCACTGAGGCCCTGACCGAATTCGAGGCTGGTCTCTGGGCCGGTATCGCCGGCAATCAGACCGTACGGGCCGGCGGTCTGTTGCGTGGGCTGGACCTGCCGTCCGATCTCATCGCCACAAGTGACGACTGGGGTGCGTCGAAGCCGGACGTGAAGTTCTTCGAGCATGTCATTGAGGTGACACCTGCCGAGCCGGGCGAGATTGTGTACGTCGGCGACCGGCTCGACAACGACATCCGCCCGGCTGTGCAGGCGGGGCTGCTGACGGCGCTGATTCGGCGTGGGCCGTGGGCACCATTCAGCAGGGCGATCCGGACGCGGCTGCGATCACCACGATGCGGATCGACTCGCCGGCGGAACTGCCGGAGAGGATCGCCGGGTTCAACGCTGGAGAGCGCTGACCGTCGTCCCCCAGCCGTAGAGCCGGTCGTCGAAGTCCCGGACGCACTGCTCGTTCTGCCACGGAGCGAGCGTGCGCCGCACTTCGCGTACGCGGTCCATGCCTGTGGCGTACCAGGTGGCGGCGGGCTGGTGCTCGGCTGTGACTCGACAGGCGAGCACCAGAGCTCGCCACGCGTAAGGCCCCGCGTTGATCACCGGCAGACGCGCAGTCGAAGTCGGTGCCCCCGACGCGAGCAGGGAAAAGGGTGTGATCCTCCACGCACGGCCCGCACCGAGATCGTCCGGACAACGAACAAGGCCCTGGTCTCCGACCAGGGCCTTCATCATGGAGCGAGTGACGGGAATCGAACCCGCGCTCTGAGCTTGGGAAGCTCATGTTCTACCATTAAACTACACTCGCGCAGCGATCTTCCCGGAGGGAATCGCATCGCGTTCACTCTACCTCATGCCTGGCCGCCCCCGGTGTCCACGTCCCGGCGGTGTCCGGCTCTCCCCCTGGGCTCCCGCCCTCTCCCTCGTTACCCCGCGTTGCCGTCCGGGGCACTGTCCGTACAGCCGTCCGGTTCGGGGGTTCGTCTGTTGATTTCGGGTGGGGATCCCGCTGCCGGGTGCGGAAGTTGGGGCGTACCGTGGCCGATCGGAGTGCCGGTTGGAGCGGTGTCCTGTACATCCCCTAATGTGGTGTTTTCTCTCGTCCACGCTTGATGGGGAAGGGACTTGATGGATCCGATGGAACGCACCGTCGTCCGCTGTGCCGAAGGGCACGTGTTCAGTACTGCCTCGTTCCCGTTGCAGCAGCTCGGGACTGACCGGATCGGGCCCGGGCGGCTCATCCGGTGTCCTCGTTGTGCGCGGCTGCGGCATGCCGTGCCGGTCGGGCTGGATCAGCAGTAAGTCAGTACCGGCTGGAGCGGTCCGGATCGTTGCCGGCCGGAGCGGTTCCGGATCGTTCCGCGTGGCTCGTCGTCCGTGGTGCGGGGTGTGCGGGTCGGCCGATTGGGGCAGGGCCGCACGGTCCCCGTATCCTCGGGGCGTGCTTCTCTCAGACAAGGACATCCGGGCCGAGATCGACGCCGGGCGCGTACGCATCGATCCGTACGACGAATACATGGTGCAGCCCTCCAGCATCGATGTGCGGCTCGACCGCTACTTCCGGGTGTTCGAGAACCACCGGTATCCGCATATCGACCCCGCGGTCGAGCAGGCGGATCTGACGCGCAAGGTCGAGCCGGACGGGGACGAGGCGTTCATCCTGCACCCCGGGGAGTTCGTGCTCGCCTCCACCTACGAGGTCGTCACGCTGCCCGACGATCTCGCCTCCCGGCTCGAGGGCAAGTCCAGCCTCGGGCGCCTCGGGCTCGTCACGCATTCGACCGCCGGGTTCATCGACCCGGGGTTCTCGGGGCACGTCACGCTCGAACTGTCGAACGTCGCGACCCTCCCCATGAAGCTCTGGCCCGGGATGAAGATCGGCCAGCTCTGTATGTTCCGGCTCACCTCGCCGGCCGAGCACCCGTACGGCAGTGAGCGGTACGGGTCGCGTTACCAAGGGCAGCGCGGGCCGACCGCCTCGCGGTCCTTCCTCAATTTCCATCGGACCCAGGTGTGATATCCAGCCATGAGTGACGTACGCGAGAACCTGACTTACGACGGTTTCGGGAACGCGGTGCGCGAGCTCGCGCAGACCATCGCCGACGACGGCTATGAGCCGGACATCGTGCTCAGCATCGCGCGCGGCGGCGTATTCGTGGCCGGTGGGCTCGCGTACGCGCTGGACTGCAAGAACATTCATCTCGTGAACGTGGAGTTCTACACCGGTGTAGGGACCACGTTGGAGATGCCGGTCATGCTGGCGCCGGTGCCCAACGCGATCGACTTCTCGGCCAAAAAGGTACTCATCACCGATGACGTCGCCGACACGGGGAAGACCCTCAAACTGGTCCATGACTTCTGCGTCGGGGCCGTCGCCGAGGTACGCAGCGCAGTGATCTATGAGAAGTCGCATTCGCTGGTGAAATGCGAGTACGTGTGGAAGCGCACCGACGAGTGGATCAACTTCCCGTGGAGTGTGGAGCCGCCCGTCGTACGGCGAGAGGGCCAGGTGCTGGACGCCTGACGGCGCAATCGCACACAATCCCACACGCGTCGGAATGCGGGGGAATGGTGAAGGAATCGCGTGCTGACCAGCGTGTGAGTCTCTCGGCGGGCTCTCGGCGGACTCGGGGCGGGGCCGGTCTGTCTCTGTTATGTCTCTGTTCTGTACCTGTTCTTTGTGACGCTGCGGATATGGCTTTTCACTCGTAGCCCGGCCGGCTCCCTGCGTTCCGCAGGGGTTTGTCCGGCTTTCTGGCCTTGTTCCGGCCGGATCGGCGCACGGTGCGCGGTGGTAATACGCCCGATCGGTCCGAGAGTTCATCGATCTGTCATCTCCGAACGCCCGGGGTATGTAACTGGTCGGATACGGGCGTGTGAGAGGCTTTCCGGTCGGTGGTCGCCTTAATGCCGGGCTGTCCGTCTCGTGCCGATCTCGTGCAGACCAACGAATACGGACACACCATCAGCCACAGGAGTGTGGACTCCGTTGATTCCGCCGGAGCACGGTGTGACGGATCATGGTGTTCTGCGAGAACGTGAGGGGTTGGCCATGCGGACGTCATTAGATTCGACGGGAC
Source organism: Streptomyces sp. SID10853 (assembly GCF_010548145.1). Classification (GTDB taxonomy): domain Bacteria; phylum Actinomycetota; class Actinomycetes; order Streptomycetales; family Streptomycetaceae; genus Streptomyces. Next base: position 39,632 of record NZ_JAAGLN010000038.1, read on the forward strand.
CTGATGCCAGGATCCCGGTCGCCATTCACGCGTCCGACCCGCTTTCGCTGGCGGGGGCTACCACTCAGCTGCGTCAGCAGCCGGCCATCGAGCTGGTCGACGAGGCGAGCGGACGGCCGGGAACGGTGGCGGTCCTGCTGGCGGACGCGCTGGACGAGCCCACCCTGTCGCAGTTGCGGCGGCTGGTGCGGATCGACGGCACCAAGGCCGTCCTCGTGGCGGGCCTGATCCGTGAGGCGGAACTGCTCCAGGTCATAGAAAGCGGCGTCGCGGCCATTGTCTGGCGGCACGAGGCCACCGGGCACCGGCTCCTTCAGGCCGTCATCGCTGCCTCAAGGGGCGAAGGCGACCTGCCCTCGGACCTGCTCGGACGGCTGATATCCCAGGTCGGTGCCCTCCAGCGCAAAGCCACCAGCTCACCGGGGGCCCCCGCTTCGGGGCTCTCCACCCGTGAGCTGGAGGTGCTGCAACTGGTGGCCGAAGGCATGGACACGGCCGAAGTCGCCCGTAAGCTCTCGTACTCCGAGCGCACCGTCAAGAACGTGATGCACGGCCTCACGACCCGGCTGCACCTTCGCAATCGGGCCCATGCCGTCGCTTATGCCTTCAGAGAGGGTTATATCTGACCGTTCCGGGCGGCACCCTGCCTCCGATGTCCGGACGGCCGGGTGCCCCGCCGGTCATTCCGCCGGTCCGCGGGGGCAAGCCGTACCGCCCTTGCGGACCGGCGGAGTTGTCCCCGGCCCGTCCCTCCCACGCCTGGGGCACGGGTGCGGTCACGGTGCAGGATGGCGGTGCGGACCCGCGACCCGGAGCGGTGCCCGCCTGTGACACCGGCACCAGCGAAGGGCGCGACAGTGATCCACGAGGTGGACGAGGTCCTGAAGGGGCTGCTGTCCGGCGGAGCCCTGGAGGGGACCGGGGTCGACATCGCCTTCGAGGCCCCGACCCGCGACTGGGCGGCCCGGCGCAACGCGCCGACGATCGACGCCTATCTGTACGACATCCGCGAGGACGTCAAGCGGCGTGAACGCGGCGCCATCGCGGTCAAGGACGACCGCGGAGTGGTGCTGAAGCGGCGGCAGCCGCCGCGCTGGTTCCGTCTCTCGTATCTCATCACCGCCTGGACCAAGCAGCCCCAGGACGAGCACCGGATGCTCTCCGCCGTACTGGCCACGCTGCTGCCCCGTGAGGTGCTGCCCCCGGAGCAGCTGACCGGGGCGCTGGCCGAGCTGGGGCTCACCGTGCCGCTGACGATCGCCGGGCTGCAGACCGACGCACGGTCCTACGCCGAGATCTGGTCCGCGCTGGGCGGCGAGCTCAAGCCGTCGCTGGACCTGGTCGTGACCGCGCCCTTCCCGGCGTTCCCCGAGTACGAGGTCGGGCCGCCGGTCACCGAGGGCGCCGGGGTGCGGGTACGCGGTACGGACGGCACCCTCGACGACTCGCAGCGACGGGATCACCAGCCGCGCCACTTCGCCAGGACCGGCGGGCGCCGCTGGCCGGGCGCTTCCTCGGCGTCGGCTTCATCGGCATCCGCTTCCGGCGGTGCGGCGGACACCGGGAGCACGGGGACGAGTACAGGCACGAGTACAGGCACGAGTACAGGCACGAGTACAGGCACGAGCACAGGAGCGCAGTCCGAGTGACCGCAGGTGGCGACGCCGGCCGTGCAGCCGGACGTGAGACCGAACCGGAAGCCGCAGCCGATTCCGGTGGCGGGCGTGGCAGGTCCGGCCGGCACGGCCGGCACAGCCTCGGGCCAGGGGCGGATGAGCCGGCCGCGCTGATCGCGCGGCTGGGGCTGCTCCGTGAGCGGGTCGCGGAGCTGGTCGAGTCGCGCAGCGCCACCGACCCGACCGCCGCCGACCCGCTGCGCGGGCTGTACCTCTCCGACGAGGCCGTTCAGCATCTCCTCGCGGCCCCGCCCGGCGGTGTTCCCGGACAGGTGCTCCCGGATGGTTCCGGTGTTTCCGGTGGTGTTTCCGGTGGTGTGGGTGCTCCCGGCGCCGACGGTCTTCCCGGTGCTCCAGGTGAGTCCGGTGTTCCTCGCGGAGGTCCCGGCGCGGGTTCGGCCGGACCGGACTCCGCGGAATCGGCCGTCGGTGACCGGCTGAGCCGTCTCACCCGCCGGCTCGGGCTCGGCCCGCTGGACGAGGCGATCCTGCTGCTGGCGCTCGCCCCCGACCTCGACCGGACCTTCGAGCCGCTGTACGGCTACCTCAACGACGACGTCAGCCGGCGCCGGGCGACCGTCGGGCCCGCCATCGAACTGTGCGGCCTGCCCGTGCACGACGTCGGCGCCCGGGCCCGCTTCCACTCCTCCGCGCCGCTGCTCGCCCTGGGGCTCCTGCAGGTCGATGAGCCCGAACGCCCCTTCCTCAGCAGGTCGTTGCGGGTACCCGACCGGGTCACCGCGCATCTGCTCGGCGACGACACCCCGGACGCGGCGCTCGCCGGACAGGTCACCCTGCTGCCGCCCGCGGAGCCGATGCCGCAGGCGAGCCCCCTCGTGGAGCAGCTGGCCGGGCGGCTGAGCGGCGGGGCGCTGACGGTGTACCTCCGCGAGGCACGGGAGGGCGAAGCGCTCTCCTGCGCCACCGCCGCACTGGCCGCCGCCGGTCTTGAGGCCCTGCACTTCGCCCCGGGCCAGGGCGCGTCGGGGGACACCTCCGCGGCGGATCCGGCTGCCCCGTACCCGGCCCAGGGCGAGCAGCCCACGGCCGGGCTCCTCTCCGATCTGCTGCGCGAGGCGCGGCTGCGCGACTGCCCCATCGTGGTGGCGCCGGTACCGGAGAAGCCGGGGCCGCTGCTCCGCGCGCTGCTGGCACAGGACACCCCGCACGGCACCTCGTACGACGTCTCGGTGCTGCTGGCCGGCGGGCGTCCGTACGATCCCGACTGGTGCGGCCGTGACCCGCTGGTCCTCGACGCCCCCCGGCAGCGCTCCGGCGACCTCGCCGCCTGGTCGGCGGCGCTCGGCCTCACGGACGCGGC
>NZ_JAAGLN010000390.1 GCF_010548145.1 Streptomyces sp. SID10853
CGCGCTGGACGCGACCCGCCCCCAGGCCCGCATCGAACTGCGCGACACGGAGGCCGAGTTGCTCGGCGCGACGGATGGCGACGGAGACGGTGACGGTGACGGGGGGAGCGGCACGGCCGATGTGCCGGGCGCGCTGGCCCGTACCGGGTGTGCGGCGGCCGCCGTGCTGGCCGCCGAAGCGGTCGGCGCGGCCGACCGTGCGCTGGAGCTGACGGTCGAACACGTCGGCACGCGCGAGCAGTTCGGGCGCCCCATCGGCTCCTTCCAGGCCGTGAAGCACCGCCTGGCCGGGCTGTACGTACAGGTGCAGGCGGCCAGGTCGGCCGCCTACTACGCCGCCTGGGACCCGGCGGCGGGCGGCCTCGCGCTCGCGCAGGGCCTGGAAGCGCTGCGCAGCGCGGCGTCCGACGCGGTCCAGCTGCACGGCGGGATCGGCTTCACCTGGGAGCACGACATCCAGCTGTACTTCAAGCGGGCGTCGTCGGACGAGCTGCTGTTCGGCCCGGTGCACGGGCTGCGGGCGCATGCGGCGGAACGGGCGGGGCTCTTCACCGGGCGAGCGGCGGTCGCGGTCTGATGCTGCCCGGAACCCGGCTGGTGCAGAAGGTGTCGTCCACCCGTACGTTCGCCAGGATCGCGCCGCACGTCGTCCCCGCCATGGACCGTGCGGTGCACCGGCTGACCCGGGGAAAGGTGCTGCTCAGCGCGCAGATGCTGCCCGGTGTGATCCTCACGGCGAAGGGCGCGAGAAGCGGGGTCCTGCGGGTTACGCCATTGGCGTGCATGCCGGAGAGAACGGCGGCGGGGGACGCGGGGGAGAGCGAGGGGGAGCGGGGGCCCTGGCCGCGGTCCTGGATCCTCGTCGGGTCGAACTTCGGGCGGCCCGGCCATCCCGCGTGGACGGCCAACCTGCTGGCGCACCCGGATGCCGAGGTGAACTGGAAGGGGCAGGACATCCAGGTCAGCGCGCGGCTCCTGGAGGGCGAGGAGAGGGCGGGGGTGTGGACGACGGCGCTGGCGTTCTGGCCGCCGTACGCCTCGTACCAGGCACGGGTGGACCGGGAGATCCGGCTGTTCCGGCTGGAGCGCCGCTGAGGCGTACGCCCTGTGCGGTGCGCCCTCTGCCCTGCGCGGTGTGCCTCTGCCGTGTGCGCGTGCTGGGCGCCGTGTGCTGTGCGGCATGCGTCGTGTGCTGGGCGTCGTGCGCCGTGTGCCGGGTGGCGTGCGTCGTGTGCTGTGCGGCGTGCGCCGGGTGGCGTGCGCCGTGTGCCGTACTCCCTCCGCCGTGCGGGTACGCGGACGGCGGGCCACCCACCTCGGTGGCCCGCCGTCTGCGCGACAGGACGAAGGACGTGGTGGCGCCCCGCGGTTACTTTGTCGGCTTCTTGCCCGTGATGCCCAGGTGGACCAACAGGGCGAGGTTCGGGCGGAGTTCGGCCTGCTTCACGCCCCAGGTCTGGAACCCCTTCTGGTGCGCGGCCACGGCGGCCAGCATGGCCACCAGGGAGCCCGCCATGGCGGCCGGGCTGACGTCCTTGTCGACCCTGCCCTTGGCCTGGAGCTCCTTGACCGCGTCGGTCAGGGAGTTGGTGACGGAGTTCAGGATCTTCATGCGGATCTTGTAGAACCGCTTGTCGCCCTCCGCCGCGCCGAGGTCGACGACGCGGAGGATCGCGTCGTGGCGGCGCCAGAAGTCGAGGAACCCCTCGACGAGTTCTTCGGCCGTCTGCCAGCCGGCCTTTCCGGTCCAGGAGCGCCCGGAGACCAACTCGGTCAGTCCGGCGCCCTCCTTGGCCATCTCCTCCGCGATTTCGAGGACCGCGCCCTCGACGTCCGGGAAGTACTGGTAGAAGGTCGCGGGCGAAGTCCCCGCCTTCCGGGCCACGTCGATGACCTTGACGTCCCGGTACGGCGAGGAGCTGAGCATCTCGCTGAGGCAGTCGAGCAGCTTCTGCCGCGTCGCCTGACCTCGTCGGCCGGCCACGCGGCCGTCGACGGTGCGTACTTGTCCTGTCATGCCGTCAGCTTACCGAGGGGTGATCGGAGCGCGATTCGGCCGACTGCAAATGGGGTCAGGGCTGGTAACGGGGCGGCTCTCAGGGCGGGCGGAATTGATATTGTTATCAACAGGCTGTGGATAACTTCCGTGGACAACTTCCGTAAACACTTTCGGGCTGTGACGGGCGTCACTCCCGACCGGGCCTCACCGTACAAGAGGAACCGGTCCTGTCCGTGCGGCTCAGGGGCTCTGCCACGGCCCGGTGCGGGCGCCATGTCCGGATCGCGGTGAGACACCCCGATCCGCCCCCGGGTTCGCAACGAGCACGTCAGCCAGGAACAATCGGGGTGCGCACCGCCGGGTGGTGCCCAGTGGTGAGACGCTGAACGCAGCTGTATGTCGCGGACCCCCTTCCCCGGGGCCCGTACGGGGAGGTGGCAAGCGCGTGATGGAGCAGCTGACGCAGCACGATCCGAGGCGGATCGGCCCGTTCGAGGTGCTCGGGCGGCTCGGGGCCGGTGGTATGGGGCTTGTCTATCTGGCGCGCTCGGCCTCCGGCAGGCGTGTGGCGATCAAGACCGTACGGACCGAGCTCGCCGAGGACCAGCTGTTCCGTGTCCGCTTCTCCCGCGAGGTGGAGGCCGCCCGCGCCGTCAGCGGCTTCTACACGGCCGCGGTGGTCGACGCCGACGCCCGCGCCGCCGTGCCGTGGCTGGCCACCGCGTACGTTCCCGCGCCCTCCCTCGAAGAAATAGTGAATGAGTGCGGGCCGATGCCGGCCCAGGCCGTGCGCTGGCTGGCCGCCGGGATCGCCGAGGCCCTGCAGTCGATCCACGGCGCGGGCCTGGTCCACCGGGACCTCAAGCCGTCCAATGTGCTGGTGGTGGAGGACGGGCCGCGCGTCATCGACTTCGGTATCGCGTCCGGTGTCTCCAACACCCGGCTGACCATGACGAACGTCGCGGTGGGCACCCCCGCGTACATGTCGCCCGAGCAGGCCAAGGACTCGCGCAACGTGAAGGGCGCGAGCGATGTGTTCTCGCTCGGGTCGACGCTGGTCTTCGCGGCGACCGGCCATGCGCCGTTCCACGGGGCGAACCCGGTCGAGACGGTCTTCATGCTGCTGCGCGAGGGCCCCAATCTGACCGGGCTGCCCGACGAACTGCGCCCGCTGATCGAGGCGTGCATGCAGCAGGAGTTCACCCAGCGGCCCAGCCCGGAGGACCTCCAGGCGCAGCTGGCGCCGCATCTCTTCGCGTCCGGCGGCGACGACAGCGGCACCGCGTCCGCCTGGCTCCCTGCCCGTGCCACCGCGATGATCGAGACCCGCCGCGGCGGCCGTCCGCCGTCGGTGCCGAGGCCCGCGAACCCTTCGCTGCCGCCGAGGCCCGCGAACCCTTCGCTGCCGCCCAGACCGGCGTACGAGCCGCCGCAGCCGCCGCCCCAGCAGCCCTGGGTCCAGCCGCAGCCGGCTCACGCGCACCAGCAGCCGCAGCAGTCCGCTGTGCAGGCTGTGCAGCAGCAGCCCCTGCCGCATCCGCAGCCTCAGCCGCACCCTCAGCCCCAGTCGGCCCATGCGCAGCCCCAGCCCCAGCCGCACCAGACCGGGTGGCGGGACGAGGCCGTACGGCTGCCCGGCGCCCCGGTGCCGATCGGTCCCGGGCC
>NZ_JAAGLN010000391.1 GCF_010548145.1 Streptomyces sp. SID10853
GGGCGCCGGCCAGCGGCTGCGCCGCGGCGTACTCCTTGCGGATCGACATCAGACCGGGCATCTCGTGCTCGGCGAGCGTGATCTCCTTGCGCCCGAAGGCGGCCAGGGAAAGATCCGCGACCTTGAAGTCCTGGATGATGGCGTCGGTCGTCATACGAGCTGCTCCTCGGAAGGTTGGTCGAGGGTGTATGGGCTGGATGCTGCGGCGACGGGCGGAAAGGCACACGAATGCCCGAGCGCTCGCGGCGCAGTCCGTCGGAGGCCCTCTCTCCCTCGGCCGGTCCGCAGAACGGACCGCCCGACCGCCATCAGCAGCGACGTCTGGCTCCCGACGAATCTACACCGATCGGCCCAGCGACCCCCAGCCCGCCGGGAGGACCGTCCGAAATCAGTGCATCGGACGGGTCCCCGTCGGCGGGCCCGGCAGGCGGGCCCGGCAGGCTCAAGGGCCGGGTCAGTGCTGCGGCACCGGTGAGGGGCCGCCCGGAGTCGCCTTCGGGTCCGCGCCCGCCGCGGCCTCGGCCTCGCTGTAGATGTCCGGCTCCAGATAGATCACCCGGGCGATGGGCACGGCTTCGCGGATACGGGCCTCGGCGGCGTTGATCGCCCGCGCCACTTCCGCCGCCGTGTCGTCGTGCTGGACCGCGATCTTCGCGGCCACCAGGAGCTCCTCGGGGCCGAGATGCAGCGTCCGCATGTGGATCACGGAGGTGACGGTGTCGTGGTCGACGATGGCTGCCTTGATCTTGTCGACCTCCTCGGTGCCCGCTGCCTCACCGAGGAGAAGCGACTTCGTCTCCGCGGCCAGGACGATCGCGATCAGGATGAGCAGGGTGCCGATGCAGAGGGTGCCGATGCCGTCCCAGACGCCGTTGTCCGTCGCCACGGCAAGTCCGACGCCGGCCAGGGCGAGGGCCAGACCGATCAGTGCGCCGAAGTCCTCCAGCAGCACCACCGGGAGTTCGGGCGCCTTGGCGCGGCGGATGAACTGGGCCCAGGAGAGGGTGCCGCGCGTCTGGTTGGACTCCTTGATCGCGGTACGGAAGGAGTAGCCCTCCGCGATGATCGCGAAGACCAGCACCCCGACGGGCCAGTACCAGTTGTCCAGCGAGTGCGGGTGCTTGACCTTCTCGTAGCCCTCGTAGACCGCGAACATCCCGCCGACCGAGAAGAGCACGATCGAGACAAGGAAGGCGTAGATGTAGCGCTCACGGCCGTAGCCGAAGGGGTGCTGCGGGGTTGCTTCGCGCTGGGCCTTCTTGCCGCCGAGGAGCAGCAGCCCCTGGTTGCCCGAGTCGGCGAGCGAGTGGACGCTCTCTGCGAGCATCGACGACGAGCCACTGAAGAGGAACGCCACGAACTTCGCTACCGCGATCGAGAGGTTGGCGCCGAGCGCCGCCACGATCGCCTTGGTTCCACCTGACGCACTCATGGGTGGACGTGTTCCCTTCGTCGGTGCCGCGGCGTTGGTGCCGCTATTCGGCCGCACATTGTTGCATCAGGCCACAACGGTGGCGCGGAAGACCGTCCCCGCTCCGGTCAGAGTGACGGTCTCGCCCGCCGGCACGAAGACGGACTGGCCCGGTTTCAGGGCGAGTTCGCCCGCGCGCGGGGTGCCCGCCGTGCAGAGCAGGATCTGTGCGGTGCCCGAGGGCAGCGGGAGTGGACCGGCATCCTCGGGGCGTACGTAGCGCGAGAGCCGGAACTCGTCGATCGGGGTCTCGTACAGCTCCTCGCCGTCCGGGTCCGCCTCCGGGCGCAGGACGCCGGGCTCGGTCGCCTCGAAGCGGACGACGCGGAGCAGTTCGGGGACGTCGACATGCTTCGGGGTCAGACCGCAGCGGAGCACGTTGTCCGAGTTCGCCATGATTTCGACGCCGAGACCGCTGAGGTAGGCGTGCGGGATGCCGGCGCCGAGGAACAGCGCTTCGCCGGGCTGGAGTTGTACGTGGTTGAGCAGCATCGCCGCGATGACGCCCGGGTCGCCGGGGTAGTGGTGGGCGAGTGTGGCGTACGGGGCGTAGGCGCCGCCGATGCGTCCGGCCGCTGCGGCGGCCTCGGTGACCGTGTCCTTCATCCCGGCCGGGTCCGCGGACAGGACCGCCGTCAGGACCTCCCGCAGCGCCGCCTCCTCGGGATGTGCGCGCAGGATGTCCACGTACGGCTTGACCGAGTCCACGTCGAGGCCGGCGAGCAGATCGGCCGATTCGGCCGGTGGCCGGAATCCGCAGAAGCCGTCGAAGGGCGTCAGCGCGCAGATGAGTTCGGGCTTGTGGTTGGCGTCCTTGTAGTTGCGGTGCGGGGCGTCGACCGGGATGCCGCGGCGCTCCTCGTTCTCGTACCCCTCCTTCGCCTGGGCGAGGTCGGGGTGGACCTGGAGGGAGAGCGGGGCTCCGGCCGCGAGGATCTTGAGCAGGAAGGGCAGCCGCGGGCCGAACTTCGCCACGGCCGGCGCGCCCAGCTCGGTCTCGGGAGCCGCGTCGATGACCGCCGAGAGCGGCTGCTCGCCGGCGCCGCGGTCGATGTGGGACGGGGCTCCGGGGTGCGCGCCGAGCCACATCTCGGCCTGCGGTTCACCGGTGGGCTCGGTGCCGGTGAGGGCGGGGATGGCGGTGGTCGAACCCCAGGCGTAGGGGCGCACGGTGTTGGCGAGGCGGTCCATGAGGCTACTTTCCGGGCTGCTGGGACGGCGGGAGGGTCACGCGGGGCGGCGTGCGGTCGTGTACGTGGTGGTGTGCGGGGCGTGCGGTCGTGTACGTGGTGGTGTGCGGGGGCGCTCGGTACCGGGGTGTCCTCGGTGCCGGGCGTTCTCGGTACCGGGGTGTCCTCGGTGCCGGGCGTTCTCGTACCGGGCCGGTGCCCCGGGGTGCGGGTGCGTGGGCCGCGGTCGGCGTTCAGACCGTGGCGAGAGCGACGTAGGCGGCGGCGAAGTCGGTGACCGCCAGGAGCTCCGCGAGGCATTCCAGCTCGCCGCCCTCCTCCGGTTCCAGTTCGCTGACCGGGGTGTCCTGGGCGAGGGCGATCTCCCGGGCGGCGGGGGCCGCGGTGAGGCCGCCCGCCGGGCGGTCGCGGAGGAGGACCACTCGCGCGTGCAGTGCCTGCGGGTCGTCCACCCGGTCGCGGAAGAAGTCGTCCGGGTCGGCGTCGCCCGCGAAGGGGCCGACGAGGAGCGCACCGTGCGCGGGCAGCGCCTCGGGCAGTTCGGCGGCGAGGGCGGGGCGGCCCGCCAGTTCGGTCAGCACGGCCGCGAAGCGACGGCCGGCGGGGGCCGCCGCGGTGCCTTCCGTCCAGATGAGCGGGAGGGAGTCGGCGAGTTCAGCGGCCAGGGTCTTGGCCGGGTTGCTGTAGGTGGCGATGGCCGGACCGCAGCGTTCCGCTGTGCTGTCCAGGCGGTCGGCCACCTGCTGCAGGGTCTCGGGCGGCGCGGTGACCAGACCGACCCGGTCGAGCAGAACCAGCAGCGGGGTGAGCAGGGCCCACAGGGCGCCGGGGCCGGCCCCGGTGAACGGCACCTCGGTCTCCTCCTCGTACGGCGCCTCGGCCATCGGTACGACGAGGCCGTGTGCGCCGTCGACCGCCTCGGTCAGCGGCGAGCGGCGCGGGGCGACCCCGACGACCGTGCAGCCGCGCCGGTACGCCTGTTCCGCGAGGAGGGCGAGGCCCGGCTCCGTGCCGTCGGCGGTGGCGATGAGCAGCAGGTCCACGGAACCGGCCCAGCCGGGCAGGGC
>NZ_JAAGLN010000392.1 GCF_010548145.1 Streptomyces sp. SID10853
TCGCGACCCGTCTCGTGGGCCGCATCAGCCCCGCGCCGCACCGCGGCTGAGGGGCGGCGGCCGGCCGGCCCCTCCCACGGCCGCCCCGCCCGGCGGACACCCGCGGGACGTCCGCCAGCTGGACCCGTGACCGTCCGGCGGCCCGGCCGTGGGAGGATCGGATCAGGCGGGCCAGGGCCGCGCACCCGGCCGCGCCGTCGCAGACCGAGGCGCGAGCATGAGGAGCACCGTTGAGCAGGTTGCGTTGGCTGACCGCGGGGGAGTCGCACGGACCCGCACTGGTGGCGACGCTGGAGGGGCTTCCCGCCGGCGTCCCCGTGACGACGGACATGGTGGCGGACGCACTCGCCCGGCGGCGGCTCGGATACGGCCGCGGCGCCCGGATGAAGTTCGAGAAGGACGAGGTCACCTTCCTCGGCGGGGTCCGGCACGGGCTGACCATGGGCGGCCCGGTGGCCGTGATGGTCGGCAACACCGAGTGGCCCAAGTGGGAGAAGGTCATGTCGGCCGACCCGGTCGACCCCGACGAACTGGCCCAGCTGGCCCGTAACGCCCCGCTCACCCGGCCCCGCCCGGGCCACGCGGACCTCGCCGGCATGCAGAAGTACGCGCTGGACGAGGCCCGGCCGATCCTGGAGCGCGCCAGCGCCCGCGAGACGGCGGCCCGTGTCGCGCTGGGCACGGTGGCCCGCTCCTACCTGAAGGAGACGACCGGCATCGAGCTGGTCTCGCACGTCGTGGAGCTGGCCGGGGCGAAGGCCCCGTACGGCGTCGTGCCGGTCCCCGCCGACGAGGCGCGTCTCGACGAGGACCCGGTGCGCTGCCTGGACGCGGACGCGTCGAAGGCGATGGTCGCCGAGATCGACCAGGCCCACAAGGACGGCGACACCCTCGGCGGAGTGGTCGAGGTGCTCGCCTACGGCGTACCGGTCGGCCTCGGCTCGCACGTGCACTGGGACCGCAGGCTCGACGCCAGGCTCGCCGCCGCCCTGATGGGCATCCAGGCCATCAAGGGCGTCGAGGTGGGCGACGGCTTCGACCTGGCCAGGGTGCCGGGCTCCCAGGCCCACGACGAGATCGTGCCCACCGCCGACGGTGTACGCCGCACATCGGGCCGCTCCGGCGGCACCGAGGGCGGCATGACCACCGGTGAACTGCTGCGGGTGCGCGCCGCGATGAAGCCGATCGCGACCGTGCCCCGCGCGCTCGCCACCATCGACGTGGCCACCGGCGAGGTCGCCGCCGCGCACCACCAGCGCTCGGACGTCTGCGCGGTGCCCGCCGCGGGCATCGTCGCCGAGGCCATGGTCGCGCTGGTCCTGGCGGACGCGGTCGCCGAGAAGTTCGGCGGCGACAGTGTCGGCGAGACCCGCAGGAACGTCCGCTCGTTCCTCGACCACCTGCAGATCCGATGAGGGGGCCGCTGGTCGTCCTCGTCGGCCCGATGGGCGTCGGCAAGTCCACCGTCGGCGAGCTGCTCGCCGAACGGCTCGGTACGGGCTACCGCGACACCGACGCCGACATCGTCGCGGCCGAGGGCCGCACCATCGCGGACATCTTCGTCGACGACGGCGAGGACCACTTCCGCGCCCTGGAGCGCGCCGCGGTACGCGAGGCGGTGGCCGGGCACACCGGCGTCCTGTCGCTCGGCGGCGGCGCGGTCCTCGACCCGGCCACCCGCGAACTCCTCGCGGGCCACCCCGTCGTCTACCTCTCCATGGACGTGGACGAAGCGGTCAAGCGCGTCGGGCTCAACACCGCGCGCCCGCTGCTCGCCGTCAACCCGCGCCGGCAGTGGCGTGAGCTGATGGACGCCCGCAGGCCCCTGTACACCGAAGTAGCACGTGCCGTCGTCGCCACCGACGGCCGGATCCCCGAAGAGGTCGCCGAGGCGGTCCTCGACGCGCTGGAGCTCCGGCTCCCCGCAGGGGACACCACCCCGCCCCCCGGCCAGGAGAAGACCGTATGACGCAGGACGCCCCCATCCGTATCCAGGTCGGCGGCACGGACGGCCACGATCCGTACGAGGTGCTGGTCGGCCGTCAGCTGCTCGGTGAGCTGCCCACGCTGATCGGCGAGCAGACCAGGCGGGTCGCCGTACTGCACCCCGAGGCGCTGGCCGAGACCGGCGAGGCGGTCCGTCAGGACCTCGCCGACCAGGGGTACGAGGCCATCGCGGTCCAGCTGCCGAACGCGGAGGAGGCCAAGACCGTCGAGGTCGCCGCCTACTGCTGGAAGGCACTGGGCCAGACCGGATTCACCCGTACCGACGTCATCATCGGCGTCGGCGGCGGCGCGACGACCGATGTGGCCGGATTCGTCGCGGCGACCTGGCTGCGCGGGGTGCGCTGGATCGCCGTGCCCACCACCGTGCTCGGCATGGTGGACGCGGCCGTCGGCGGCAAGACCGGCATCAACACGGCCGAGGGCAAGAACCTGGTGGGCGCCTTCCACCCGCCCGCCGGGGTGCTCTGCGACCTCGCCGCGCTGGACTCGCTCCCGGTCAACGACTACGTGTCCGGGATGGCCGAGATCATCAAGGCCGGTTTCATCGCCGACCCGGCCATCCTCGACCTCGTGGAGTCCGACCCCGAGGGGGCCCGTACGCCCGCGGGTCCGCACACCGCCGAGCTGATCGAGCGCTCCATCCGGGTCAAGGCGGAGGTCGTGTCGAACGACCTCAAGGAGTCGGGGCTGCGGGAGATCCTCAACTACGGGCACACGCTCGCCCACGCCATCGAGAAGAACGAGCGCTACAAGTGGCGGCACGGCGCGGCCGTCTCGGTCGGCATGGTGTTCGCCGCCGAACTCGGCCGGCTCGCGGGCCGCCTCGACGACGCGACCGCCGACCGGCACAGCGCCGTACTCGCCTCCGTCGGGCTGCCGCTGACCTACCGGGGCGACCAGTGGCCCAAGCTCCTGGAGACGATGAAGGTCGACAAGAAGTCCCGGGGCAACGTCCTGCGGTTCATCGTCCTCGACGGGCTCGCCAAGCCGACGGTCCTGGAGGGCCCGGACCCGGCCGTCCTGCTCGCCGCGTTCGGGGAGGTCTCCGCGTGAGCACCCGCGTCCTCGTGCTCAACGGCCCCAACCTGGGCCGGCTGGGCTCCCGCGAGCCCGACGTCTACGGCGCGACGTCCTACGCGGGGCTCGTCGAAGCCTGCACCCTGCTGGGCAAGGAGCTCGGCTTCGACGTCGAGGTGCGGGAGACCAACGACGAGGGCGAGATGATCCGCTGGCTGCACGAGGCGGCCGACGGCGCGCTGCCGGTCGTGATCAACCCCGGCGCGTTCACGCACTACTCGTACGCGATGCGGGACGCGGCCGCCCAGCGCACCGCCCCGCTCATCGAGGTGCACATCTCGAATCCGTACGCCCGCGAGGAGTTCCGTCACAACTCCGTAATCGCCGCGGTCGCCAGCGGCACCGTCGCGGGCTTCGGGATCGGCTCCTACCGCCTGGCCCTGCGGGCGCTGGCCGGGGAACTCACCGGCTGAGGCGGCGTTTTGGCCCGCCCCCGGCCGTTCACACGGTGCCGGCCGGGGAGGGTACCGTTCAGTACGAGAACCAGTCGGCTGAGCGAGACGGAGTGGCACCGGATGCAGCACGCCGAGGGAGCTCCGCTGCCGCCGCCCCCGCCGGGCGCCGTCGGCTGGGGCCAGAACGCCCAGCACCCCGCCGGGCCGCCGGGCTGGGTGGCACCGGGCC
>NZ_JAAGLN010000393.1 GCF_010548145.1 Streptomyces sp. SID10853
CCGGGCCGGGGCTGCGCCGCGCCCACGACACGGCGCAGCGGCTCACGGCCGAGCTCGACCGGCTCCTGCCGCAGGCCGGTCCTGCCCGCAGCAGGCTCCGGATGGCGCTGGCGGGCCGGGCCAGGCGTACGGAGGTGCTCGCCGCGCTCGAAGCCGTCGGGGACCTCGTCGGGCAGTCGGCTGCGGACGGGCTGCCGCTGCTGTTCGCCCAGGTCTCGGCCGATCTGCTCCGGGTGCCCGCGTCCGACGCCGAGGCATGGGTCGGCTTCGAGCTGAGCTCGGCCGACTACTACAGCCTGCTGGCGGAGTTCGCCGGCCAGGGCCCCGATCTCGCCGCTGCGGAGGGGTTCGTACCCTCCGGTATCGCCGGGCGGGTCCGGGCCCAGCAGCTGGACGACAGCAGGCTGCGGGTCTCCCTGCGCGGCTACCAGTCCTTCGGGGCGCGGTTCGCGCTGGTGCAGCGCCGGGTGATCATCGGGGACGAGATGGGGCTCGGCAAGACGGTCCAGGCCATCGCGGCGCTGGCCCATCTGGCGGCGGGCGGTGCGACGCACTTCCTGGTCGTCTGCCCGGCGAGCGTACTGATCAACTGGACGCGCGAGGTGGGCTCCCGCTCCACACTGACCGCCCGGCCGGTCCACGGTCCCGGGCGCCGGGCGGCGTTCGCCGAGTGGTGCGAGCAGGGCGGAGTGGCGGTCACCACCTTCGATGTGCTGCATCTGCTCACGGTCCCGGACGACGTGCGCCCGGAGATGCTCGTCGTCGACGAGGCGCACTTCGTCAAGAACCCGCTCACCCGGCGGGCGAAGGCCGTGGCGGACTGGACCGGCGTGTCCGGGCGGGTGCTCTTCCTGACCGGCACCCCGATGGAGAACCGGGTCGAGGAGTTCCGCAGTCTGGTCGACCGGCTCCAGCCCGAGCTGGTGCCCGCGGTACGCGACCGTGACGCGGCGGCCGGCTCGCAGGTGTTCCGCAGGGCTGTCGCTCCGGCCTATCTGCGCCGCAACCAGGAGGACGTCCTCACTGAGCTGCCCGCGCTGGTGCACGTGGACGAGTGGGAGGAGCTGAGCGCGGAGGATCTGGCCGCGTACCGGGAGGCTGTGGCCGACGGGCACTTCATGCGGATGCGCCGGGCCGCGTACGCCAGTCCGGAGGGCTCGGCGAAGCTCAGACGGCTGCGCGAGGTCGTCGGTGAGGCCGCGGCCAACGGGCTGAAGGTCGTGGTCTTCTCGTACTTCCGCGAGGTACTGGCCACGGTGGGGTCGGCGCTCGGCGGTACGGCCTACGGGCCGGTCGACGGCGCTCTGCCGGCCGCCCGCCGCCAGGAACTGGTCGACGCGTTCTCGGCCGCCCCCGGGCACGCGGTGCTGCTCAGCCAGTTCCAGGCGGGCGGGGTGGGCCTCAACATGCAGGCGGCGTCCGTCGTCATCCTGTGCGAGCCGCAGATCAAACCGACCATGGAGCACCAGGCCGTGGCACGCGCCCACCGGATGGGCCAGCTCAGAACGGTACGGGTGCACCGGCTGCTGGCCGCCGACAGCGTGGATACCCGGATACTCGGCGTACTGGCCGACAAGACGCGGCTGTTCGACGCGTACGCCCGGCGCAGCGAGGTCGCCGAGGCGACGCCCGACGCCGTGGACGTCTCCGACGGGAGCCTGGCCCGGCGGATCGTGGAGGAGGAGCAGCTGCGCCTGTTCCTGGCGAGACAGGAGAGCGCCGGGCGGGAGATCCCGCGGCAGGGCGCACCCGGACCGGCCGTTCCCGGGGCGGCCGTTTCCGGGGAGCCCGAGCAGGAGCCCGCGGCCAAGCCCGAGCCGGAGCCCGAGCAGGTGCCCGAAGCCGAGGCCGAGCCTGAGCCGCTGCCCGCGCCGGAGACGGCCGGGGAAGGGTGAAGGCCCGCGTCTCCGCGGGCCTTCACCGGTGGCACGGCGCGCTGCCGGGTGTCAGCACGCGACGGCGCGCTGCCGGGTGTCAGAGCGCGGTCATGACGTGCTTGATGCGCGTGTAGTCCTCGAATCCGTACGCCGAGAGGTCCTTGCCGTAGCCGGAGAGCTTGAACCCGCCGTGCGGCATCTCCGCGGCGAGCGCGCCGTGGTTGTTGATCCACACACAGCCGAAGTCCAGGCTCCTGGACATCCGCATCGCGCGCTGGTGGTCCTTGGTCCACACCGACGACGCGAGGGCGAAGTCGACGCCGTTGGCGTAGGCCACGGCCTGCTCCTCGGTGCTGAACGACTGGACGGTGATGACCGGTCCGAAGACCTCGTTCTGGATGATCTCGTCGTCCTGGTGCAGTCCCGAGACGACCGTGGGGGCGTAGAAGTACCCCTGGTCACCGACCCGGTGTCCGCCCGCCTCGACCGTGGCGTGGCCGGGGAGCCGGTCGATGAACCCGGTCACCTGGGCCAGCTGGCCGGCGTTGTTCAGCGGGCCGAAGAACGCGCCGGGGACGTCGGGGCCGCCGGTCGTGGTGGCTGCCGCGGCCTTGGCGAGTGCCGCGACGAAGGCGTCGTGGACGGACTCGTGCACGAGGACACGGGTCGCCGCCGTGCAGTCCTGGCCCGCGTTGAAGTAACCGGCCACCGCGATGTCATCGGCGGCCTTGGTGAGGGCTTCGCCGTCCAGGTCGTCGAAGACGACGACCGGCGCCTTGCCGCCCAGCTCCAGATGGACCCGCTTGACGTCCTTGGCGGCCGAAGCGGCGACCTGCATGCCGGCCCGCACCGAGCCGGTGATCGCGGCCATCGCGGGGGTGGCGTGCTCGACCATCAGCCGGCCGGTCTCGCGGTCTCCGCAGATGACGTTGAACACGCCCTGGCTGTGGCCGAGTTCGGCCAGCACACCGCCGATGATCTCCGCGACCAGGACGGTCGAAGCGGGGGTGGTGTCGGACGGCTTGATGACGACCGTGTTACCGGCCGCGAGGGCCGGGGCGAACTTCCAGACCGCCATCATCAGCGGGTAGTTCCAGGGTGCGACCTGCGCCACCACGCCCACCGGCTCGCGCCGGACGATCGAGGTCAGCCCCTCCATGTACTCACCGGCCGACCGGCCCTCCAGGAGCCGCGCCGCACCCGCGAAGAAGCGGAGCTGGTCCACGACCGGCGGGATCTCGTCGTCCGTCAGCTGTGCGAGCGGCTTGCCCGTGTCACGCCCCTCGGCCGCGATCAGCTCCGCCGCCCGCTCCTCGAAGACGTCCGCGACACGCAGCAGCACCTTCTGCCGGGCGGCGGGGGTCGCGTCGCGCCAGGCGGGGAAGGCGGCGGCCGCGGCCTCCATGGCAGCGTCGACATCGGCGGCGCCCGACAGCGCGGACGTCTCGTACACCTCTCCGGTACAGGGGTCGATCACATCGAGAGTGCGGCCGTCGGCCGCCTCCTTGAACTCACCGTTGATGTAGTTGCGCAGCATGCACACCAGCCTCACGGAATCCGCGGCCCGCGTGACCGGACAATGTGGAGCACCCGCACCCGCCGCCCCCTACAGAACGGCACAGTCGGTACGGCCGGGTCGGGGGAGGACGGCCGGGCGGCACGGGTCAGGGCGCCACGGTTCAGGGCGGCACGGGTCAGGACGGCGTTCCCGGGGCTCCGGGGGCGGAGGCGCAGCCGTCGCCGGGCGTGCCCGACGGGCCCGGGTCCGCAGTGGGCGAGTCGGAC
>NZ_JAAGLN010000394.1 GCF_010548145.1 Streptomyces sp. SID10853
GCACCGGTACTCGTCGACGACGTCGCCCGTGTTGCGCAGCCGTAGCCGCACGGTGGCCGTACTGCCGGGGTCCACGGTGGTGGACGCAGGCTCCAGAGAGGTCCAGATGCTCACGCGCCGGACACTAGTCAGCGGCATGACGTCGTGTCACCAGGCGGCGGGGCAGGACTGTTGCCCGAGCGGTCTCTCCGGGTGCCCTCGGTGGCGGTCGGGGGCAACGGTCGCGCCCGTGCGGCCGCCGGTCAAGGCCCCGGCGGGCCCGGCCGGTTCAGGGCCGCGGCCGCGCGGGCGGATCGTCCCGGTACGGAGGGCCGGGCCGAGGGCCGGCGGGACAGCAACGGGTGACAACGCGGCGTCTGTCTGTGATTATCTGGCCGTTCGCCCGCTGCCGCGCCGGCGCCGGGCGGGCTCGCGCGAAGGGCCCGCGCCGGTCCCCGGGGTGCCCGGCTGCCCCTCAGGGCATGCGGTATGCCCTCGGATAGGTACCGGAGGACGTTTCGCCGGCGCTCCCCGCCTCCCAGAGTGGAGGGCAGGTCGTGTCTCGTACCCCGAGGAGAGCTGAGCATGCCGTCTTACCTGTCACCAGGTGTGTACGTGGAGGAGGTGGCCAGCGGCTCCCGTCCGATCGAGGGGGTGGGCACCTCGGTCGCCGCCTTTGTCGGTCTCGCGCCCGTTGGGCCGCTGAACGAGCCGACGCTGGTGACCAACTGGACGCAGTACGTCGCGTCATTCGGTGAGTTCACCGACGGTTACTTCCTCGCGCACTCGGTCTACGGATTCTTCAACAACGGCGGTTCTGCCGCCTACGTGGTCCGCGTCGGCGGAGCCCCCGGTGGGGTTCCCGGCGAGGAGGAGCGGACCCCGGCGGCCGTCACCGGCCGTCCCGCCCAGGCCGCACTGCCGGCCGGCGAGCCGAAGCAGCTCGGCACCTTCGCGGTGTCGGCGATCGCGCCCGGCGAGAGTGGCTCCATCAGTGTCGAGGTCGCGGACTCCGAGGGTCCCGCGGACCGCTTCAAGCTGGTTGTCAAGGACGGCGAGAAGGTCGCGGAGACCTTCGACGTGTCGGCCAAGAAGGGCAACCGCAATTACGTCGTCACCCAGGTCAAGGAGCGGTCGAAGCTGATCCTCCTGCAGGAGGACGCCGCTGCCGCGCAGGTCGCGAGGCCGGAGAACCAGACGGTCGCGCTGTCCGCGCCGCCCGCCGCCCCGGCCACGCCGGCCCCGGTCGAGCAGCAGCAGCCCGAGCAGGTGCGGATCGGCGACTACCTCGGCGACTCCGCGGACCGGACCGGCTTCGGCGGTCTTGAGGCCGTCGACGAGATCTCGATGGTCGCGGTCCCCGACCTGATGGCCGCCTACCAGCGCGGTGCCATCGACCTGGAGGCCGTCAAGGCCGTCCAGCTCGGTCTGATCGCGCACTGCGAGCTGATGGGCGACCGGCTGGCCGTCATCGACCCGCCGCCCGGCCTCAACGCCCGTGAGATCCGTGTCTGGCGTCAGGAGACCGCGGGTTACGACTCCAAGTACGCAGCCCTGTACTACCCGTGGATCAAGGTCTTCGACCCGGCGGGCGGCCAGACCAGGCTGATCCCGCCGAGTGGCCACGTGTCCGGTGTCTGGGCCCGTAACGACTTCGAGCGCGGTGTGCACAAGGCGCCCGCCAACGAGGTCGTCCGCGGCGCCGTGGATCTGGAGATGCAGATCACCAGGGGCGAGCAGGATCTGCTCAACCCGCTCGGCATCAACTGCATCCGGGCCTTCCCCGGCCGCGGTATCCGGATCTGGGGAGCGCGCACGCTCTCCTCCGACCCGGCCTGGCGCTACCTGAACGTCCGCCGGTACTTCAACTACCTGGAGGAGTCGATCCTCACAGGTACCCAGTGGGTCGTCTTCGAGCCGAACGACCAGGCTCTCTGGGCCCGGATCCGGCGGAACATCTCCGCCTTCATGGTGACGGAGTGGCGCAACGGCGCACTCTTCGGCGCGACGCCGGAGGACGCCTACTACGTGAAGTGCGACGCGGAGACCAACCCGGCGGAGTCGGTGGACCTCGGCCGGGTCATCTGCGAGATCGGTGTCTCACCGGTCAAGCCGGCCGAGTTCGTGATCTTCAGGCTGGCCCAGTTCTCCAGCGGTGGCGGAGAGCTGGAGGAGTAGCAGCGCGTCCCGGGCCCGGCGGTCAGAACCTGGCCGCCGGGCCCGGGCCCGCGCACCACCGGTCGCCCGTCAGCCACGGCCCGCAGGGGCCGTGCGGCGGGCACCGGTACCAGCACCACCGGCACTACCGACACCACGGACAGCGCGAACAGAAGGAACAGCGTCCATGAGCCTCATGCCCGGCGATTCGCTCACTTCACATAATTTCGGTCTCCAGATCGACGGCGTCATGGTCGAGTACCTCCAGGAGGTCAACGGCCTGGACATGACGCAGGACGTCATCGAGTTCCAGCAGGTCTCGTCGAACGGCCAGCCCATCACCAAGAAGCTGCCCGGCGTGAAGAAGGCGGGAGAGGCCACGGTCGTCCGCGGCATGACCCAGTCCAAGTCCTTCAACGACTGGATCAACGCCTCCGTACGCGGCGACATGGGCTCGGCCCGTAAGAACGCCAGCATCATCGTGATGGACTACCAGAACAGCCCCGTGAAGCGGTACCACCTCCGCAACGCCTGGTGCAGCAAGGTCTCGGCCAGCACCGTGAAGGCGGGCGAAGCCTCGGCCCTCACCGAGTCCGTCACGATCACCTACGAAGAAATGATCATGGAGTAATGCGCAGGGGAGTAGCTGCCCAGCCTGCACCGGCCGCCGCCGCCACGGTCACTCCCGAGGCGGCGGCCCCGGTCGCAGCAGCGGTCGAACCGCCTCCCGCACGACGGGAGTTGCGTACCGAGTTCGCCTTCGAGCTGCCGCGCGGCTACGTGGACGAAGCGGGGAACGTGCACCGTGAAGGTGTGATGCGCCTGGCCACCGCACGGGACGAGCTGATCCCGCTGCGGGACATCCGGGTGCAGGAGAACCCCGCGTATCTGTCCGTCGTTCTGCTCGGCCGGGTCATCACCCGGCTGGGCAGCGTGGCGCACATGCACGACGGTGTGGTGGAGAACATGTTCGCCTCCGACCTCGCCTTCCTGCAGGACTTCTACCGTCAGGTGAACGCCGAGGGCCACACCAGGGCCGGCGTGACCTGTCCGCACTGTGAGCAGCCGTTCGAGGTCGAACTCGGCGGGAGCCGCCTGGGGGAATCGTGACGTACGCGACCGAACGTGTCCACGAGGAGATCGCGTACATCGCCTACCACTTCCACTGGAGCCTGGAGGACATCCTGGACCTCGAACACCGCGACAGGCGCCGTTATGCCGAGCAGATCGCCACGCTCGTGACCCGCGCGTCGGCGGAGCGGTAAGGGAGGCGGGACACCGTCATGGGATTCCTCGACCGGTTCAGGGGCCGCACCGACACGGGCCCGGCTTCACCTGCCCGCACCACCGCGGCACCCGCCGCCCCGGCACCGCCCGCCCCGGCGGCGGTCACGCCGGACGTGGTGGGGGCTTCCGGGCACGACTGGAACGGCCTGCCCGCGATCCAGCGGGCGACCCAGCACACGGCGGGGCACGCCGTGGCCACCGCCGACTTCTCGTCCCGGCTGGCCACGTGGCAGAACCCGTCCTTCTCGGGGTCGCTCTCGCACGCCGTGCTCGA
>NZ_JAAGLN010000395.1 GCF_010548145.1 Streptomyces sp. SID10853
CGCGCGGACGCCGACGTCGCCCGGCTCGCCGAGGCGGTGGACGCGGCGCGCTATGCGCACGGCGGGGCCACCGTGACGGGCGAGACGGTCGATCTGCTGGATCTGGAGGCCACCCGGGCCTGGGCCGACCGTACGGAGGCCGAGTTCGGCCGTATCGACGGTCTGGTGCATCTGGTGGGGGGCTGGCGCGGCAGCGCCACCTTCGCCGAGACCGATATCGCCGACTGGAATCTGCTGGAGAAGCTGCTGATCCGCACGGTCCAGCACACCTCGCTGGCGTTCCACGACGCGCTGCTGCGCAGCGACCGCGGCCGTTATGTGCTGATCAGCGCGGCCGGCGCGTCCAAACCCACCGCGGGCAACGCGGCCTACGCGGCGTCGAAGGCCGCGGCCGAGGCATGGACGCTGGCGCTCGGCGACGCCTTCCGCAAGGCGGGCGGCGATGAAGGGCCGCGGTCGGCCGCCTCCGTCCTGGTGATCAAGGCTCTGGTGCACGACGCGATGCGCGCCGAGCGTCCGAATGCGAAGTTCTCGGGCTTCACCGACGTCGCGCAGCTGGCCGAGGCCATCGCGGGCGTCTGGGACCAGCCCGCCGGAGACGTGAACGGAAAGCGCCTGTGGCTGACACCCGCCCCGTGAGGACCGATGCCGTACGCCACCACGACCCGCAGGTCCGTGGCTTCGCCAGTGACAACTACGCGGGCGCGCACCCGGAGATCCTGGCCGCGCTCGCCGTCGCGAACGGCGGACACCAGATCGCGTACGGCGAAGACGCCTACACCGACCATCTGCAGCGGCTGATCCACAGCCACTTCGGCCAGAGCGCCGAGGCGTTCCCGGTCTTCAACGGCACCGGGGCCAACGTCGTGGCGCTGCAGGCCCTCACCGACCGGTGGGGCGCCGTCGTCGCGGCCGAGACGGCACACATCAACGTGGACGAGGGCGGCGCCCCGGAGCGGGTCGCCGGGCTGAAGCTGCTCACCGTACCGACGCCCGACGGGAAGCTCACCCCCGAGCTGATCGACCGTCAGGCGTTCGGCTGGGACGACGAACACCGGGCGATGCCGCAGGTCGTCTCGATCACCCAGAACACCGAACTCGGCACGGTCTACACCCCCGACGAGATCCGGGCGATCTGCGAGCACGCCCACGGCCACGGGATGAAGGTGCATCTCGACGGGGCCCGGATAGCCAACGCGGCGGCCTCGCTCGACGTGCCGATGCGCGCCTTCACCAACGCGGTGGGGGTGGACATCCTCTCCTTCGGCGGCACCAAGAACGGCATGCTCTTCGGCGAAGCCGTCGTGGTCCTCAACCCGGACGCCGTACGGCACATGAAGCATGTGCGGAAGATGTCGATGCAGCTCGCGTCCAAGATGCGCTTCGTCTCGGTGCAGCTGGAAGCGCTGCTCACCCGCGATCTGTGGCTGCGCAACGCCCGCCACTCCAACGCCATGGCGCAGCGCCTCGCCGCGGGGGTGCGCGAGACGGACGGGGTCGAGATCCTGCACGCAGTCCAGGCGAACGCCGTGTTCGCCCGGCTGCCGCACGACGTCAGCGAGCGGCTGCAGAAGCGCTACCGCTTCTACTTCTGGGACGAGCCGGCCGGCGACGTCCGCTGGATGTGCTCCTTCGACACCACGGAGGAAGACGTGGACGGCTTCCTGCTGGCGCTGAAGGAAGAACTGGCCCGCTGAACCGGCCCGCCTGACCGGATCCGCCCACCGGGCCCGCCGACCGCTCGGCGGGCCCGGTGGGCGGATGCGTGAAGGGCCGGCCGGACTGAGTCCGGCCGGCCCTTTCCCGTATGTGGTTATGCGGCCGGACTCAGCCGGCTCCGGCCTCACGCACCTGCGCGGGCGTCGGCGCCGTGCCGCCCAGGTGGGCCGGGATCCACCAGGTGTCCGAAGCGTTCTTCGGGCGTACCGGATACGCGCGCTGCGCCGCTTCCAGCAGCTCCTGCATACGCTCGCGGAGCCTGCGGGTGATCGCCCCCGCGTACTCGTCGCTCGGCGCGTCCATGGGCTCGCCCACCCGGACCGTCACCGGGATGTGGCTGCGCTTGAGGTTGCGCGGCCTGCCCTTGGTCCACAGCCGCTGGGTGCCCCACAACGCCATCGGGATCAGCGGTACGCCCGCGTCCTGGGCCAGCCGTGCCGCGCCGGACTTGAAGCCCTTGAGCGTGAAGGACTCCGAGATCGTGGCCTCGGGGAAGACGCCGATGATCTCGCCGGAGCGCAGGGCCCTGAGGGCGTGCCGGTAGGCGGCCTCGCCCTGCTTGCGGTCCACCGGGATGTGCTTCATACCGCGCATCAGCGGCCCGGAGACCTTGTGGCGGAAGACCGACTCCTTGGCCATGAAGCGCACCAGGCGCTTCTGCGGGAGTGCGGCAAGACCGTTGAAGATGAAGTCCAGATAACCGATGTGGTTACTGACGAGGACGGCCCCGCCCGAGCGCGGGATGTTCTCGGAACCCTGTGTATCGATCTTGAGGTCGAGCGCCTTGAAGAGCCCCCGAGCGGCGCCGATGACCGGTCGATAGACGAGTTCTGCCATCTGGAGAAGACCCTTCTGTGCCCGGGGACGTGCCCCCCGGCGGAAGTTACGCTGCCGTAGGTTTGCGGCATGAGGCAGATCGTGCCCCATGCCGACCAGAGTAGCCACCCCTGGTGACGCGGGGCCGGGAGATCCTCGTCACGTCGTGCGTAAACCGCCCGCACCACCCCCGAGCAGCGCATACGCCGACAGGAACGATCCGGCGCGACCGGCGTGGTCCCGGCGTGGCTCCGGGAATCTTCCCGGCCGGTGGAGCGCTGCACCGGGACGGGACCGGAAGCCGTGGCAGGTGGCGCGCCGAGCGGCCGGTCCCGCGGCTGTGGGACCGTACGGGCTTCTGGCCGGTACGGCGGCGGAGGAACGGAGCACGACGTGTACGGGCAAGACGGTGAAACGCGGCTCGGAGCAGCGGAGTTGGGTGAGGAGCTGGGGGAGCGGGCGACGCTCGTCCAGTTCTCCAGCGCCTTCTGCAGGCCCTGTCGGGCCACCTGGCGGACGCTGCGGGAGGTGGCGGCCATGGTCGACGGTGTCACCCATGTCGAGCTCGACGCGGAGGCCAGGCTGGGACTCGTACGTGAGCTGGGCATCCTCAGGACGCCCACCGTGCTGGTGCTGGACGCGCGGGGCCGGATCGTGCGCCGGGCGTCGGGGCAGCCGCGCAAGGCGGACGTCATCGCCGCCCTGGGGCAGGCCGTCTGAGCCGGGCGTGTGGAGACGGGCGGCCGGGGGCGGCCGGTCCGAGACGGGCAGTCCCGGAGGGCGGCCACGGACAAGCGGCGAGGGACAAGCGGCGAGGGACAAGCGGCGAGGGACAAGCTGCCAGGGACGACCAGCCGGAGACCGGCCGCCCCGGCAGGCGGCTGACGCACCGTGAGTGATCTCCCACATTCCGGAAGGCTCTTGACGGAGTGTCCCCTGAATCGTCAATCTGACGCTATGTCGCAGCTCTCCCCTCCTGACGGCCGATGCCTCCCCCGCCGGGTCCTCGCGGACCCCGCCCGGATCGCCGTCGCGGGCTGTCCGGGTGTCTGAACATCCCCGGCCCCGTTCGCTCACACCGGAGAAGGGCACCCGCATGACGACGACGCACACCCCCACATCGGCACCGGAACGGACGCGGCCGGCCGGCGCGAGGCCGGC
>NZ_JAAGLN010000396.1 GCF_010548145.1 Streptomyces sp. SID10853
GAGGAGATCCTGGCCCCCCTCGCCGCCGACCAGCGCGAATCCCTCGGCGAGCTGCTGTCCACCCTGCTGGACGGCACCCACGGCCACCGCGCCTGACGGCCGGCCCCGTCCCAGCCCGGCCCCGTCCCGGCCCCGTCCCGGCTCCTTCGCCGGCCCGCGTTCGGCGGCCCGCGTTCGGCGGCCCCGGAGGGAAAATCGATTGCCCCGAAGCGTGGTGGAGCGCGAACCTTGCACGGTTTGAGCCCCTCATCGACTCCTGGGATCCCATGCAGATTCGCGATCTTCCCTATCCAGACCCAGGCGATCCCGACGTACGGTCAGGTCCCCGTTTCCTCTACTGGCTCGGCCGCAATCAGCTCGGTGGTCAGTGCAGGTCACTCGCCTGGGGGCTGCTGCACCAGTGCGGAATCGCCGGGCTGCCACTGGCCGTCGGCTTCGCCGTCCAGGCCGTGGTGGACCGATCGGGTGGCCGGCTCGCCCTCTCCGGCGGGCTGATCGCGCTGCTCGGCGCGGTGATCGCGGTGGGCGACACCATGCTGCACCGGACCGCTGTCACCAACTGGATCACCGCCGCGGCCCGGGTCCAGCAGCTGCTCGCCCGTAAGACCGCCGAGCTGGGCTCGGCGCTGACCCGCCGGGTCGCCGCGGGTGAGGTCGTCGCGGTGTCCACCGGGGACGTCGAGAAGATCGGCTGGTTCGTCGAGGCGCTCTCCCGTTTCCTCGCCGCGGCGACGGTCCTGGTCATCATCTGTGCCGGTCTGCTGCTGTATCTGCCCTCGCTCGGCATCGTGGTGGCGCTCGCCATGCCCGTACTGGCGCTGGCCGTCCTGCCGTTGCTCTCCACTGCCACCGCGCGGGCCGACGTCCAGCGGGAGAAGGCGGGGCGGGCCACCGAGCTGGCGGCCGACACTGTCGCGGGGCTGCGGGTGCTGCGCGGTATCGGCGGCGAGGAGCTCTTCCTCGGCCGGTACCGCGGCGCATCCCAGGAGGTGCGCCGGGCCGCCGTGCGCAGCGCCCGTATGTGGTCGCTGATCTCGGGGATCCAGGTGCTGCTGCCGGGGCTGCTGCTGATCGGTGTGGTCTGGTACGGCGCCCGGCTGGCCGCCGACGGGCGGATCGAGGTCGGTCAGCTCGTGACCGTGTACAGCGCGGTGACGCTGCTACTCTTCCCGCTGCGGCACTTCCAGGAGATCGCCATGGCGTACTCCTTCTCGCGGCCGTCGGCGAAACGCGCGGCGCGGGTACTGGCGCTGGAGCGCACCGCGTACGAGCCGGCCGGCCGCCCGGCGTCCGAAGTGTGCCCGGAGGTGCCGGACGGTGATCTGTACGACCCGGTGACCGGACTGCTCGCGCCGGCCGGTGAGTTCACCGCTGTGGTGTGCGGCGACCCGGACGCCGCGGGCGCGCTGGCCGAACGGCTCGGCGGCCACGCGACCGCGCAGGACACGGAGAAGCTGCCGTCGGTCCTGCTCGGCGGGGTCGCGCTCGACGATCTGCCGCTGGACACCGCCCGTACGGCCGTCCTCGTCCAGGACAAGGACCCGGTGCTGTTGTCCGGCACTCTGAGCGAGTTGCTCGACGTGCCGTCGTCCGGCCAGGTGCCGGCCGCACAGGCGCTGGCCGCCGCACAGTGCGCGGACGTCCTGCAGTCGCTGGCCCAGGCCGCCGTCGAGCCGGGCGGAGATCCGCTACGGACCAGGATCACCGAACGCGGGCGGTCGCTCTCCGGCGGCCAGCGGCAGCGGCTGGCGCTGGCCCGCTCGCTGGTGACCGATCCGGAGGTGCTGGTGCTCGACGAGCCGACGTCGGCCGTGGACTCGCACACCGAGGCGCGGGTCGCCCGGGGCGTGAAGGGGCTGCGCGCGGGGCGTACGACGGTGGTCTTCGCGTCGTCGCCGCTCCTGCTCGACCACGCCGACCGGGTGGTCTTCGTCCACGAGGGCGCTGTCGCGGCCACCGGCCCGCACCGTGAACTGCTCCACGGTGACCAGCGTTACCGCGCGGTCGTCACCCGCCACCCCGATGAAGAAGCCGAACGACACGAAGGAGCCGAAGGACCGGACGGCGCGGACCGGGCGCCCGCCGCCGGAACATCCGGCACCGCACCGGCGGGCCGAACCGCCCGAGCCGCCCCGGCCGGCCCATCGGCCCGAGCCACCCCCGCCGCCCAGGCCCCCCGCTCCGCCCCGCAGGCTTTCGCAGACATCGAGGAGTCAGCATGATCGGCGTCGCGCCACCGGCCTACGACCCGTCGGCACCGGAGACGGCGACCACTCTGCCGGTCGGCACACCCACCACCGTACGGGCCTACGTACGCGAGCTGCTGGGCCGCCACCGGCGGGCGTTCGCCGTGCTCATCGGGGCCAACGCCATCGCGGTGGTCGCTTCACTGGTCGGCCCCTATCTCCTGGGCGGTCTCGTCGAGGACCTCTCGAACGGGGAGCACGACCTCCATCTGGGCCGCGTCGCCGCGGTGTTCGCGGTCGCCCTGGCGGTCCAGACCTTCTTCGTCCGGCTGATGGGGCTGCGCGGCGCGATGCTCGGCGAGGAGATGCTGGCCGATCTGCGCGAGGACTACCTCGTACGCTCGGTCGCGCTGCCGCCGGGTGTTCTGGAGCGGGCCGGTACCGGTGACCTGCTCTCGCGCATCACCACCGACATCGACCGGCTCGCCAACGCGATGCGTGAAGCGGTGCCGCAGCTGGCGATCGGCGTGGTGTGGGCGGGGCTGCTGATCGGCGCGCTGGCCGTGACCGCTCCCCCGCTGGCGCTCGCGGTGCTGGTGGCGCTGCCGGTGCTGCTGGTGGGGTGCCGCTGGTACTTCAAGCGGGCGCCGTCCGCCTACCGTTCGGAGGCCGCCGGATACGCGGCGGTCGCCGCGATGCTCGCCGAGACCGTGGACGCGGGGCGGACCATCGAGGCGCACCGCCTCGGTTCCCGCCGGGTGGCGCTCTCCGAACGGCGGGTCAAGGAGTGGACCGCGTGGGAGCGGTACACGCTCTGGCTGCGGTCGGTCCTCTTCCCGGTCATCAACGTCACGTATGTGACCATCCTCGGCGCGGTGCTGATGCTCGGCGGGGTCTTCGTGCTCCAGGGCTGGATCAGCGTCGGCCGGCTCACCACGGGTGCGCTGCTCGCCCAGATGATGGTGGATCCGGTCGGGCTGATCCTGCGCTGGTACGACGAACTCCAGGTCGCCCAGGTGTCGTTGGCCCGTCTCGTCGGCGTACGGGAGATCGAACCGGACGCGGGTGACGGGGCGGTGAGCCCCGACGGGCGTGCGGTGCGGGCGGACGCGGTGCGTTTTGGCTACCGCGAGGGCGTCGACGTACTGCACCGGGTCACGCTCGACGTCGCTCCCGGCACCAGGATGGCACTGGTCGGGCCGTCCGGTGCGGGCAAGTCCACGCTGGGCCGGCTGCTCGCGGGGATCTACGCCCCGCGCACCGGCGAGGTCACGCTGGGCGGCGCCGAGCTGTCCAGGATGCCCGCCGAGCGGGTACGGGAACATGTCGCGCTGGTCAACCAGGAGCACCATGTCTTCGTGGGCTCGCTGCGGGACAATCTGCGCCTGGCCAGGGCGGGCGCGGACGACGCGGAGCTGTGGGCGGCGCTCGGCGCGGTCGACGCGGACGGCTGGGCCGCCGCGCTGGACGGGGCGCTGGACACCGAGGTCGGCTCCGGCGG
>NZ_JAAGLN010000397.1 GCF_010548145.1 Streptomyces sp. SID10853
CCCGCTGGTGTCCGGGTCGCCGGGCGGGCAGCAGGCCGCGCGGGCACCGCACAGCGCCGCGGGCAACGGCCCCGGCACGTCGGCCGCTCCGGCATCCCCGGGCGCCGGCCTGCACATCGTCAACGCCGACTACGCCGTGCGGTCCAGGCCGGGCGGCACGGTCTCCGTGCAGCTCTTCCGTACGAAGGGCATCCCCGGTCTGCAGGCCGCGCTGGACAAGGCGGGCATCCCGGCGAAGGTGATGGTGCCCTCGGCCTCCTGCCGCACCACCGGCCACATCGACAGCAAGCCGCAGGGCAGCCTCCTGAAGGTGATGCCGCAGTCCGGCTTCCACAGCAACGGGGTCCACGACATCAAGCCCAGCGCCATCCGGCCCGGGGACCACCTGCTGTTCATCGCGGACACGGAAAGCAGCTCGCCGGGGGTGCTGACGATCAGGCTGGTGCGTCAGGTGCCCAGCTGTATCCCGGCCGGATAGGGCGTGCCCGGCCGGTCCCACCCGCGACTTCTCCGAACGGCAGGCACGGCAGCAACTTCTGTAACACGACCTAGAACCAAGGGCGGGTGCCGTGCGCGGGCAGCGGCCGCAGGTTCGGCCAGCATTCCAACAGGCGTACGGCCAGGGTTGAGCTGAGGCGGCCCACCGCGTGCAGGCGGTCGTGGTCGCGGGTCATGCCGGCGACCACGCCGAGGCGGTGGACGAGCCGCTCACGGGCAGAGATGTAGCCCCACTCGAAGTCCTCGACGGGCACCCGGGCGAGCTGGTCGACTGTCCCGCGGTGGGCCCGCTCGACGAGCGCGTCTCCCTGGATCAGCCAGCCGGCGCACGCGTCGGCGAGGTCACCCGGCACATCCCTGCCCGTGAGGCCGCGCCAAGTGGTCCGGTAGACGTCCTCGACCTCCGCGAGCGGGGCCGCGGTGACCGACATCGCGCACCAGCAGGTAGGGAAGCCGGTGCGAAAGTACGCGAGTTCGACCAGTCCGTTGCCGAGCGAGGCTCGTTCGAAGTCGACGAAACGGACACCGTCGGCGGTGCGCAGATCGTTGCCGGGGCACGGGTCGCCGTGCAGCAGCGCATGATGCGGACTGGGGTCCAACCGGCTCAGGAGAGAGGTGAGTTCATCGAGAACCGTGGACGGGACGGGCACGTCGAGCGCCCGGGCCATGGTGAGGAAGGACTCCGCGTCGGCGGCTGTGGGCCCCGACCAGGCCGGGAGTGCGCCCGCGTCCTCGGGTCCGGTCAGGGCGTGCAGCCGGGCGAGCGACTCGGCGTACCCAGGCATCCAGTCGTCCGTCTTGCCGAGGTCGTCCAGGTGCTCCAGGACCATCACCCGCGAGGGCAGGTCCGTGGCGAGCACCGCAGGGGCCACGGCGGGCCCGGTCGCCCGCCCCGCCAGGCGCAGCCCGGCGACCTCCCGCTCGAAGCGCGTGCCCGCGTCGGCGCCCGCGTCCCCGCCGTCGGTGATCTGCTTGACGATGACCAGCCGCCGGTCGGCCAGCCGCACCCGCCACACCCGTGACCGCGGACTGCTGTCCAGAAGTCTGCTTCGCATCGGGACGCCCACGGTGGAGCGCAGCGCATCGTCGAACGGAAGCCGCTTCAGCATGCGGGCGAGCCTAGCTGTAACTCCGTACGCATGCGGAGGCCATGGCCTGTCGCAGTCCGGCGTGGCAGCGCCGGTCCGCGGGTGGTCCACGTTCTTGTGCGGGGCCTCCTGTCCACCGGTTCGGATCGGTGAGCACGACCGCCTGGCGGCGACCGCGTCGCCGGTGCCAAGGCCGGGGGCGAGCGTCTTGAAGTGCGTTGTGGGCCGGCCGAGTTCGGTCGCGGCCCAGTCAAGGGTGGGCCGTGGCGCATGCACCTGCACCGCTGTGCAGCGGCAGGGATTCCACTTCCCGCGTATGGGTGAAGCACTGCACGAGGAGCGACCGCCACCCGGCGTCGTGCCGGCTGCAATAGGTGCGCCGCACGAACTTCGCCATGCTGAGTCGGGTGAGGCGAACGCTTGATCAGCCTATGCCGCGCGTGCGACGGGCGGGTACGCCGAGGCTCGGCGTGCCCACCGGTCGGCCGGGCCGACCGGTACCGCGCGGTGGCGCCGCTCGCTGTCCGCCGCACGATGGACCGGCCCATCATGGTGATGGGGCGCGGTTCGCCGATCGGACGGAGAGTGTGGACGATCGGCCGACGCGGCGGTGATGCGGGGGCGCCTAGCGTTCATCGGACCAGGTCACCACAGTTGAGGGGAACATCGATGGGAAAGCCAGGGACGACCGGAGCAGCCGAGGACACGGCCGTGACCGGGGCGGCCACCGAGTTCGAGCCGGACGTCATGGATCTGCTCGTGGAGACGCTGCGCCATGCGGGCAAGCGAGAGCTGACGGACGTGGGGACGGACACCCTGCTGGGGCAGCTCGTGCTGGGTGACTCGGACGCCGGTGCGGCGATCGCCCCCGGAATGCGGAAGGCCGGCTCGCTCAGCGGGATGATCTCCGGCCGGGCGGGCTGTGGCTGGGCGAGCGATGACCTCGCGCCCCGTACGCAGGCCGGTGCCGATGCGGGAGCCGAGCACGCTGCCGACGGGGCGGAGGTGGATGCCGCCTGGCGTGAGGCGCGGTGGCGCGTCGGCTCCGGTTCGGGCGGACCGGCCGCAGGCAGCAGCCCGGCGCTGCCCGCGATGAGCGGGGCGATGCGTGCGTGCCTGCTGCTCGCGGTCGGTTCGGCCCGCGCCGAAGGGACGATCTCCGTGCGCTGCAGGCATGTGGCCCGCGCCCTGCTGGACCTGCCGGACACCCGGGCGCGGGAAGCCCTGCTGCTGCGGCAGCTGGACCTGGCCGCCGCGTCGACCGCGCTCGACAAGCTGGACGCCAGCGCCCCGGCAGAGACCGAGCGGCCGGAATCCCGCGGTGTCACCCTCCTGCGCCGGGCCGGCACGCTCGGCAGGAGCGGCAACGTCCTGACCCGCGCGCTGACTTCATGGACATCGGGCAGCACCGGGAACGGCTCACCCGTGCTGTTCGCGGTGTCCGTCGAGGCCATGAGGCAAGCGGTACGGTGCGGGCGCGCCACCGTGGAGCCGGTGGACCTGCTGCTGGGGATCCTGGCGCTGGACCGGGCCCTGTACGTGGCCGGGCGCGCGCTTCCCGCGGGTCTGGAGTCCGCCAACTCCGCTCCGGCCCTGCTGCGTCGGCACGGCGTACGGCAGGTCTCCCTGGTCTCGGCGGCTTCGGCGGCTTCGGCGGCCCCGTCCGCCGCTGACCCCGACCCCACCGCAGGCGGCGAGGGCGACCGCGTGCGGCAGTCCGCCGCTGTCGAGCGGGTCACCGCGAAGGCCCAGCTGTCCGCCGCCGAGCACCGGTCGCCCACGGTCGGTACGGCCCATCTGCTGTCCGCGCTGCTCGACGAGCCGGAGACGGCGCACGAGGACACCGGAACCGGCGGCGCGGTCACCGCGCTGCTGGCCGCCGACCGGGTGGACGTGACAGCGCTGCGGGCAGAGCTGACCCTCCGGCTGAGCGCATGACAACCGGGTCCGCCGAGCGGCACACCCTGGCCGGACTGGCCGGAGCCCCGCGCCGGCTGCACCGCGAGGCGCTGGAGACCTGGGCCGCCGTGCGTGCCGCCGAGCCCCGTACGGTCGTGACCGAGGCGCTCGTCTGCGCCCTGGTGGCGGCCGT
>NZ_JAAGLN010000398.1 GCF_010548145.1 Streptomyces sp. SID10853
CGCCAGGCAGCGCACCGCTGCCCCGGCGGTCGCCAGGGCCAGGGCGATTCCCTCGCCGGTGAGCGCGTCGACGTACCCCGCCGCGTCGCCGACGAGCAGCACGCGCCCGGCCACCCGGCTCCGTACCCGCTGACGGAGCGGTCCCGCGCCCCGCACGGTGCTCGCGTAGGGGCCGCGCAGCGCCTCGTACAGCGCAGGGAAGCCGGCCAGGTGCGCGTCGTAGCCGCGGCGGCTGCGGCTGAGCACCGCGACCCCGACCAACTCGTCGCCGACAGGCGTCACATACGCCTCACCGTGCGCGGACCAGTGCACCTCGACGAAGTCGGTCCACGGGGCGCACCGGTAGTGTCGGCGCAGCCCGTACCGGCCGGGGGAGCGGCCGGGCAGATCGAGCCCGAGGGCGCGGCGCAGCGGTGAGTGCAGGCCGTCGGCGGCCACCAGCCAGCGCGCGGTGAGCCCGGCCGCTGTGACGGAGTCGGCGCTCTGGCGTACCTCGCCGACCTTGCCCGTGACCATCCGTACGCCCATGTCGCGGGCGCGCTCGTACAGCGCGGCGTGCAGCACCGTACGGCGGATCCCGAGACCGGTCCCGTCCCGGAACGCGGCCTCGGCGCTGCGCCGGCCGTCGAGGTAGCGGATACCGCGCAGTTCACGCCCCTGCACCGGCACCCCCAGCGCCCGCAGCGCGGCGACTCCGCCGGGCATGACCCCCTCGCCGCAGGCTTTGTCCACCGGGGAGATCCTGGGCTCCACGACGACGGCCTCCAGACCGGCCAGCGCGGCATGGACAGCGGTGGCGAGTCCGGCGGGGCCGCCGCCCGCCACCAGTACGTCGATCACGCCGTGACATCCCCCGCCGCACCGGACCCTGTTACACCGGATTCCGCCGTCCCGGCCCCTGCCGCACCGGCCCCTGCTACACCGGACTCCGCCGTCCCGGTCCCAGCCGCACCGGGCCCTGTTACACCGGATTCCGCCGTCCCGGCCCCTGCCGCACCGGGCCCTGCCGTCCCGACCCCTGCCGTCCCGGACCCCGCCAGCGCCGTGTTCTCGCAGCGGATACGGACGGTCAGCAGCGCGGCGTTGAGCACCGTGAACACCAGCGCGGTGAGCCACGCGGTGTGCACCAGTGGCAGCGCCACCCCCTCGGCGACCACGGCCACATAGTTCGGGTGCAGCAGCCAGCGGTAGGGGCCGCCCTGCACCAGGGGCAGGCCGGGCACGACGATCACCCGGGTGTTCCAGCGGGGCCCCAGCGTCCCGATGCACCACCAGCGCAGCCCCTGGGCAGCCACCAGGACGGCCGCCATTGGCCAGCCCAGCGCGGGCAGGAACGGCCGGCCGCCCAGCCAGACCTCGGCCACACACGCCGCGAGCAGCCCGGTGTGCAGGGCGACCATCACCGGATAGTGGCCCTGCCCGGCGACGGTCGCACCGCGCGCCATGCTCCAGCGCTCGTTGCGCCGGGCGACGACGAGTTCGGCGATGCGCTCGGCGGCGACTGCGGCCACCAGCAGCACGTACCAGATCATGGGTCCTCCGAATCACGGCCGCGGCACGGCGTCCTGCGGCTCATTGCGGCTGCTGCGGTCCGCCGGGCTACCAGCGCAGCAGAACCAGTTCGCAGCAGAAGCCCGGGCCCATCGCCAGCAGCAGCCCCGGTGTGCCCGGCGCCGGAGGGTCCCCCGCCAGGGTGTCGCGCAGCACGTGCAGTACCGACGAGGAGGACAGATTGCCCACGTCGGCGAGGTGGCGCCAGGTCACCCCGAGTGCCTCGTCGGGCAGTCCGAGCGCTTCGGTGACCGCCTCCAGCACTTTCGGGCCGCCCGGGTGGCAGACCCAGGCCGACACATCCTTCGGCTTGAGACCGTGGTCGGCGAGGAAACCCGTGACGTCCGAGGCGAGATGACGGCGGACCACATCGGGCACGGACGGGTCCAGCACCACCTGGAAGCCCGAGCTCTTGATGTTCCAGCCCATGACATGACCGGTGTCGGGGTAGAGCCGGCTGCGGGTGTCCACGACGGCCGGCCCCGGCAGCTCGCGCCGTGCGGCGGGGTGGTCGGGGCCGCAGGCCACGACCGCCGCCGCGCCGTCCCCGAAGAGGGCGGTGGCGATCAGGTTGGCCATCGAGCTGTCGTCGCGCTGGAAGGTGAGGGAGCACAGCTCGACGGAGAGCAGTACCGCCACCTCGTCCGGATGTCCGAGCAGATAGTCGTGGGTGCGGGCCAGCCCCGCCGCGCCCCCGGCGCAGCCGAGCCCGAAGAGCGGCAGCCGTTTGACGTCGGGGCGCAGCCCGAGCCGGTTCGCCAGCCGTGCGTCGATGGACGGGGTGGCGATTCCGGTGACCGAGGTGAAGATCAGCAGGTCCACGTCCTCGGGGCGCAGCCCCGCCGCGTGCAGCGCGCCCCGGACGGCCGCGGCGCCGAGCTCCGTCGCACCGGCGATGAACGCGTCGTTGGCGGCGCCGAATCCGTCCAGCTTCTCGTACGCCTCCAGCGGCAGCGTCATATGGCGGGTGCGGACCCGGGAGCTGCGGTGCAGCCGGTCGAGGACCCGCCGGTCGGCGCCGTCGGGCAGGCAGACGCGGGCCACCATGTCGGTGATCTCGTGCTGGGCGTGGCGGTGCGGTGCCAGGACACCGTGGACGGCTGCGATCCGGGTCATATGTTCTTCCGCCTCGGGGATGACGTGCCCTGCATTGCAGCATCCCTGCCCCCGGCAGGGCTCCCGACACCCTGGCCGCCCCCTCGGCGCTCCCGGCCGATTCGCCCGTACGCGTGGCGAGTCCGCACGGGTGAGCAGCGCGCGCAACGGTGGCGCGGGGCAGGCCGTGTCTACGATCACCGGGTGGGAACTCCCGAGCAGCCCCTGGCAGATGGACGCGTCGCCGGGCGGGGCGGTGTCGCGGCCGCGCTGGCCGGATCGTGCCACCCCGGGCCCGTCGTGGCGGTCACCGTCCTGCTGACCGGGCTTGCCGTGACCGCGGGGCAGAGCCCCGGGCGGTGTGTCCTGACCGCCGCAGCCGTGCTCACCGGGCAGCTGTCCGTCGGCTGGTGCAACGACGCGGTCGACGCACCCCGGGACACCGCGGCCGGCCGCAGCGGCAAGCCGGTCGCCGACGGCAGGGTCGGCGTACGCACCGTGTGGGCCGCCGCGTTCACCGCGCTTGCGCTCTGTGTGCCGCTGTCGTTCGGCTGCGGCAGGTGGGCGGGCGCCGTGCATCTGACGGGGGTCGGCCTGGCCTGGGCGTACGACCTCGGGCTCAAGGCGAGCGGCTGGTCCTGGCTGCCGTACGCGGTGGGCTTCGCCGCACTGCCCGCCTTCGTCGCACTCGGCCTGCCGGGACAGCCGCGGCCCGTCTGGTGGATCGTCACCGCGGGCGCGCTGCTGGGCATCGGCGCCCACCTCGGCGACGTCCTGCCCGACATCCGCAGCGACCTGGCACTCGGAATGCGCGGCTGGCCGCACCGGCTGGGCCCGCACCGCACCCGGCTGCTGCTCCCGGTCCCGCTGGCCGCCGCGTCCGCAGTCCT
>NZ_JAAGLN010000399.1 GCF_010548145.1 Streptomyces sp. SID10853
GTCGACAGCGGCCTCCGCCACCGCGAGCCCCCAGCCGATGAAGCGCGGCGCACGCGGACCGAGCGCCTTCACCACACCGAGCGCCCGTTCGGCGGCGGTGCGGTGGGCCTCGGAGCCGGTGTGCGCGGCGTACGAGAGCAGCGCCCCGGCGGCGGCGGTCCAGCCCGAAGGGGTCGCGGTGTCGGTCGGGTCCTGGGGGCGGCGGATCAGCGGCTCGGCGTCGTGCGCGGTGTCGTAGAGCGTGCCGTCCTCACCCGTGAACAGGTCGAGTACGAGATCGAGCAGGAACCCGGCGAACTCCAGCCAGACCCCTTCCCCGGTGACCCCGGCCAGCGCGAGGAAGCCCTCGGCGACATCCGCGTAGTCCTCCAGGACACCGGGGTTGGCGCCGACCCGGCCGTCCCTGGACGTACGGGAGAGGCGGGCGCCGTCGTCCATGTGCAGCCGCACCAGCAGGTCGGCGGCCTCGGTGGCGCGCTCGACCAGGTCGGGGCGGTCGAAGCAGGCGCCGGTCTCGGCGAGGGCCGCGACGGCCAGGCCGTGCCACGCGGCGACGACCTTGTCGTCCCGGCCGGGCGCGGGCCGCAGGCTCCGCGCGGCGAGCAGCCGGGCGCGCAGCTCGGCCGGCACGTCGTCGCCGGGCAGCTGGAGGACGGACGCCCCCTCCTCGAAGGTCCCCTCATCGGTGACCCCGTACAGCCGGGCGGCCCGCTCGCCGTCGGCGTCGCCCAGCAGCTCGCGCAGCTGGTCCGGGGTCCACACGTAGTAGGCGCCCTCGACGTGCCGCCCGTCCGCGTCCTCACTGTCGGCGTCCAGCGCCGACGCGAACCCGCCCTCGGGGGTACGGAGCCCGGTGGCGATGAAGTCGGCGGTCTCCAGGGCCACCCGGCGCGCCAGGTCCGACCCGGTGACCCGCCAGAGGTGGGTGTACACACGGCAGAGCAGGGCGTTGTCGTAGAGCATCTTCTCGAAGTGCGGGACCCGCCACTCCCGGTCCACGGAGTACCGGGCGAACCCGCCGCCGAGCTGGTCGTACATCCCGCCGCGCGCCATGGCCTCGCAGGTGTCGGCGGCCATCTGGAGGGCGCCGTCGGAGCCGGTACGGGCATGGTGGCGCAGCAGGAACTCGACGGCCATGGACGGCGGGAACTTGGGCGCCCCGCCGAACCCGGCGTTCTTGGCGTCGTACTCCCGCGTCAGCGCGAGCAGCGCCCCCGCGAGATCGTCCGCCCCGGGCGGCCCGGCGGCATCGTGGGTGAGCGAGCGGCCGGCCAGATCCTCCACCACCTTGGCGGCGACCTCGTCCACCTCACCACGCCGCCCGGTCCAGGCGCCGGTGACCCCTTCGAGCACCTGCCGGAAGGAGGGCATGCCGTGCCGCGGCTCGGGCGGAAAGTACGTACCGAAGTAGAAGGGCTGGGCCTCGGCATTGAGGAACACGGTCATGGGCCAGCCGCCCTGTCCGGTGGCGGCCTGCACGGCCTCCATATAGACGGCGTCGATGTCCGGACGCTCCTCCCGGTCGACCTTGACCGGGACGAAGTGCTCATTGAGGTAGGCGGCGGTCTGTTCGTCCTCGAAGGACTCGTGCGCCATGACGTGGCACCAGTGGCACGAGCTGTAGCCGACGCTGAGCAGCACCGGCACCCCACGCCTGCGCGCCTCCTCGAACGCCTCGGCCGACCAGGGCCACCAGTCGACCGGGTTGTCGGCGTGCTGGAGCAGGTACGGGGACGTTTCGTGGGCCAGGCGATTCGGCATGGGCCCAACCCTCCCATGCCGACCCCGCCGGGCCACGTATACCCCGCCTCGGGCGATGGCCGCGGTGTCTCCGTCGTCGCAGCAGATGGCCTGGTGGAGGCGGCCCCCCAGCGCGACGGCGAACCGGCTGAGTACGTCCTGGCCCGCGCTACGGCCCCGCTCGATCTGCGGGACACGCCCTGCACAGGGCCGCCCCTCTCTCCTGCCCCGTTTCCCGGTCCCCGGCCCCGTTCCCTCGCGTTCCGTCGCCCCGCGCAGGACACTTGCATTCCGAACGGAGTATCCCGGAGGGGGAATGCATATGCGGGACGGCCATCGGGCGGAAGCAGAGCGGCTGTTGGTGCGCGCCGTGGAGGAGGAGGTGAGGCGGGCGGGCGGCCGGGCCGACGCGGGGACGTTGCTGGCGCGGGGGCGTGGTGCGCTCGACGCGCTGGCCGAGAGCGCCGCCGACGAGTACGCCGCGTACACCCGCGCACTCGACGCGGCGGCAGCCGAGCAGCATCCGCTCTCCGCGCACTTCAATCGCGCGTCCCTCGCGACACCCGCGCTGGTCACGGTCGTTGCCGCGATCGCCGCATGCGGAGCGGACCTCGTCATGGGGGCCGGCGGGTCCACCGCGGTGGGCTCCGGCGTGGTCGTCGCCGTCGCCGGTGCGGCCACCACCGTCGCCAGGGTGACCGCCGCGCACTGGCCCGCCGCCCACCGCAGCGCCGGGGCCCAGGGGCAGCCCGGCGGGACCGAGCAGTTGCGGCTGGAGTGGCTGACGGCGCTGGAAGTACGGGGCATCCGCCCGTATCTGGACCAGCAGCGGATGCTCGCCGTGCCGCAGAAGAAGACGAAGAGCACGGTGCCGCCGCAGCTGCGCGGCACCGACAAGAGCGCGGCGGCGCGCAGGCGGTCCACGCTCGACCAGTCGTTCGGCCATCTGCCGGACGCGGGCGGGCCGTTCGCCGGCCGGCGGCAGGAGCTGGCGCAGATCACCCAGTGGGTGCACGCGGCCCGCGCCTCCACCGAGACCCGGCCGACGGTCGTGGTGCTGCACGGCGCCCCCGGCTCCGGGCGCACCACGCTCGCCGTCCGCGCCGCGCACCAGCTGAAGGACCAGTTCCGCGGTGCGTGCGTGGTCGATCTGCGCGGTGCGACCCGCGACGAGCCGCCCCTGTCGACCAGGGACGCGCTGCTCCATCTGCTGAATCGCCTCGGCGCGCCCCGCGAACAGCTGCTCTTCCGCGAACGCTCTTCGCCCGAGCAGCAGTTGAAGCGGCTGAGCGAGCTCTACCACCAGCATCTGACCGGCCTCGCGGTCACCGTCGTCCTGGACGACGCGTCGGACCCGGCGCAGGTGCGGGCCCTCGTACCGGAGCGCTCCGACAGCCTGGTCCTGGTGACGTCGGGCGCCCCGCTCGAACTGCCCGGTGACCTCCGCGCCTGGGTGCACCAGCTGCCGGTCGACGCGCTGGACGCGGCGGGCTCGGACGAGCTGCTGCGGGAGGCCGCCGAGGAGCCGGAGAGCCCGTACGACGCCGAAGCGACGGACCAGGTCGCGGAGTTGTGCGGCGGACTGCCGCTGGCCCTGCGGGTCGCCGGCTCCTCGCTCGGCCGGCGGTCGACGCGCGAACTCGCCGCGCACCTCGGCTCGTACCGGGACCTCCCCCCGGTCGAGCGCGCGCTGGCGCTGCGCTACAGCGACCAGCCCGAGCAGGGGCGCCGGTTGCTGCGCAGGCTCGCGCTGGC